>JADLEH010000208.1 GCA_020846255.1 Propionibacteriaceae bacterium
CTGCTCGCGCAGCACCGGCCGGACACCCTCGGAGCTGCCGCCCGGCTGCTGGGTCGCCTCGAGGAGGCCGCTGCGGCCTCCGGACGCGAGGGCAGCCTCGTGGACATCCGCCGGCTGCTGGCGCTCGCCCGCGATCCCGGGGCCGGTGCGCCCCCGGCGCGGATGCCCGGTGGGCTCCCGGCCGCCGACGCCCTCACCGACCGGGAGCTGCAGGTGCTGCGGCTGCTGGACAGCGGACTGAGCGGTCCCGAGATCGCCCGCCGGCTGTTCGTCTCGCACAACACGCTGCGCACCCACACCAAGCACATCTTCACCAAGCTCGAGGTCACCTCCCGCCGGGCTGCGGTGCACCGGGCGCGCGAACTCGGCCTGATGTAGCCGAGCGGGAATCGGCGGATCACCCAGTCGATCACATCGGTGGGTGATGCCGGCTCACCCGGTCCGTCCCTACGTTCGAAGCACCAACCGGACCTCGAACCAGGGAGCCAACATGACCATCACGACCACCAGCCTCACTCGAGCTGCCGGCCTCGCTGCCGTCGCAGCTGGCCTGCTGTTCATCGCAGTCCAGATCAACCACCCACCCCTGGACCTCGCGATCGTCACCACCACGGAATGGGCGATCCGCGAGGGCATGAAACTCGCCCTCTCGGTCCTCGCGCTGATCGGGATCACCGGCATGTACCTGTCGCAGGTGCGGCGCAACGGTGTCCTCGGGCTGGTCGGCTACCTGATCCTCGGCGCCGGTTTCCTCATCATGTTCGCCAGCCAGGTCGTCGGGGTCGCCGTGCTCCCGGCCCTCGCCCAGAGCGCACCCGGCTACGTCAGCGACCTCCTCGCCGTGATGGGCGGCGGCGCCGCCGTCGGTGACGTCGGCGCCATGTCGAGCCTCAACCTGCTGGGCGGCCTCACCTACATGGCCGGCGGCCTGGTCTTCGGGATCGCCCTGTTCCGCGCCCGGGTCCTGGCCCGCTGGGCCTCGATCCTGCTCGCCGTCGCCACCCCGCTCGCCGCAGCGATCCCGCTGCTCCCGATGGTCAACCAGCGACTGTTCGCGGTTCCGACCGGCCTTGCCCTGATCGCGCTGGGCTCATCACTGTGGCGCCGGGAACGCAACCAGTCCGTCGTCGCCCCCGCACCGGCCGCCTCGCTGAAGCCGGCCGGCGTCCGGGGACCGGTAGCACCACCCATCGGGCCGCCCCGGCCCGGTGGGTGCCCTTCGCCCTGGTGGCCCTCAGCCTGGTGCCGGCCGTCACCGGCTCGTTGCGGCTCGGCGAGCTGTTCGGCGGCCCGGCGGTGATGCCGGCGCACCCGGGCATCGCGGCCTCCCCGCTACCCGTCATCGTGCACATCGCCGCCGTCATCCCCTACGCCGTCCTCGGGGCCTTCCAGTTCTCGGCCCGGCTGCGGCGGCGCCGTCCGGGCTGGCACCGTGCGGCCGGTCGGCTGCTGGTTGCGCTCGGCCTCGCGGTCGCTGCCTCCGGCCTGTGGATGACCCTCGCCTACCCCCGACAGCCGGGGACCGGCCCGCTCCTGTTCGCGTTCCGGCTGCTCGCCGGCTCGGGGATGGCTGCCGGCCTGGTGCTCGGGGTCGTCGCCATCCGACGCGGCGACGTCCCGTCCCACCGGGCGTGGATGACCCGGGCCTACGCCCTCGCGCTCGGCGCCGGCACCCAGGTCCTCACCGGTGCCGTCGCTGCGACCTTCCCCGGGGGCGTGCCCGTCCACGACCTGGCCATGGGTGCGGCCTGGGTCATCAACCTCGCCGTCGCCGAAGCCGCCATCCGCCGCGGCCGGGCCGGCTCCGGACGCCGGCGCCGGCACCCGGCGAACGCTGCGCGGACGCCATGACCGCGGCAGAGCAGCGGCAGCCCCCGGCTGCCTACCTGATCCGGGTCGCCGGACGGCTGGACGCCCGCTGGGAGCCCTGGTTCGACGGCCTGACCCTCACCCGCGACGACGACGGCACGACCGGCCTGAGCGGGCCGGTCGCAGACCAGGCCCAGCTGCACGGCCTGCTGGCGAAGATCCGCGACCTCGGTCTCGAGCTCGTCTCACTCGAGGGCATCGACCCTCCCGGCACCGTCGTGGGCAGGCGCTAGCCTTTCGCTCGTGACTGTTTTCGAACTAGACCCATCCGTCCGCGCCCAGGACGACCTCTTCCGACACGTGAACGGCCGCTGGCTGGCCGAGGTGGAGATCCCGGCGGACGAACACGCAGCCGGTTCCTTCATCGACCTGCGCAACGCATCGGAGCGCGCCATCCGCGAGATCGTCACCGGCCTCTCGGGTTCCGATCCCGGAACCGAGGCAGCGCTGGTCGAGCACCTGTTCGGCAGCTTCATGGACACCGAGAAGGTGGCGGCCCGCGGTGTCGACCCGCTCGTGCCACTGCTGGCCGAGATCGATGCGATCGGCACAGTGGACGACCTCCTCGACTACTTCGGGGCCAGCCTGCGTCGCGGCACCGGCGCCCCGATCGGCCTTGAGGTGGACGCCGACCCGGGCGAGCCGTCCCGCTACGCGCTGTTCGCCGGCCAGAGCGGGATCCGGCTCCCGGATGAGGAGTACTACCGGCTGGAGCAGCACGCCCAGATCCTCGCGGAGTACACCGGGCTGGTCACCCGCCTGCTCACCATGGCCGGCGTGACCACGAGCGCCGGGCCGCTCATCGTCGAACTGGAGAAGGAAGTCGCGTCCCACCACTGGGACAAGGTGCGCACCCGCGACATGCGGGCCATGTACAACCCGACGACGCCGGCAGAGCTCGACGCGTCCGGGGTGGCGTGGTCACGCCTGCTGGCCGCCGCCGGGGTCCCCGCGCTGGACACCATCATCGTCGCGCAGCCGTCCTTCCTCACCGAGATGGCCGAGCTCCTGGTCCCCGGCCGGCTCGAGGAGTGGAAGGACTGGTGCCGCTGGTCACTCGTTGCGTCCCTCGCCCCCTACCTGCCCGAGCCGCTCGCGCAGGCGAACTTCGACTTCTACGGCACGGTGCTCCAGGGGATTCCCCAGCAGCGGGAGCGCTGGCGCCGCGGGATCGCCCTGGTGGAGCGCACCCTCGGGGAGGCCGTCGGCAAGCTCTATGTCGAGCGCCACTTCCCGCCGGCCGCGAAGCACCGGATGGACGAGCTCGTCGCCAACCTGCTGGTGGCCTACCGGCACTCGATCACCGAACTGGACTGGATGACCGAACCCACCCGGGCCGAGGCTCTGGCCAAGCTGGACCGGTTCACCCCCAAGATCGGCTATCCCGAGAAGTGGCTGGACTACTCGGCCCTGAAGATCGAGCCCGACGACCTGATCGGGAACGTGCTGCGGGCAGCCGAGTTCCACACCGCTGACGAGCTGGGCAAGCTGGGCGGTCCGATCCGCAAGCACGAGTGGCTGATGACACCCCAGACCGTCAACGCCTACTACCACCCGCTGCGCAACGAGATCGTCTTCCCCGCAGCCATCCTGCAGCCACCCTTCTTCGACGCCGAGGCCGACGACGCTGTGAACTACGGGGCGATCGGCGCGGTGATCGGCCATGAGATCGGCCACGGCTTCGACGACCAGGGCTCCACCTGTGACGGCGACGGCCGGCTCCGGGACTGGTGGACCGAAGCCGACCGGGAGGCCTTCAACGCCCGTACCAAGGCCCTGATCGCCCAGTACTCAGCCCTCGCCCCGGTCCAGCTGCCCGACCTCCGGGTCAACGGCGAGCTGACCGTCGGTGAGAACATCGGCGACCTCGGCGGCCTGACGATCGCCCACGACGCCTGGCGGCTCGCTGTCGGCGACGCCGATCCCGACCCGGTCGACGGCATACCGGCTGCCCAGCGGCTGTTCCTGGCCTGGGCGCGCACCTGGCAGACCAAGCGGCGGGACGAGGCCCTGCGCCAGCAGATCGCGACCGACCCGCACTCGCCGGAGGAGTTCCGGTGCAACCAGGTCGTGCGCAACCTGCCGGCCTTCTACGACGCGTTCGGGGTGACCGAGTCGGACGCAGCGTGGCTCGCTCCGGAGGAGCGGGTGAAGATCTGGTGAGCAACCGGCCCGTTCCGGTCACCCTCGCCCGCGGGGCCTACACCGAGTTCGTCCGTGTCCAGGGCATCCTCCGCAGGGAGTCGGTGGGCGGCGTCCTGCTGCTGATCGCCGCTGCGGCGGCGATGCTGGCGGCCAACCTGGCCCCGGAGTTCTACTTCGGCCTTCGGGACACCCACCTGGGCGGCGACGTCCTCGGCCTCCACCTCGACCTGTCCCTGGGGCACTGGGCCGCCGACGGCCTGCTGGCGGTGTTCTTCTTCCTGGTCGGCCTCGAGCTCAAGCGGGAGTTCGTGGTCGGTGACCTCCGGGACCCGCAGACAGCCCTGGTCCCGGTGGTAGCAGCCATTGGCGGGGTGGCCGTGCCTGCCCTGATCTTCGTGCTCTTCACCTTCGCCGACCCCCAGGCCAGGGCCGGCTGGGCGATCCCGGCCGCAACCGACATCGCGTTCGCCCTCGCCGTGCTGGCCGTGATCGGCTCCCACCTGCCGGCGGCGCTGCGCACCTTCCTGCTGACCCTCGCCGTGGCCGACGACCTGATCGCGATCACGATCATCGCCTTCTTCTACACCCGCGACCTGGAGCCACTGCTGCTGTTGGCGGCACTGGTGCCGATCGCGGCGTTCGCAGTGCTCGCCACCCGTTTCCAGCGGCTCTTCTCCCGGCGCTGGTGGGCGCCCTGGCTGGTGCTCATCCCGCTGGCCGTGGTCGCCTGGGCGCTCACGTACGCCTCCGGCGTCCACGCGACCGTTGCCGGCGTCCTGCTCGCCTTCGGCGTGCCGGTCCGCCCGGCACCTGGGGATGACGCGGCGCACGGCCTCGCCGAAACCCTCGAGCACCGGGTCCGGCCGTTCTCGGCCGGAGTGGCTGTGCCGGTGTTCGCCTTCTTCTCCGCCGGGGTGGCGATCGGCGGGCTTGACGGCTTCACCGCTGCGGTCTCCAGCCCGATCGGGCTGGGCGTCATCCTCGGCCTGGTGGCCGGCAAGGCCATCGGCATCTCCGGAGCCACCTGGCTGGTCACCCGGCTGCGGCACGCCCACCTGGATGCCGACCTCGGCTGGGTGGACGTGTTCGGCATCGCCGTGCTCGGTGGCATCGGCTTCACCGTCTCGCTGCTGGTCAGCGAGCTGAGCTTCGGCCTCGGCACGCCCAACGACGACATCGGCAAGGTGGCCATCCTCACCGCCTCCCTGCTCGCCGCCGGGCTGGCCGCCGTCCTGCTGGGCTCCCGCAACCGGCACTACCGCGCCGTCGAACTCGCCGAACTGGCCGACGACGACGCGGACGGCACCCCTGACAGGTTCCAGCGGTAGCTTCGGCTACTCCGGGTCGGAGTCAACGAACGGGTGGGTCCAGCCCACCGCTGCCTCCAGCTGCGCGGAAAGGCTCAACAGGGTCTCCTCCGCACCCAGCCGCCCGCCGAGCATCACGCCGATCGGCAGGACGCGTCCGTCGACTTCGGCAGTGTGCAGCGGCAGGGAGACAGCTGGACGTCCGCAGAGGTTGTAGACGCTGGTCCAGGGCGTGAACCGGGTCTGGGCGGCGAAGTCGGCTGCCGGGTCATCGTCGTCGCGGAGCGCACCGACCGGTGCCGGCGGCTGCGCGAGGGTTGGGGTGAGGATCACGTCGAAGGCGTTCCAGGCCAGGGCCACGTCCACGGTCAACCGCTGCACGGCGGCCAGTGCTCTCGCGTACTCGACACCGCTGGTGCTGCGGCCCTGCTCCCGCAGCCAGCGGGTGAGCGGACGCAGCAGCGGCTCGGCCTCCGGCGGCAGCGGGATGCTTGCCGCCCCGACCGACCACAGCGCCGTGAACGCCTGCCACCGCTCCACCCCGAACGGGACCGGCGCCTCGTCGACGTCGTGGCCGAGGGCGGCGAGGGCTGCTGCCGTGGACCGGGCTGCGGCGAGGCAGGCGGGGTGCACGTCCGCCTCGGCGATGACGGGGGTGGTCAGCAGCCCGACGCGCAGCCTGGCCGGCTCCCGGCGACAGGCCTCGAGGAAGCTGCCAC
>JADLEH010000209.1 GCA_020846255.1 Propionibacteriaceae bacterium
CAGTGCTGGCGCTCTTCGGCTCCCTCGCGCTCAAGGCGGGCGCCGGGGCCGGTCAGTACCAGGTCGTCGACCTGGCCGTTCCCGGCAAGGCCGCGGTCGCCTTCGACCTCGATGCCGGCTGTGCCGAAACCGGCCTGCGGCCAGTCGGCCTGTGGGGCAAGTGGGTCCTGGCCGCTGGTGCAGACGAAGCGTCGACGGTGGTGCTGGACTACCAGGACCCGGACAACTGCTACCAGCACGCCGGGAAGCCACTGGCGATCGGGGACGGCTTCGCCCTGGTCTCTCCCAATGACCCGGACACCGACAGGCCGGAGCTCGTGGCCTGGAACTTCCTGCACGACCAGGACGGCCCGGTGGCCAAGGACCCGACCTCTGTGGCCACCGACGGCTCGCACAACGTTGCCTGGACCACCGGCACCGAACTCCACACGGCCAGCCTCGACGACCTGGTCACCCCGTCCGCGCCGCGGGTGCTCGGCACCCTGGCACCTGCGACCGTTGCCCAGGGACAGCCGTGGAGCCTGCAACTCGACGCCTCCAAGGCGCTGCGGAGCGGCGGCGTGCTGGTGATCAGGGATTCGAGCGGGGCGGATGTGTGGCGGGCCGACCTGCCCGAAGCTGCCGACGGCTCGCTGCGGATCGTCTGGACGAACACGGCCGGCGTTGTCGTCGGCACCTACACCTGGGAGCTGCTCGCGCAGTCGAGGGACACCGGAACCAACCTGATCCAGGCCGACGGGACAACCGGCGTCACCGGATCAGTCCAGGTGAAGGCGGGCACGCTCGCCAAGGTGACCGGACCGACACCCACCCTCTCCAGCACCCACCCGGCCGTCGGCCGGACGATCAAGGTGATCCCGGGCACCTGGAAGCCCAGCACGGTCACCCTGGAGTACCAGTGGTTCCGTGATTCGACGGGCATCTACGGCGCAACTGCTGCCAGCTACAAGGTGGAGCCCGACGACCTCGGGCATCGACTCTCGGTGAGGGTCACCGGTTCAGCCGCCGGGCGGGCGGCTGTGTCGAAGACCTCGGCAAGGACCTCGACCGTGGTCAAGGGAAACCTGACCGCCTACGCGCCCACGCTGGACGTGAAGACCCCGAAGGTCAACCAGACGGTGACCGCTACCACGCCGGCCTGGAAGCCGGGCGTCGTTGAGCTGACCTACCAGTGGTACAAGGTCTCCTCCTCCGGACGGTCCTACAAGATCGTCGGTGCGACCAACGCGAGCTACCAGGCCCAGGGCACCGACGCCGGCTACCGGCTGAAGGTGAAGGCGATCGGCAGGCAGGTCGGGTACAACACGAAGACGGCCTACTCGGCCAAGACCGGCTACGTGCTGAAGGTCCCGTTCGACGTGGCGGATGCGCCCGTCATCACGGGCACCCCGCAGGTGGATGTTGTGCTGACGGCCGTCCCCGGTGAGCACAGTCCGGCGGCGACCTTCAAGTACCAGTGGTACCGGGGCACCTCGGCGATCAGCAATGCCACGCTCCCCACCTACAAGCTGAAGTCGGCCGACCTGGGGAAGCTGATCAAGGTTCGGGTGACCGCCCGCCTCGTCGGCTACGTGACGAAGACCCAGTACTCCGTCCCGGTCGGGCCGGTGCTCCCGGCCTGACCGGCGACGGACGAGGTCGGGCGGGGTGGCGCGAGCTATCTATGCTCGAACCATGCGTTTGATCCTCGTTCGCCACGGCCGCACCTCATCCAATGTCGGGTTCCTGCTCGACACGGCAGCTCCCGGAGCCGACCTGGACGAGACCGGGCTGAGCCAGGCCCAGGAACTGGTCGACCGCCTCGCCGACCAGCCCATCGATGCGGTCTACACCTCCACCCTGGTCCGCACCCAGCAGACCGCCCGGCCGTTGGCCAGGGCCCGCGGCCTGGAACTGGAGATCCTGGCCGGGCTGCGGGAGGTCTCGGCAGGCGAGGACGAGCTCTCCCCCGACTCCGCCCGCTACATCACCACGCTGCTGAAGTGGCACGAGGGTGACCTGGCCGCCCGGATCCCGGGCGGGGAGAGCGCCACCGAGTTCTTCGAGCGGTTCGACGACGCGATCGGTCGGATCGCCGCCGACGGCCACGCCGCCGCCATGGCCGTCAGCCACGGCGCGGCCCTGCGGGTCTGGGCCTCTGCCCGGGTGCCCGGCTTCGCCGAGGCCCTCGACAACGGGCACCTGAACAACACCGGCCTGGTCGTCATCGACGGCGCCCCGGGCGACTGGAGCCTTGTCGAACTGGACGGGGTGCTGCACTACGCCGGCGTCGAGCTCGAGCCCGATCCGATCGACGTCGGGGCCGGCAACGCGTCCGGCCCGGAGATCATCAGCTGAAGATGACCGTCCGGTCGCCGTCGAGCAGCACGCGGTGCTCCGCGAACAGCTTCACGGCTTCGGTGAGGGTCCGGCTCTCCTGCTCCTGACCCATCGCCATGAGTTGCTGCACCTCCATGGTGTGGTCGACGCGGCGGACGTTCTGCTCGATGATCGGGCCCTCGTCGAGGTCTGAGGTGACGAAGTGCGCGGTCGCCCCGATCAGCTTCACTCCGCGGGAGTGCGCCTGGCGGTAGGGATTGGCCCCCTTGAAACCGGGCAGGAACGAGTGGTGGATGTTGATCGCCTTGCCGGCGAGGGCCTCGCACAGCCCGGGGGAGAGGATCTGCATGTAGCGGGCCAGTACCACCAGCTCGATGTCGTGCTCCGCGACCACGTCCAGGATGTGCTTCTCCACCTCAGCCCTGGTGTCGGGAGTCACCGGGTGGTGCTCGAACGGGACGCCGTAGAAGCGGGCCAGGTCGCCCAGGTCGGGGTGGTTGGCGATGATCAGCGGCAGCGAGATCGCCAGGTAGCCGGAGCGCTGGCGGAAGAGCAGGTCGTTGACGCAGTGGCCGGCCTTGCTGGCGAGGATGAGGGTGCGGCGGCGGCGTCCGACGTAGTCGAGGTTCCAGTTCGCGCCTAGGCCGTCCGCGATCGCTGCGAACGCCCGCTCGAAGCGCGACCGGTCGAAGCCCGACTGCACCTGCACCCGCATGAAGAACCGGCCCGACTCGGTGGAGGTGAACTGCTGCAGCTCGGTGATGTTCCCGTGGGCCTCGACGATCGCACCCGTCACCTGGTGCACGATCCCGGGACGGTCGTCGCAGGAAAGGGTCAGCAGCCAGTGGGTCGAGTCGATCACGGCTGAAAGGGTAGCGTCCCGCCCCGCCACGGTATGTTTTGGGCACTATCGCAAACACAGGAGGCTCTGCGGGATGGCGAAGATCAAGGTCGTCGGCACGGTGGTCGAACTCGACGGGGACGAGATGACCCGGATCATCTGGCAGTTCATCAAGGAGCGCCTGATCCACCCCTACCTCGACGTGGACCTCGAGTACTACGACCTCAGCATCGAGAGCCGGGACGCCACCAACGACCAGATCACCATCGACTCGGCGAACGCCATCAAGAAGCACGGCGTCGGCGTGAAGTGCGCCACCATCACCCCGGACGAGGCCCGCGTGGAGGAGTTCGGCCTGAAGAAGATGTGGGTCTCGCCGAACGGCACCATCCGCAACATCCTCGGCGGGGTGGTCTTCCGGGAGCCGATCATCATCTCCAACATCCCGCGGCTGGTCCCGGGCTGGACCAAGCCGATCGTGATCGGCCGCCACGCCCACGGCGACCAGTACAAGGCCACCAACTTCAAGGTGCCCGGCGCCGGCCAGCTGACCATCACCTTCACCCCTGCGGACGGATCCGAGCCGATCCAGCACGTCGTCGCCAACTACGGCGACGACGGTGGTGTCGCGATGGGGATGTACAACTTCAACAAGAGCATCGAGGACTTCGCACGCGCGTCCTTCAGCTACGGGCTGATGCGGAACTACCCCGTGTACCTGTCCACGAAGAACACGATCCTCAAGGCCTACGACGGCGCGTTCAAGGACATCTTCGCCAGCGTGTTCGAGGCCGAGTTCGCCGCCGACTACGCCGCGAAGGGGCTCACCTACGAGCACCGGCTGATCGACGACATGGTCGCGTCCGCCATGAAGTGGGAGGGTGGCTACGTCTGGGCCTGCAAGAACTACGACGGCGACGTCCAGTCCGACACCGTCGCGCAGGGCTTCGGCTCGCTGGGCCTGATGACGTCCGTGCTCATGACCCCCGACGGCAGGACCGTCGAGGCAGAAGCCGCCCATGGCACCGTCACCCGGCACTACCGGATGCACCAGCGGGGCTTGCCCACCTCGACGAACCCGATCGCCTCGATCTTCGCCTGGACCGGCGGCCTGAAGCACCGCGGCAAGCTGGACGGCACCCCCGAGGTCACCGCCTTCGCCGAGACCCTCGAGCAGGTCTGCATCGAGACCGTCGAGTCCGGATTGATGACCAAGGACCTGGCCCTGCTCGTCGGTCCCGACCAGGAGTGGCTGACCACTGAGGCCTTCCTCGCGGCCCTCGACAACAACCTGGCGGCCAAACTCGCCTGACCCGCACCCGTCCACAACGCCGAGGGCCAGCCTTCGCGTCGAGGACCAGCCCCTGGGGGCTGGCCCTCGACAGCTTGGCTGGCCCTCGATGTTTGTCTGCCACAATGACGGCGTGACTTCCGGCCCGGCAGCAAGGACGCGCCCAGACCTCGAACCACTACCCGAGAACCCGCCGGTCTCCTACGTGATGCCGGTGCTGAACGAGGCGGCGCACCTGGCCGAAGCGGTGCGGGCCGTGCTCAGCCAGGATTACCCGGGGGAGCAGGAGCTGCTGCTGGCCCTCGGCGCCTCCAGCGACGGCACCGACACCGTCGCCGCGGAGCTGGCCGCCGCCGACCCTCGCGTGCGACTGGTGGCCAACCCGCGCAACGACATCCCGATCGGACTGAACCTGGCCATCCGGGCCAGCCGGTTCCCGGTCGTGGTCAGGGTGGACGCGCACGCTGAACTGCCCGCCGGGTACACCGCTGCAGCTGTCGAGATCCTGCGGCGCACTGGCGCTGCGAACGTCGGAGGCGTCATGGAGGCCAAGGGGCGCGGCCGGTTCCAGCGTGCCGTGGCCCGCGGCTACAACTCGCCCTTCGGGCTCGGTGGCGGGTCGTGGCACCACGGCGAGGACGAGATCGACTCCGACTCGGCCTACCTCGGCGTGTTCCGCCGCGAAGTGCTCGAAGAGGTCGGCTACTACGACGAGACCCTGCGCCGCGCGGAGGACTGGGAGCTGAACCACCGCATCCGGGCGGCCGGCCACCGGGTGCTGTTCACGCCGAAGCTGCGGGTCACCTACTGGCCACGTGACAACTGGGACGCGCTGCGCCGCCAGATGTACGCCACCGGGGTGTGGCGCGGGCACCTCGTGCGGCGCCATGCCTCCACGCCCTGGCGCTACCTCCCGCCGCCGGCTGTCGCGTTGCTGGTGGCGATCAGCGTCCTGGTCGGACTGCTCCAGGCGGTCGGGGTCGCCCGCGGCCCGGGCTGGGCGTTCGCGCACGTCCCCGCCCTCGGGTACCTGGCCGGCGTCACCGCCGTCGGGGTGACCCGACTCGGTGGGAGCGGGGCCGTGGACCGGCTGCTCAACGTCGTCGTCCTCGCCACCATGCACCTGGGCTGGGGGGCCGGTTTCATCAAGGGCTGGTTGACCGGCGCAACCACGACCGTTGACCGCTCGCGGGTGGTCTGAACCTCAGCCGGCGGCTTCCGGGGTCCGGGGGCCGCGGCTGGCGCGCCCGGTCCCGGTGCCGCGCTCGATGGCCGATTTCACGGCCTGGCGGAAGGCTTCGGCCGGGTCGGACACGTCTTCGCCGAGGTAGTAGCGGCGCATCCGCTGCCGCTCGCCGCAGAGCGGATCGTCGCCAAGCATCTGCGCGAGCACCTCGTCGAGGTCGCTGTCCGGGCGCAGGACGTAAGCAGCCCGAGCGATCGGAAAGGTGTCGGCAAGGGGGCCGTCAACCACGCCGGTATCCGTGATCGCCAACGGCTTGCCCGAGTGCAGGAAGTCCGAGGCGACGCTCGATACGTCGGTGACCAGGGCGTCCGCAGCATTGAGGCAGTCGAGGATGTCGAGCTGGTTGGTGCGCCGCGACGTGAGGTGCTGCGCCCCTGCCCCCTCAAGCAGCCCGTCGATCTGCTGGATGAAAACGCGCGACTCGGCGTCCCGGAAGGAGTAGGGGTGCGGACGGAACGCCACGACCACCCCGCGGCGGAGCAGGCCGGAGACGATGTCGGCGCCGTACTTCAGCGAGCCGAAGCTCATGTCCGCAAGGCCGCCGCGCCAGGTCGGGGCATAGAGCACGGTCGGTGGCTGCGGCACGGGGTCCCTGGCGGGCTCGACCCGTTCCAGTTGAGGGCGACCGACGATCCGGAACTTCTCGACCGGCACCAGCACCCCGTGCGCCGCGAAACGATCGATTCCGGCCTGGCCGGCAACGAAGATCTCGTCGAACATCGCCGTGGTGGTCTGGTAGCTGGGCGGCTTCTCGCTGTCGCCATGGCCGAGGTGCACGTGCGTGGGGCCACGGAAGCGGACGCCCTGGGCGTTCTTCGCCTCGTTGTTGACGTAGAACACCGCACCGATCTCCTCGACCAGCAGGCGGTCCAGGATCTCGGGGCGGCCGACGTAGAGGACCGGGGCGGTGGTGAGCCCGAGGGCGACCGGGACGAAATTCCGCTCGCGCACGATCAGGACGTAGTGCTCGCCGGTGCGCTCGAGGTAGGGCAGCCACATCGAGATCTGGTAGCCGGCCTCCCGCCTGCCGCTGAACAGGATCGCGAACCGGGGAGCGTACGGGGTGAGGGCTGCCACGATGCTGCCGACCCGGTCCTGCCTGCGGGCGGCCCACATCGCACGGAGTGACAATGCGCCCCCCGTGATCACCCCGACCAGGGTCCCGAGCTCGAAGATGTAGGCCGGCAGGCCGAGCCCCGTGAGGGCGAGCAGTACAGTCAGCGCGCACGCGGCGTCGAACAGTGGCGAGACGGTGTCGCTGCGCCGCGGCATGGCGAAGCCCGGCAGGTGCCAGGCACCCACCTTCTGGCGGGCCAGCCAGGCCACCGCCGGATCGGCCAGCCCGGTCGCGACCAGGGCCGCGACGGCCAGGAAGCGTGTCCAGCCGGGTTCGGTCGCCGGCCAGGTGCTGACCACGAGCGCGCCGAGCAGGACGGCGCGCTGCGCGTGATCCGGATTCGTGGCGCCGCGCCGGATGACCCACCACTGCGCCACGGTCAGCAGCACGGCGAGTACCAGTCCGGCCGGACGGGACGACTCGCGCAGCAACAACAGCACGATCAGGAGCACGGCGGCCGCGTCAAGGGCGGACGGCGCCAGCTCCCGCAGGGCCTTGACCAGTTGACCGGCCACGACGCCGACGCCCGGACGGTTGAGCAGTCTGCGAGGAGGCCGCTGCACCGCTCCGGTCCGGGCGTCGACATCTGGACGGTTCTTCACAATGCTCCCTCGGACGCACACGCGTGGTCGAGTGATCATATCGACGCGAGCGTCGCGCCAGAGGCCCGGTTACGCCTCCGGCCGGGCGAGAGCCTCGAGGATGCGCTGCGCGACGATCTGGGCGGCCCGGCCGGTCTCCACCGAACCCAGCTCCCGGTGGTGGGTCAGCACCTGCTCGCGGTACCGGTCGGGATCCCAGTCAAGGATCGAGCTTTGCAGTGCGGCGTTGGTCTCCGCCAGCGGGAGGCCCCAGGCGGACGGATCGACATAGAAGCCGGGGTGCCGGCGCACCGCCTCGAGATCGGGCAGGTAGAGGAAGCAGGGCTTGCCGGTCAGGGAGAAGTCCCAGATCGTCGACGAGTAGTCGGTGACCAGGACCTCGGCGAGACTGAGCAGCTCCTGCATGTCCGGGTAGTCACCCACGTCCAGCCAGCCGCCGCCGTCCCGCGGCGGGAGCGCGGACGAGCTCAGCTTGTGCGCCCGGTACAGCACCCACCATTCACCACCGAACCGCTGCGCGAGGGCAGCGGTCAAGCCGGCGTGGTCAAGCGGTTCGGCCAGGGCTCCCTCCCGCAGCGTCGGCGCCACGAGCACCGTCCTCGCGCCTGCCGGGAGGCCGAGGGACGTCGCGGTCCGTGCGTCCAGTTCTTCGCGGTCGTCGGTCAGCAGGATGTCGTTGCGGGGGAGCCCGATCTCGGCGACCTCCCCCCGGTAGCCGAAGGCCCGCCTGATCTCGTCGGTTGTGAACCGCCGGCAGCTGGAGACGAAGAGGCTGGTCACCCGGGAGCTGTGGGCGAGCTTGCGACGCAACCGTGGGTCCGCACCGGGATCGTCACCGGGAAGCCGCTTGTAGGCGCCGCCGGCATGCCAGGTGTTGATCACGTACTGGTTGCGCCGGAACGGGAACCACATCAGGTAGGCGCCGTTGGAGACCACCACGCTCGTCGTCAGCAGGTGGCGGACCGCGGCCGGCGTCCCGTGCTTGAGGACCCGCACGCCCCGCTGGACGAGTTCGGGGTACTGCGCCGGGTCCTCGACGACCCAGGCCAGGTCGAGCCCGGCTGCGGCCTGCTGGAGGGCCAGCAGCACGTACTTCGGGTTGCAGGAGAACTCGTGCCGTCCGCCGCCGCCGAAGGCGATGAAGACCACGCTGTCGCGACGCAGGGGGAGCAGCCGCCACGGCAGCGAGAGCAGGGTGAGCAGCGGGCCGAGGAGCCCGGTCGCACGGGCTCGGAAGGAGCGGCTGAGCCGCCGCGACCACGGTCCGGCGACGGCGGTCATCCGTGGTCCCGGCGAAGCAGCAGCCCGGCGCCGGTCCGAATGGGATTCCCCCTGCGATCGGTCGTGCCGCCCGGCAGGCAGGAGGCTGCGCAGGCGGGTGCGGTGCGCAGTTCGGCCGCAGCGAAGCCAGGGGACGTCACGGCAGTCGAGGCTACCAGCGCGTCCTGCCGGGTGGCCTTGCGGACGCGCTCCGGGTTCGGCCAGCCGGTGGTGGAGTCACGACCCGGGACCCGCGGGCCGTAGAGTGTGTGCCCCAGTCGGAGAGGAACCATATGAGTCCGATCGTCGGCGACATCCTGCTGATCTTCCTCTTCATCGTCATCGGCGGGGTGTTCGCGGCAGCAGAGATGGCCCTGGTCTCGCTGCGCGAG
>JADLEH010000210.1 GCA_020846255.1 Propionibacteriaceae bacterium
GGAGCGGCCCACGAGCGGGCCGGGTGGGCCAGAATGGCCCGGACGAGTGAAGGTGGATGGATGCGCAGGTTGATCGCGGTGCTGGCATCGCTGCTGCTGTCGGGCGCCCTCACCGGCTGCGCACCCAAGGTCACCAGTGCACCGGCAGCGGCCATTGCCGAGGCGCAGCTGTCCGTCGAGGGTGCCTGGATCCGCACGACGACCAGGGCCAAGGACCTCAGCAAGACCTCAGCCTTCATGACGATCGTCAACCCCGGCGACGCGGACCTGCGGCTGACCTCGGCCGACTGCGCCGGCGCCGGAGTTGTGCAGCTGCACGAGATGGTGATGCAGAGCGGCAAGATGGTCATGCAGGAGACCAAGGACGGCATCCCCGTGCCGGCCGGGAGCCAGTCACACCTCACCCCCGGGGGCTTCCACATCATGCTGATGAAGCTTCGGCGGGAATTCGAGGTCGGTGACCGGGTGGAGCTGAACCTGCACTTCTCCGACGGTGGCACGCTTGCCGTCTCCGCCCAGGTCAAGGAGTTCGTCGAGGCGGAGAACCAATACCACTCGCCCCTGCCGGCAGCGACCGCCTCCTCCTGATCACCCCAGCTCCTCCCTGGCCCCTGCCCGCAACGCGGGGAGGGGCGGGCGTGGGTGGAGCGGCGGTTCAGGCGTGGCGAGCGGTGAACAGCCGGGCCTCGGCCAGCGCCGACCAGCCGTCGTAGAACTCCAGGCCCACGAGGGTGGCCGGGGGGTAGTTGTAGCGGATCAGGTCCAGCGCTTCCGGGCTCGAGCGCAGCCGGTCGGCGAGGTTCCCGGCCAGGGCCGGGATGCCGGGGGCGTGACCGACGATCAGTACGGTCTTCACCTGGTCGGGCACGCCGGTCAATTCGGCCATCAGCTGGCGGGACCCGGCGTTGTAGAGCCGGTCGAGGTACCTGATCGGAGCCTGCAGGCCGAGCAGCTCGGTGGTCTGGCGGGCCCGGGCGGCAGAGGACGACAGCACCAGCTCGATCCGTTGCCGGCTGAGCAGCTCGCCGACCTCACGGGCCTGGGTCCGGCCCTTCGGGGTCAGCTCCCGGGTGAGGTCACGCCAGTCGGTGCCGGTGCTGGACGCCTCCGCGTGGCGCATCAGGTAAAGCCGGTGTGCCTTCGGTTCGCCCCGGGTCGCCATCTAGATCCCCGGGATCACTCCCGGGTGAACTCGTTCTCGTACGAAGTGCCACGTGCCCGTTCCCAGCTCGCCCGGATCTCCATCTCGGCCTCGGCATGGCCCACCCAGACCGCGCCCTCGACCGACTTGCCGGGCTCGAGGTCCTTGTAGACGCTGAAGAAGTGCTCGATCTCCAGCAGCATCAGGTTGTGCAGGTCGGTCAGTTCCTTGACGTTTCCCTGGCGCTGGTCGGCGACCGGGATGCACAGCACCTTGTCGTCACCGCCCATCTCGTCGGTCATCCGGAACATGCCGATCGCCCGGCACTCGATCAGGGCGCCGGGGAAGGTGGGTTCCGGCACCAGCACCATGGCGTCCAGCGGGTCGCCGTCCTGGCCGAGGGTGCCCTCGATGAAGCCGTAGTCGTTCGGGTACTGGGTGGAGGTGAACAGCGTCCGGTCCAGGCGGATCCGACCGGTGTGGTGATCCATCTCGTACTTGTTCTTGGTGCCCTTGGGGATCTCGATGGTGACGTCGAAACGCAGGCTGGGCTGGATTTTCGGACGTGCGAACGAAGGGCGATCCGTCGGAGTCATCTGGGCCTACCTGTCATCATGGGATCGGTATGTCTGAGCCGAGCCTATCGCTAGCCGCCGACCGAGCAAGGTGGCTTTCCTGCCCGTCGAGCGGTCCCCGACGGCTGCTCGGCCTGCTCACGGCGGCCCTGCTGGCCGGCTGCACGGTGGCCGGCGCCACCCCGACCAGCCCCGTCCCGGCCCCCGCCGACGTCACCGTGAGCGCGGTCGCCCCGAGCCCGACACCCACCGAGAGCGTCCTGCCCGACCCGTCGAAGGTGGCGCGGAAGGTGGGCGCGGTGTCGCGCAGCGGCATCGGGACGAGCGGCATCGCTGTGCTCGCTGGCGACGGGACCAGCCTCACCGCCCGGCGGGCCGACCAGCCGCTGGCCCCGGCCTCCACCATGAAGGTACTGACCTCGATGGCCGCCCTGGACACCCTGGGCGCCGACCACCGGTTCGTCACCAGTGTCGTGGGATCGGGCAGGCAGGTGGTGCTGGTCGGCGGCGGCGATCCGCTGCTCACGGACAAGCAGTCGAAGTCGGCGACCAAACCGGCATCGCTGCAGGCACTGGCCCGGGCGACAGCCGCAGCGCTCGCAGCAGCCGGGGTGAAGCGGATCCGGCTGGGATACGACACGTCGCGGTTCAGCGGTCCGGACTTCAACCGGGACTGGAAGCCCAGGTGGCGGAGCTGGGTCGCCAGGGTCAGCCCCCTGCTGATCGGCGAGGGCCGGTTCAATCGCTGGCAGGCCGACCCGTCCCCGGCCCGGACGGCAGCCCGGGCGTTCGCGAAGCGGCTCGAGGCGGCCGGGATCAAGGTCTCCGGCGTCGTTGCGACCGAGGCGCCCGCCGGAGCGACCCAGCTGGCCAGCGTGGAATCGGCGTCCCTCGCCACCGTCGTCCGCCGCACCCTGAAGGTCAGTGACAACCTCGCAGCCGAGGTGATCGCCCGGCAGCTGGCCATCGCCGCCGGCGAGCCCGGCAGCTTCGCCGGTGCCGCCGCGGCCCTCAAGACCTGGCTGTCGGGACGGGGGTTGTGGGCCGACGGCATGCGGGTCGTCGACGGCAGCGGCCTCTCCATGCGGGCCA
>JADLEH010000211.1 GCA_020846255.1 Propionibacteriaceae bacterium
GCCCAGGTCGTGCTGTTCGAGGTCGCGGTCGCCGCAGCCTTCGTCCTCCTCGTGCTCAGCTGGCGCCTGCCGGCCGACAGCATGGGCCTGATGGCCATGGGTTCGATCAGCCTCGACGGGCCGACCTACCTGATGTGGGGCTCGCTGCTCGTCTTCGGGCTGTTGAGCCTGCTGGTGTTCTCCGAGCGCGACCTCAACAACGGCGCCACGGCCTTCGCCGCCTCCGCTGCTTCGGTCCCGGGCAGCCCGGCGGAGGCAGAAGCGATCGCGGCGCACCACGAGCACAGCGAGGTCTTCCCGCTGGCCATGTTCTCCCTCGCCGGGATGATGGTCTTCGTCGCGGCCAACGACCTGCTCACGGCCTTCGTCGCGCTCGAGGTGATGTCGCTGCCGCTGTACCTGCTGTCCGGGATGGCCCGCAAGCGCCGCCTGCTCAGCCAGGAGGCAGCGCTGAAGTACTTCCTGCTCGGCGCGCTGTCGTCGGCGTTCTTCCTGTTCGGAGTGGCGCTGGTCTACGGCTTCTCCGGCTCGTTCCAGCTCAGCGCCATCAACGACGCGATCCTCGACCCGGTCTACGGGAGCGGCCTGCTCTACACCGGCATGGCCCTGATGGCGATCGGGCTGCTGTTCAAGATCGGCGTCGTGCCGTTCCACAACTGGGTGCCGGACGTCTACGTCGGCGCCCCGACCCCGGTGACCGGGTTCATGGCGATCTGCACCAAGCTGGCGGCCGTCGGCGCCACCGTCCGCGTCTTCTATGTCGCGTTCGGCGCCGAACGGTGGAGCTGGCAACCGCTGCTGGCCACCGTCGCCGTGCTCACCATGGCCCTCGGCGTCGTGGTCGCCCTGACGCAGACCGACATCAAGCGCCTGCTCGCCTACAGCTCGATCTCGCACGCCGGGTTCATCCTGGTCGCGATCGTCGGCGCAACGGTGGCCACGTCGGGCCAGGTGAACAGCTTCGGATCGATCCTGTTCTACCTGATCGCCTACGGCTTCGCCACGGTGGCGGCATTCGCGATCATCACGATGGTCCGCGACCCGGCCGGCGAGGTGCACGCCATCTCCGGCTGGGCCGGCCTGGGCCGGAAGAACCCGCTGCTGGCCGGCATCTTCGCCGTGCTGATGCTCAGCTTCGCCGGCATCCCGCTGACCGGTGGGTTCATCGGCAAGTGGGCGGTCTTCTCCGCAGCCTGGCGCGGCGGCTACTCCTGGCTCGTCCTTGCCGCCGTCGCCTTCAGCCTTGTGGCCGCCTACGTCTACCTGCGCGTGATCGTGCTGATGTTCTTCGCCGAGCCGGCGGTCGGCGTCAGCATCGGCCGGGCGAGCGGGATGACCTGGGTGCCCATCGGACTCGGCGCTCTCGCCTCGGCGTACCTCGGACTGTTCCCGGGGCCGCTGCTCGACCTGGTGACCTCGGCGAGCACTTTCCTTCGCTGAGGCTATGCTGGCGGGCGTGTCCGTCGCCAACCAGCCAGTAGACCTCGTCGGCGAATTGGACCAGGAGTTCACCGAGCGGGTCACCGAGCTGCTGGAGCGGATCGAGGAGCGGCTGGCCGAGTCGGCTGCCGCGGACACCGACTTCGTCACCGAGGCGGCCCAGCACACCATCAGCGCGGGCGGGAAGCGGTTCCGGCCCCTCCTGGTGGTGCTCGCAGCCCTGCTGAGCGAAGAGGTGGACGAGGACGCGCTGATCCGCGCGGCCCTGGTGATGGAGTTGACCCACGTCGCCAGCCTGTACCACGACGACGTCATGGACGAAGCCCAGCTCCGCCGCGGCGCCCCCAGCGCCAACCACCGCTGGGACAACACCGTTGCGATCCTGGTCGGGGACTTCCTGTTCTCCCGCGCCAGCTCGATCGTCGCCACCCTCGGCACCGACTACGTCACTCTGCAGGCCGGCACCTTCGCCCGCCTGGTGCAGGGGCAGATCGCGGAGACCCGCGGCCCGGCCGAGGGTGAGGACCTGCTCGCCCACTACCTGCGGGTGCTGGCGGACAAGACCGGCTCGCTGATCGCGGCCTCGGCCATCTTCGGGGGCATGGTCGCCGGGGCCTCACCGGAGGTCCTCGGTGCGCTGGCTGCCTACGGTGAGGAAATCGGGGTGGTGTTCCAGCTCAGCGACGACATCATCGACATCGCCAGCGACTCCTCCGGCAAGACCCCCGGTACCGACCTGCGCGCCGGCGTGCCGACCCTGCCGATCCTGCTCGCCCGCCGCTCCACCGAACCCTCGGACGCGCGCCTGCTGGCGCTGCTGGACGCCGACCTCAGCGCTGACGACGACCTCTCCGAGGCGCTCGGCCTGATGCGGGAGCACCCGGCGATGACCGAGGCGCGTGCGGAAATCCACCGCAGGGCCGAGGTTGCCCGTGGCCACCTCGCCCCGCTCCCGGAGGGTCCGGCCAAGCAGGCGCTCGCCGCCCTCTGCGACGGGGTCATTTCGCGATCCTCCTGACCGGGTTAGGGTGGCTCCAGTTCCGGGTAGCAATCGCTAGAACGGAGGTCAGCCATGGCCCGTCCACAGGTAGTGATCATCGGTTCGGGGTTCGGCGGGCTGTTCGCGGCCCAGGCCCTGGCCAAGGCAGAAGTCGACGTGACCCTGGTCTCGAAGACCGTCGCCCACCTGTTCCAGCCGCTGCTCTACCAGGTCGCCACCGGCATCCTCTCCACCGGCGAGATCGCCCCGGCCACCCGGGACATCCTGCGCAACCAGGCCAACGCCACCGTCTTCCTCGCCGAGGTGACGCGGATCAACCTGGACAGCCGGACCGTGGTGGCGGAGAAGCTGTCCAAGACGGTCGCGTACAGGTACGACTACCTGATCGTCGCCGGCGGCGCCGGGCAGTCCTACTTCGGCAACGACCACTTCGCCACGTTCGCCCCCGGCATGAAGACCATCGACGACGCGCTGGAGTTGCGGGCCAGGATCTTCGGCTCGCTGGAGATGGCCGAACTGACCGAGGATGCGGACGAGCGGCGCCGGCTGCTCACCTTCGTCGTGGTCGGGGCGGGGCCGACCGGGGTGGAGATGGCCGGGCAGATCGCTGAGCTCACCCAGCACACGTTGCGGAAGAGCTTCCGGCGGATCGACACCACCAGCGCCAGGGTGCTGCTGCTCGACGGCGCGGACGCCGTCCTGCCGCCCTTCGGGCCCGAACTGTCCGCGGCCGCAAGGAAGGAACTCGAGCGCAACGGGGTGGAGGTCCGGCTGGGCGCCCTGGTGACGAACGTCGATGCCACCGGGCTGGACGTGAAGTACTCCGACGGCAGCACCCAGCGGATCGCCGCCTCCTGCAAGGTGTGGGCGGCCGGGGTGCAGGCGAGCCCGCTCGGCCGGACGCTGGCCGAGCAGACCGGGGCTGGCGTCGACCGGGCCGGACGCGTGCAGGTGAACGACGACCTCACCCTCCCCGGCCACCCGGAGGTCTTCGTCGTCGGCGACATGATCGCCCTGAAGAACCTGCCCGGCGTGGCCCAGGTGGCCATTCAGGGCGGGCGCTTCGCAGCTGAGCGGATCAAGGCGGAGGTGGCCGGACACCAACCCCCGGCCGAGTTCAAGTACCACGACAAGGGTTCGATGGCGGTCATCAGCCGGTTCGGCGCTGTCGCCAGGATGGGCAAGCTGAGGCTCAGCGGATTCCCGGCCTGGTTCGCCTGGCTGTTCGTGCACCTGATCTATGTCGTCGGGTTCAAGAACCGGATCACGACGCTGCTGCACTGGACGATCACCTTCATCGGCCGGGCCAGGTCGGAGCGGGTCACCACCGAGCAGCAACTGGTCGGCAGGCTCGCGGTGAAACAGCTGGGCGAGGATTTCCAGCCGACCATCGCCGGCACCCTGGAGCCTGGCAAGATCAAGCATTGATGGAGCACACCACCTGCACCGCCCAGGACACCGCAGCGGCCGTCCGGAGCGGCGCGATCAGCGCCGTAACGGTGGCCGAGGCGCACCTCGAGCGCTCGGAGCGCCTCGGCCCGGTCGTCGGAGCCTTCGCCCGCCTCACCCCGGAACTGGCCCTCAGCCAGGCTGCAGCGGTTGACGCAGCGGTGGAACGCGGCGAGATCACGGCGCCGCTGCTCGGCGTGCCCTGCCCCGTCAAGGACCTCAACCCGGTCGCCGGCATCGGCCACGAGGCCGGGAGCGCTGCGCTGGCCGGGAACATCGCGACTGTCGACGACGACATCGTGGGCTGGTTCCGGGCCGCCGGGACGGTGCTCACCGGCAAGACCACGACCCCGGAGTTCGGGCTGCCCTGCTACACCGAACCGGACGGCCTACCGCCCGCCCGGACGCCGTGGGACCTGGCCAGGTCGGCCGGGGGCTCCAGCGGCGGCGCAGCAGCAGCCGTTGCCACCGGCCTGGCGCCGATCGCCCACGCCTCCGACGGCGGCGGCTCCATCCGCATCCCCGCCTCCGCCTGCGGCCTGGTCGGCCTGAAGGCCAGCCGTGGCCGGATCAGCGCCGGAAGCTGGCGCGAGCCCGGTCCCGGGTTGGCCATCGACGGCGTGCTCAGCCGGACCGTTGCCGACACCGGCCTGGCCCTCGACGTGCTCGCCGGCCACGGGGTGGGGGAGACCTACCAGGTGGCAGCGCCCGGTGGCAGCTTCCTCGAGGCCTGTCGCCGGGAGCCGGCCAGGCTGCGCGTCGGGCTGCTGACCACCCCCGTCATCGCCGAGGCGGACGTGCACCCCGCCTGCCTCGCCGCAGCCCGGTCCACGGCAGC
>JADLEH010000212.1 GCA_020846255.1 Propionibacteriaceae bacterium
AGCCCCAGGAACCCCAGCGGCCCGTGCGGGGCAAGCAGCGACTGGAAAGCCACCCCGACCACAACGGTCGGCAGCACGAACGGGACGCTCACCAGTGCCCGCACCAACCGGCGTCCCGGGAACCTGCGGCGATAGAGCAGGTGCGCCGCAGGCAGCCCCAGCAGGATGGCCACCACCGTGCCGACGACGGCCTGGCCGATGGTCTGCCCGACGATGCGCCAGGTCCGGGGCGCCGTCAGCACCTGCTGCACCCCTGCGGTCGTGAACCCGGTGTCGTCGACGAAGCCGCGCACCACCAGGGCCGCAACCGGCCAGACGAAGAAGATGCAGAGGAAGACGACCGGGACGACGGCTGCGACGGCCCACGCGACCGGACGACCCCCCACCCCGGCCCTGGAGCCGGCGCCGGCGAGGGTCACCCGATGACCGCGGCCGTCCACGCCTTGATCCAGCCGTCGCGGCCGGCGGCCAGCTGGTCGATCGGCACCCGGATCGGGGCGTCCACCACGACGGCGTGCTCGCGCCAGTCGCTGGGCAGCTCGACCTGGTCGTCCACCGGGTACATGTACATCTGCTCGGGGATCTGGGCCTGCACTTCTGCAGACAGCAGGAAGTCGATGAACTTGCGTGCCCCGACCTCGTTCTGGCTGCCGGTGATCACGCCGGCGTACTCGACCTGCCGGAAGCAGGTGCGGGTGAGGGCCTCGGTGTCCGGCTCGTACGCCGGCGAAGAGGCGTAGGACAGCACCAGGGGCCGGTCGCCCTTGCCGGAGGAGCCGGAGAACTCGACGGTGTAGGCCTCGGTCCAGCCCTTCACCACCTTCACCCCGTTGGCCTTGAGGGCCTTCCAGTAGTCGAGGTAGCCGGGGTCGCCCTTGGCGCCGACGGTCGCGGCGAGGAAGGCGAGGCCCGGGGAGGAGGAGGCCGGGCTGGAGACCACGAGCAGGTTGGCGTACTCCGGCTTCACCAGGTCGTCCAGGGACTCCGGGACGGCGAGCTTCCTTGCCCGGAACCAGCCGGTGTCCGCGTTCAGGCACACGTCCCCGAAGTCGACGGGGGTGAGGGAGGACTTGTCGTCGGCGGCCAGCTCGGCTGCGCTGGCCGGGAGCGTCGCAGGGGCGTAGGGGGTCACCACGCCCTCGGAGATCGCGCGACCGGCGAAGGTGTTGTCGATGCCGAACACCACGTCCCCCAGGGGGGCGTCCTTGGTGAGGACGAGCTGGTTCACGACGGTGCCGACGTCGCCGGGAGCCACGAACTTCACGTCGTAGCCGCTGGCCGCCCTGAACCCGGCGATCGTCGCCTCGTCGAGGGCGAAGGAGTCGTGGGTGATCACCGTGAGCGACTTGCTCTCGGTCGGGACAGCCGGGCTGGCCGGCGTGGCGCCTGGTGTTGCCGTGCCGGCACAGCCGGCAAGGACGAGCGCTGCCACGGTCGCGGCCGCAGCGATTCGGATTGACATGCGTTTTCCTCCAAGAAGCTCGGAGGGCCCGGGGCACGCCCCGGGGAGAAATCTCCCGACTCCCTACGCCGGTGCTAACCGGATCAGGTTCGAGGGTCTGCGGCAGCCCGCACTCTCAGCGCCGGTGGCGCTCCCCTGTCTGACCCCAACGCTAGCACTCCCGGCCGCAGACCCGGATACCGGGGGGCGCCGTCCGGGAAGGCTGGCAAGGGCGTCGCCGAGGTGGTCGAATAGCGGCAACACGATGTGAGGAGAGACGCCATGATCCGCCCGTTCTACCTTTCCGGTGTGCCGACGCTCGGTGAGGGGAGCTTCGAGGTCCGGTCGCCCTATGACGGCAGCCTCGTCGCGGAGGTGTCGCGTCCCACCGCGGCCCAGGCGGAGCAGGCGGTGGCCGACCTGACGGCGGTCCGCGCCGAGGCGCAGGCACTGCCGGCCCACGTCCGGGCAGCTGCGCTCGACCACATCAGTGCCCGGCTGGCCGAACGCAGCGATGAGCTCGCGGCACTGATCACGGCTGAGAACGGCAAGCCGGCGATGTGGGCGAAGTCGGAGGTCGCGCGGGCGGTCTCGACCTTCCGGTGGGCCGCAGAGGAGGCCCGCCGTTTCGCCGGCGACCTGATGCGCCTGGACACCGAACCTGCCCAGACCGGACGGCTGGCCGTCGTGCGCCGCTTCCCGCGCGGGCCGGTGCTGGCGATCACCCCGTTCAACTTCCCGCTGAACCTGGTTGCCCACAAGGTGGCGCCGGCGATCGCCGTCGGCGCCCCGGTGCTGGTGAAGCCGGCACTGAAGACCCCGTTGGCCGCGCTGGTGCTCGCCGAGATCGTTGCTGAGACCGCCCTGCCGCCGCGGATGCTGTCGGTCCTGACCATCGGGCACGCGGAGATGGACCCGCTGGTGGCCGACCCGCGGCTCCCGGTCATCTCGCTGACCGGCTCGGACGCTGTCGGCGAGAAGCTGCGGGCCGCAGCCCCCCACAAGCACGTGATCACCGAACTGGGCGGCGACGCGGCAGTGATCGTCGAACCGGACTGGCCGGACCTGAAGGCAGCCGCAGCACGGATCGGGCTGTTCGGCTGCTACCAGGCCGGGCAGTCCTGCATCGGCGTGCAGCGGGTGCTGGTGCACTCCTCGATCGCCGAGGCGTTCACGGCCGAGCTCGTGACCGCGCTGGAAGGACTGCGCAACGGCGATCCGACCGACCCGGAGGTGCAGGTGGGCCCGGTGATCGACGCAGCGGCGGCGCAGCGGATCACCGACTGGGTCGCCGACGCCACCGGTCGGGGCG
>JADLEH010000213.1 GCA_020846255.1 Propionibacteriaceae bacterium
CGGTCTCGGCGTCGAGCCGGCCGACGTGGAACAGGCGCTCGCTGGTGTGGGTGCTGACGATCTCCTGCAGCGCCGGCCGCCCGTGCGGGTCCTCCATCGTGGAGACCACGCCGCGCGGCTTGTTCAGGACGACGTACTGGTGCTGGGCCTGCGGCGGGATCCGGGCACCGTCCACCCGGATCACGTCGTGGGCGGGGTCGACGCGGCGGCCCTGCTCGGTGACGACCGAACCGTTCACCTCGACCCGACCACGGAAGATCAGGTCCTCCGCTGCCCGTCTGGACGCGACGCCGGCCTGGGCCAGCACCTTCTGCAGACGGATGCCGTCGGTGTTCAGCTTGGGATCGGGTGGTTCGTTCATTCCGGTGCTCCTTCGGTGGCAGTGGCGCCGGCGGGTCCGGAGTCGGCGAGCCCGATCAGCTCAGCCTCGAGGGCTGCGGCGTCGGGCAGGTGCGGTGCCAGTGGCGGCAACTGGTCGAGGGTGTTCAGGCCCATCCGCTCCAGGAAGTAGCTGGTGGTGGCGAACAGCCGCGCCCCGGTCTCCGGGTCCCGCCCCACCTCCTCGATCAGGTCCCTGGTGGCAAGGGTGCGGATGACCCCGTCGACGTTGACCCCACGAACGGCCGATACCCGGCCCCGCGAGATCGGCTGCAGGTAGGCGACGACGGCGAGCGTTTCCAGCGCCGCCTGGCTGAGGGTGCCCCGCTGGCCCTCGAGGAGCCACCGGCCGATCACCTCAGCGTGCTCGTCGCGGGTGTAGTAACGCCAGCCGGCACCGACCCGGCGCAGCTCGAAGCCGCGACCGGTGCTGTCGTAGAACTCGGCGAGCCCGGCCAGGCACTCCTCCACCTCTGCGACCGGTGCGTCCACTGCCTCGGCAAGTTCGTCGGCCGGGACAGGTTCGGTGGCCATCAGCAGCAGGGCTTCCACCGCTCCGGAGATCTCGCTCATTCCTCGTTCTCCTGTGGTTGTGGGGTCTCGTCGAATTCTGCGCCGATCCGGTCGGCGTCCACCTCGGCGCCGAGCCAGCGGACGGTGAGCTCGCCCAGCGGGGTCAGCTGCTCGAAGTTGACCGCCCCCTCCCGGAAGAGCTCCAGCAGGGCCAGGAACCTCGCCACCACCACCAGCCGGTCGGCGGCGTCATCGGTGAGGGCCCGGAAGCTGAGCGAACTGTGGGCGCGGAGCCGGCGAACCAGCAGATCGGCCTGTTCGCGCACGCTCACCAGCGGCGCGTGCAGGTGGGTCAACGATACCTGCGGCTCGGCCCGGGGCGTCAGCGCCCGCCCGGCCATCACGGCGATGACGTCGGCGAACCCGTCCAGCACCACGTCGGGCAGCAGCTTCGCGAACCGTTCCTCGAGACCACCCGGACGCGCATGGCGCCGTCCCTGGGTGCCGAGGGTCTCTGCCAGCCAGGCGCTGACCTGCTTGAACGCCCGGTACTGCAGCAGGCGGGCGAACAGCAGGTCCCTCGCCTCGAGCAGCGCCAGGTCCTCCGGGTCGTCGACCTCCCCCTGCGGCAGCAGCCGGGCGGCCTTCAGGTCGAGCAGGGTCGCGGCCACGACGATGAACGAACTGGTCTGGTCGAGGTCCCACCAGCTGGGGCCTTTCTCCGCGGTCGCCAGCTTGATGTGGGCAACGAACTCGTCGGTCACCTGCGACAACGCCACCTCGGTGACGTCCAGCTTGTGCTTGGAGATCAGCTGCAACAGCAGGTCGAACGGCCCGGTGAAGTTGCTCAGGTGGACGTTGAACTCGGCTTCGGCTGCTTGCAGCGGGCTCACGGCTCGCCGAGTCCGCGGACCAGGTCGGAATCGGCCCCGCGAGCGGCCAGGTCAGCCATGGCGAGCCCGATTGCGATCCGGACGATCCGGCCACGGTCGACAGCCATTCGGTGCTTCGCCCGCAGGGTCAGCCGGGCCTGCTCGAGGGCCAGCAACTCGTCGCTGCTGACGTAGACGGTGATCTTCTCGTCGTGCCGGATCCGTCCGCTGGACAGCGGACCGGCTGACCCCTCGTCCGGCCCGGGGGCATCCACCGGGCCGGTGGTCTCCCGGAACAGCTCCGAGGCGCCGGGCAGGCCTACGCGCCTGGGCATCTGGCCAGCACCTCCCGGGCGAGCAGCCGGTAGGACAGCGAGCCACCGGAGGAGGGGGCGTAGGTCGTGATCGGCTCCCCGGCGACCTGGGTCTCCGGGAACTTGATGGTGCGCCGGATCACTGAGTGGAAGACGGTGTCGCCGAAGGCTTCGACGACCCGCTCCAGGACCTCGCGACTGTGCAGGGTGCGTGCGTCGAACATGGTCCCGAGGATGCCGAGGATCTCCAGCTCCGGGTTGAGCCGGTCCTGCACCTTGTCGATGGTGTCGGTGAGCATCGCGATCCCGCGCAGGGCGAAGAACTCGCACTCCAGGGGCATCAGCACCTTGTCGGCTGCGGTCAGGGCGTTCACGGTGAGCAGGCCCAGCGATGGGGCACAGTCGATCAGGATGATGTCGTAGCTGTGCCGGACCCTGGTGAGCACCCGCTTGAGGGTCTGTTCCCGGGCCACTTCGGAGACCAGCTGCACTTCGGCTGCCGACAGGTCGATGTTGGACGGCAACAGGTCGAGCCCGTCGACGACGGTGTGGGTGATCACCCGGTCGACGGCGGTGTGCTTGTTCAGGAGCAGGTCATAGATGCTCTGGTCGAGGGTGTGCGGGCTGACCCCCAGCCCGACCGACAACGATCCCTGCGGGTCGAAGTCGACCAGCAGCACCTTGCGCCCGGTCTCGGCGAGGGCCGCGCCCAGGTTGATGGTCGTGGTGGTCTTCCCGACCCCGCCCTTCTGGTTGCACATGGCGATGATCAGCGCCCGCTTCGGGCGGTTCGGGTCCGGCGGAACCGGCGCCGGCAGGTCCGGCATCGGCCGGCCGGTGGGCCCGATCTCGCCGGCACCGATCATCGGTTCAGGTTCGATCAGGGCCGGGGCGTCGGTATTGGTCACGCCGACACCCTAGGCCCCAAATGTCGACAAGTCTGCACGGACGCGCCGATCAGGTCAGCGGGCCCTCGGGTGCGCAGCCAGGAAGACCTCGCGCAGGTGTTCAGCCGTGACCAGCGTGTAGATCTGGGTCGTGGTGACCGAGGCATGGCCGAGCAGCTCCTGCACCACCCGGACGTCCGCGCCGCCGTCGAGCAGGTGGGTGGCGAAACTGTGCCGGAGGGTGTGCGGCGAGACCTCCACCCCCAGCTGCGCGGCGCCTGCCGCCTTCTGCACCACGCCCCAGGCGCTCTGCCGGCTCAGCCGCCCGCCGCGACTGTTCAGGAACAGGGCCGGGCTGGGCCGGACGGCAGCCCCAGCGAACTGCGGACGACCCCGAACCAGCCAGGCGTCAACGGCCCGGCGCGCGTAGGAGCCGACCGGCACGAGTCGCTCCTTGCGGCCCTTGCCGAACAGCCGCAGCCCGGCCTCCGGATCGGCGAGCAGACCGGAGAGGTCGTCGACATCGAGATCGAGGAGTTCGGAGATCCGCCCACCCGTCCCGTAGAGCAGTTCCAGCAGGGCTGCATCGCGCAGACCCGTTGCCGTTCCGGTGTCGGGGGTGTCGAGCAGGTTCTGCACCTGCCCGATGTCCAGGGCCTTCGGCAGCCGGCGCCCGGTCTTCGGCGGGTGCACCCCTGTGGCCGGGTTCTCCGGGGTGAGCCCTTCGAGGGCTGCGAACGCGTGCAGCGACCTGACGGCGATCAGGCAGCGGGTGGCGCTGGCAACCGAGAGCGCCCGTCCGGTCGCCGGCGACTGCAGGGCCGCGAGGAAGTCGGACACATCGGTCTCGGTGACGGCGTCCAGCGCCGTGATGCCACGTCCGGCAAGGAACGCCACGTACTTGGCGAGGTCGCGCCGGTAGGCGGCCACGGTGTTGGGTGAGGCGCCGCGCTCAACGGTCAGGTGGTCCAGGTAGCTGCGGACCAGCTTCTCAACCGGACTGGCCATCCAGCCTTGCCAACGATCGGTCATGGGCCTCGCGGACGGCCCGCGCAGGCCAGGCGGCGTCGGCTGCTCGCAGGTCATCGAGCCGGCCCGACAACCGGGCCACCTCGAGGGCGAGGATGCCGGCGACCATGGTCGGATTCTGCAGCCGGCCGGCAAGGACGGCGTCGACCAGGTCGGCGCGGGCGGCCCAGCAGACCTCCATGTCGGCCTCCTCGTGATCGGCGACGAAGCCGTCCGGGGCGTCGGTGTCGGCAAGGTCGCGCGCGAGGTAGATCCGCAACGACTCCTGGTTGGCCCCCGGCGTTGTGAACAGGTCGACCAGGACCTGCCAGCTGTCGGCTTGCAGGCCGACCTCCTCGGCGAGCTCCCGCTGGGCGGCGGCCAGCCAGGTCTCGCCGTCGGTGTCGAGGAGCCCGGCCGGCGGCTCGACCAGCTGGAAGCCGACCGGATGCCGGTACTGGCGGACGACGGCCACGCGGTCGTCAGCGTCCAGGGCGATCACGCCGACCGCCCCGGGGTGGAGGGTGTACTGCCGCTCCATCCTGCTGCCGTCGGGCGTGACCACGGTGTCGTTGACGAAGTCGGAGATCCGGCCGTGGCCCAGCACGACGTGGCCGGCCACCGGCCAGACCATCGGCCGGTCGGCGACCTCCGGCCGGGTCAGCTCCCTGACCATGTCCTTCAGGCCTCGACGTCCGGGAGCCGGGCGGACAGCTTGCGCTTCACAGCTGCCTCGATCAGGCCGACGAACAGCGGGTGCGGCTGGGTGGGGCGTGACTTCAGCTCCGGGTGGGCCTGGGTGCCGACGTAGTAGGGATGCTGGGCGCGGTCGAGTTCGACGAACTCGACCAGGTTCCCGTCCGGGCTGGTGCCAGAGATCTGCAGGCCCTTGGCTGCGAGGTCGTCGCGGTAGGCGTTGTTGACCTCGTAGCGGTGGCGGTGCCGCTCGCTGACCCGGGTGGTGCCGTAGCGCTGGGCGACCAGCGAGCCGGGCACCAGGTCGGCCGGGTAGGCGCCCAGCCGCATGCTCGCCCCCATGTCACCCTGGCCGGAGACGATCTCGACCTGTTCGGCCATCGTCGCGATCACCGGGGCGTGGGTCTCCGGCTCGAACTCCGTGGACGCGGCGTCAGCGAGCCCCAGCAGGTTGCGGGCAGCCTCGATCACCATGCACTGCAGGCCGAGGCACAGGCCGAGGGTCGGCAGCTGGTTCTCCCGGGCGTACCTGAGCGCACCCAGCTTTCCCTCCACGCCGCGGATGCCGAAGCCGCCGGGGACGCAGATCCCGTCCACGTCGCCGAGGGCCGCGATCGCACCGGCCTGGGTCTCGCAGCTGTCCGAGGCCACCCAGCGGATGTTCACCTTGGCCCAGTTGGCGAAGCCGCCGGCCCGGAGTGCCTCGGAGACCGAGAGGTAGGCGTCCGGGAGGTCGATGTACTTGCCGACCAGGGCGATGGTCACCTGCTCCTTCGGGCTGTGCACCCGCTCCAGGAGGTCGTCCCACTTCGTCCAGTTGACGTCCCGGAAGGACACCCCCAGCCGGCGGACGACGTAGGCGTCCAGGCCCTCGGCGTGGATGACCTTCGGGATGTCGTAGATGGAGGGCGCGTCGGGACAGGAGATAACGGCTTCCTCGTCCACGTCACACATCAGCGCGATCTTGCGCTTCACAGCCGTGGGAACGTCCATGCTGGCGCGGCACACGATCGCGTCGGGCTGGATGCCGACCTGGCGCAGCGCTGCCACGGAGTGCTGGGTCGGTTTGGTCTTGAGCTCCCCGCTCGGGCCGATGTAGGGCACCAGCGAGACGTGCAGGAAGAACGCGTTCTCCCGGCCCACCTCGCGACGCACCTGCCGGGCGGCCTCGAGGAACGGCAGCGACTCGATGTCGCCGACGGTGCCGCCGATCTCGTGGATCACGACGTCGACGTCGCCGCCGGCCATGGCCAGCATCTCGTCCTTGATCTCGTTCGTGATGTGCGGGATGACCTGCACCGTGTCGCCGAGGAAATCACCGCGACGCTCCTTGGCGATGACCCGGGAGTAGACCTTGCCGGTGGTCACGTTCGCCTCTGCGTTCAGCGACACGTTGAGGAAGCGCTCGTAGTGGCCGATGTCGAGGTCCATCTCGGCGCCGTCCTCGGTGACGAAGACCTCACCGTGCTGGAACGGGTTCATGGTGCCGGGATCCACGTTCAGGTACGGGTCCAGCTTCTGCATGGTGACCCGCAGTCCCCTGGCCACCAGAAGGCTGCCAAGGCTGGACGCGGTCAAGCCCTTGCCTAGAGAGGAGACGACTCCCCCGGTTACGAATACGTGCTTGGTCTGAGTCGAGTTCCCCACGGGATTCCAACCTATCGTTGAATCGGCCCGTCGGGCGAGCGCGACGCTCCGCTGGACAAGCCGGGTGGTGCCCGACGGCTGCGCTACTCCCGGTCGGCGCAGCCTCAGCCGGCCGCTGAGGCGAGCAGCTCGCGGGCGTGCGCGAGCGCGGAATCGCTGGAGTCCAGCCCACCCATCATCCGGGCGAGCACCTCGACGCGCTCGTCGGCCTCGACCAGCCGCACCCCGCTGGTGGTGATGGAGCCGTCGTCGGCCTTGCTGACCACATAGTGCCGGTCGGCGAAAACGGCGACCTGGGCGAGGTGGGTGACGACGATCACCTGGCAGCGTTCAGCCAGCCGGGCCAGCCGGCGCCCGATCTCCAGGGCGACGGCGCCACCGACGCCGGCGTCCACCTCGTCGAAGACGAAGGTCTCACCGCTGGTCTCGGTGGCCAGGACCACCTCGAGGGCCAACCGGACGCGGCTGAGCTCGCCGCCGGAGGCCACCTTGCCCAGCGGGCCCGGCGAGCTCCCCGGGTTGGCCGAGAACAGCAGGTTCACCTGGTCGCCACCGTTGGGTCCGAGTTCTGCGGATGGGGTGAGTTCGAAGGTCAGCCTTGATCGCGGCATCGCCAGCGCCGCCAGTTCCCCGGCCACCAGGCGCTCCAGTTCTGCGGCCGCGGCCTGCCGCAGCGTGGTGATCCGGCCGGCGGCTGCGGCGAGGCTCTCGTCGAGGACGTCGAGCTCGGCGCGCAGCTCACCGATCCGGGCATCGCCGGCGTCCAGCCGGGTCACCCGGACGGCAGCGTCGGCGGCCCAGGCCAGCACCTCGTCGACCGTCTCGCCGTACTTGCGGGTGAGGTGGGCGAGCTCGTTGCGCCGCCCGGCGATCCACTCCAGTCGCAACGGGTCTGCGTCGAGGGCAGCGGCGTAGGAGGCCAGCTCTGAGGCGACGTCGGTGAGCCCGGCCGCCACCGAGGCGAGCTCCTCGACCAGCGAGCCCAGGGTCGGGTCCTTCTCCACTGCAGGCGCGAGCGCCTTGCGGGCCCCGCCGACCAGGCCGATGGCGTCAGCGGCCTCGAAGTCGTCGTCGTCGCCGGCAAGGGCGGTCAGCGCGGCGTGCGCTGCCAGGCGCAGGTCGTCGACGGCCTGGAGCCGGAGGGACTCGGCGGCGAGCGCAACGTCCTCCCCCGCCTGCGGGTCGGCCTTGGCGATCTCGTCGAGGCCGAACCTGAGCAGGTCCAGCTCGCGGGCCCTCGCCTGGGACTGCGTGGTCAGTTCGGCCAGTTCGGCTGCGGCGGCCCGGCGGGCGGCGTAGTCGACCCGGTAGCCGGCCAGCTCGGCCGCCAGGGGCGCGCCGGCGTACCGGTCGAGTACCTCGAGCTGCCGCTCCGGGCTGCCCAGCCGGAGCTGCTCCGACTGGCCGTGGATCGTGACCCATTCCCCGACCAGGGCACCGCCGGTTCCAAGTGGTACCTGCGCCCCGCCGATGGCCATCCGGGAGCGGTTCGTGCCGACGTGCCGGCTCACCAGGACCTCGCCGTCCTCGGTCTCTGCGCCGAGATCGACCAGGGTCTCCGCGGTGCCTGCCGCAACCTGCCAGCGCCCCTCGACCAGTGCCCTTGCGGCGCCGTTGCGCACCAGCTTCGGGTCGGCCTTGGCGCCGGCCAGCAGCGCAAGGCCGGTCACGATCATGGTCTTGCCGGCACCAGTCTCCCCGGTGACGGCTGTGAAGCCCGCACCGGGCTCGATGGTCGCCTCGCCGATCACGCCGAGATCGGCGATCCGCAGCTCAGCGAGCATGGGCGGCGTCCCGCTCCGCTGCGCCGCGCCACCCGTCGACCGGCAGGCCGAATTTGCGCACGAGCCGGTTGACGAACGGTTGCTCACCGGTCCGGGCGAGCAGCAGCTTGCGCGCCCCCACCCGGGCCTCTATCTCCATTCCGCCGGTGACGTCGGTCGTACGCCTGCCGTCACACCACACCACCCCGCCGGGGCTCCCGCCGGGCAGCACCTCGATGGAGACCACGGTTCGCTCGCTCAACACCAGGGGACGGGCGAACAGGGCGTGGGCGCTCAGCGGGACCAGCAACAGTGCGCTCAATTCCGGCCAGATCACCGGGCCGTGGGCGGAGAAGGCGTAGGCGGTGGAGCCGGTGGGAGTCGCAACCAGTACGCCGTCGGTGGCCCAGCGGGACAGCGGCCGGTCGTCGATGCGCACCAGCACTTCGATCATCCGCTCCCTGGCGAGCTTCTCAACCGAGACCTCGTTGATGGCGAACGAACTCCACAGCTGGTCGCCGCCGCGCTCGGCGCGGACCACGGTGTCGATGGTCATCCGTTCCTCGACCTCGTAGTCGCCACGGGCGACGTGCTCGATCAGGGAGCCGACCTGCGAGGACTCCAGTTCTGCAAGGAAGCCCACGTGCCCGAGGTTCACCCCGAGGACCGGGACCTGCCTGGGCAATGCCCACTCGGCCGCGCGCAGGATGTTGCCGTCGCCGCCGAAGACCACCATCAGCTCGCAGTCCCCACCGTCCAGGTCCTGCAGGTCGGAGCCGGGAACCCGGGCGGCCAGCGCCGCCAGGTCCTCGGGGGAGGCGAGGCAGGTGATGCCGCGGCCGTTGATGCCGGTGATGAACTCCGCCGCGGCTTCGAGGGCCGCCGGACGCAGGGGGTGGACGGTGACGGCCACTTGTCGACGCTGGGGGTTCACGGACCAAACATTAACCCGCGCCGACGACATCCGGTGCGGCGGGCACCAAGTGGAGGAAGTACTCGACGTTTCCCGATTCCCCGGCCAGCCCGCTCTCGGCCTGCCATGCCACCCGCCGTCCGAGGGCAGCGGCGGCCGCTGCCACCTCTGCGACGGCGCGGGTCCGACGGCCGGCGTCGCGCACCACGCCCCGGCTGTCGAGACCCTTGCGACCCACCTCGAACTGCGGCTTGACCAGCAGCAGGGCGGAACCGGTCGGTGTCAGGACGCCGAAGAGCGGCTCCAGCAGCATGCGCAGCGAGATGAAGGAGACATCGCCGACCACGAGGTCGACGGGTTCACCGTCGGTGTCGTCGAGGGTGAGTTCGCGCAGGTTGAGTCCCTCACGCACCACCACCCGCGGATCCGCACGCAGCTCCGGCACGAGCTGGCCGTGACCCACATCGACCGCGTACACCACCTCGGCACCGGCCTCCAGCAGTACCTGGGTGAATCCTCCGGTCGATGCGCCGGCGTCCAGCACCCGTGGCGGCACGGCGACGCCGGCGCCGGCAAGGGCACCGGCCAGCTTGTGGGCTGCGCGGGAGACGTAGTGGTCACCGCGGAGGACGTCGATGACGTCGTCCGGTCCGGTCGGGCTCGCGGCCTTGGTCGCCACCTCACCGTTGACCTGCACCCTGCCGTCCCGGATCGCATCGAGCGCCTGACCCCGCGACCTGGCCAGCCCGCGTTCGACCAGTTCGCGATCGAGACGGGCAGTCACTGCTGCGGCGTACGCAGGGCCCGCTGCAGCGCCTCGACGGCTGCGGAGAGCTGTTGGTGGTGGTCGGCGACAGGGCCGTCCAGTTTCACCCGGGCGAGGGCTTCGTCGATCTCCGGCACCCCGGTTGCAGGTGGTGGTTCGGGCTGCGTCACGGCCGCCATGCTACAGGCCGGCTACTCGCCCAGCCCTCGGGCTGCCAGGGCTGCGCCGGTGGCCTGTGCCTGGCCGACGGCCCGGACCACGACCGGGGTCACCAGCAGGAACAGGTTCCGCTCCTGGCCTCTTGCCCGCGCAGCCTGGCGCACCTGGTCGAAGGAGTCGAGCAGCAACGGCACGGAGCGGACCATGACCGCGACCGCGAGCCCGACGAGGTCCGGCTTCACGCCCAGCCGCGCGAACGGGCGGAGCGCTGCCACGAGCGCGTCGATCAGTACCGGGCCGGGCGTCGTCATGGTGAGGATCCGGCTGGCGTAGACGGCAGTGATCAGGTTCACCGCCACCACCACGGCCAGGTCCGGACGGCCCACCAGGAACTGGTAGCCGGCCAGCACTGCCGCCAGCACCCAGAGGGCCGGCGGCAGGCCCCAGCTGTGGCCGAGGCCGGTCCGACAGCTGGCGAGGAGCGCAAGCGTGACCGCGAGCGCCAGGAGGCTGGACACCGGATTGGCGAGAACCAGGGCCGGCACCGTCAGGACGAGCAGCAACAGGTACTTCCAGGCGACGCCGAGCCGGTGCAGCGGGGTGCTGCCAGGGACGTAGAGGCTGAACAGGTTCACGGCCGGACCAGTCGCAGGTACGCCGCGATGGCATCGGCCGGCTCACCGTCGGCGATCAGCCGGCCACCTTCGATCACCAGGACGCGTTCGGCTTCCGCGGCCAGTTCGAGGTCGTGGGTGGCGAGGATCACCTGCTGTTCGAGGCCGGCGATGGCCGCCCGAACCAGGTCCCGGTTCCGGAGGTCGAGGAGGGTGGTCGGCTCGTCGGCGACGATGATGCGCGGCCCGGCCGCCAGCACCGAGGTGAGGGCAACCAGTTGTCGCTCACCGCCGGACAGGTCGTAGACGCTCTGCTCGGCCACCTCGGCCAGGCCCCGCTCGGCCAGCAGCCGGAGCGCCTCGGCCCGGCGGGCGGCCCGGTCGGGGATCAGCGTCCGCAGCGACAGTTCGACATCGTCGGCAGCCGTGGCGAGGACGAGTTGCGCCATCGGGTCGGTGAAGACGAACCCGACCAGCCGACGGACCTCCCGGCCGTCGCGGCGGGTGTCCAGGCCGGCGACGATGACCTCGCCCGCCGATGGCAGGACGAGCCCGTTGAGCAGCCGCAGCAGGGTTGACTTGCCCGAACCGTTGGCGCCGATCACCGCAACCCTGCGTTCGCGCAGTTCGATGCTGGTCGGTTGCAGCAGTACCCGCCGGCGCTCCTTGCCGGAGGCTGGAATGCTGACGGTTACGGCGGCGCCGCGGAGCTCGATCAACTCAGGCGGTTGCTGGCTGCCGGGTGGCCAGCAGGGCCGGGAAGGCCTTGTGCACGGCTACTGCGATGGCTGCGGCGACGAACATCTTGGCCAGGTCACCGGGCCAGAAGGCCAGATCCACGACGAAGGCTGCGGTGAAGCTCATCTTCGCGACCAGCATCAACCCGAGGATCCCGGCGGCGTGGATCACCAGCGAGGCCCCGAGGCCGGCGAGGAAGAAGCCGAGGTACTGCCGGGCCCCCCGCCAGTTGGCGAACAGCTTCGCCAGGTAGCCGGCAACAGCCGCGCCGACCGGGAAAGCCAGCAGGTAGCCGACCGACGGCTTGCTGAGCACGGCGATCCCGGCGCTGCCGCCGGCGAAGACCGGCAGCCCCGCGAAACCGACAGCCAGATAGAGCAGGGTGGCAAGGAAACCGAGCCGGGGCCCGAGCACGAGGCCGGTCAGCACGACAGCAAGGGTCTGCAGGGTGATCGGGACGCCACCTGCGATCGGAATCCCGGGGGTGAGCGAGAAGGCGGCGATCAGGGCGGCGAAGACCGCGACCAGGGCGAGGTCGGTAGCCGGCGTCGACTTGGCGGAATCGGACACGTTGGTCTCCTTGTCTGCGGTTGCCCCGGCAGGATACCGGCCCGGCAGCTGGTTCAGCGCACCTGGTCCAGCCCGGCGAGCGCCTTGGCGCAGTCCAGGGCCGGGTCGTTCCAGACCAGCTGGGTGATCGCCCACAGGGCGTCGAGCTGGGTCTCGAGGGTTGCCGGCGTTGACAGCAGGTGCACCTGCCCGGCGGTGGCCTCCGCGATCTGCCCGCGGCAACTGGCCCTCCCCGGCCCGACCTCGACGGATCGGACGGGTGCCAGCAGCGCGCGGACGTCGGCCCCGATGTGGGTCGGCCGTTCCCCCGGTCCGGTGACGACGAGGTCGGCCTTGCCGTGGGCTCCGGAGAACACCAGCAGTGAATCGAGGTCGGCGCTGGCGGCCCCGACGATGTCGGTGTCGATCCGGTCGCCGACGAAGATCGGCCGGTTGGCTCCGGTTCTACGGACGGCCTCGGTCAGCATCGGCCGGAACGGCTTGCCGAAGATGGTTGGCTGGCCCCCGACGGTGCCGGCGACCACGGCGATCGCTCCCCCGGCCCCGGGCACAAGGCCACGTTCGGTGGGCCGCGAGGCGTCGTCGTTGGTGGCGTACCACCGGGCGCCGGCCTGAATGGCCAGGGCAGCCTCATCGAGTCGCGGCCAGGTCATGGCCGGGTCGTAGCCCTGCAGGACCGCGTCCGGCTGGTCAGCTGCGGTCTGCACCGGCACCAGCCCGGCCCGTTCGACCAGTTCGGCGAGACTGGCACTGCCACTGACCAGGACCTTCGCCCCGGCCGGCAGTTCCCTGGCGATGTGGGTGACCGCCACCTGTGCGCTGGTGAGCACGTTCGCGTCATCGGCGTGGAACCCGAGGCTGTTCAGCTGGTCGATGACCACCTGCGCCGAACGGGCCGCGTTGTTCGTGACGAACATCACCGTCTTGCCGAGCCGGCGGACCTCGTCGAGCGCGCTCGTGGCACCCTCGACCGCCAGCGGTCCGAGGTAGATCACCCCGTCCAGGTCGAAGAACGCGGCGTCGTAGGCGTCGATCAGGCGGCTCACTGCTCGGTGGTCTCCCCGGTCTGGTCGAGGTCGGTCTCGTCAAGGGCGACCGCATCCATCGGGTCGATCGCAGCTTCTGCGGTCTCCTCCGGATTCCCGGTCCCCTCGGCGGCCACGACCTCCTCAGGCGCTGGGTCTAGATCGACTGACTCGTCGGCCTCGGATGCTTCCTCGGACTCCTCGAAGTCGTCCTCGGTCTCGTCGTACTCGATGACCATCCCGCGCAGCGCTGCGACCCGATCGGCCGCGTCCGTGCTGTCCTCGGGATCCAGCCGGATCACTGCGTCGAACCAGCGTTCGGCCTGCTCGCCCTCGCCGGTGCGTTCCAGCAGGTCGGCGTAGCCGTAGCGCAGGCGTGCCCTGGCCACCTTCGTGCCGCGGGTGCCGAGTTCCTCGATCTCGTTCTTCAGGAGCCGAAGGGCCTCCTCCACCTGACCGATCTCCGACCGGACGCCGGCCTCCACGAGCCGCA
>JADLEH010000214.1 GCA_020846255.1 Propionibacteriaceae bacterium
CAGGGTTACGGCCAGCAGGGCTATGGCCAGCAGGGTTACGGCCAGCAGGGTTATGGCCAGCAGGGTTACGGCCAGCAGCCCGGCTACCAGCAGCACCCCGGCTACTACCAGCCGAGCCAGTACTACCAGCAGCCGCAGCCGACCCAGGTCACCACGAGGAAGTCCTGGCCACTGGCCCTGGTCGCGATGGTCGCAGCGATCGCGCTGGCCTTCGGCGGCCTCAGCTGGGCGGCCCGCACGCTCCAGGGCGCCTTGCCGGCAGCGACCACGACCACCCAGCCCGAGACCCAGCCGTCGGCCCAGACCGAACCGCAGGACCGGCAGGGAGGCAGCACCACCGGCAACTCGGTGGCCGCAGCCCAGTCCGCCGGGGTCGTCCTGATCGAGGCCGAGACCGGCTCGGGGATCGCCGCGGGCACCGGAATGGTCCTCACGGCCGACGGCAGGGTGCTCACCAACTACCACGTCGTCGCCGGCACCGAGAAGATCGCGGTGACGGTCGCCGACACGGGCAACACCTACACAGCCGAGGTGCTCGGCTTCGACCAGTCGAGGGACGTCGCCCTGCTCCAGTTGAAGGACGCCAGCGGGCTGGCCACCGTCGTGGTCGACTCCGACCCGGTCGCTGTGGCTGACCAGGTGGCTGCGGTCGGTAACGCCTCTGGCGGTGGCGAGCTGGTCAAGGCCGCCGGTTCGGTCACGGCCGTCGACCAGAGCCTCACCGTCTCCTCGGATTCGCCCTGGGGCAGTTCTGAGGACCTCAGCGGCCTGATCGAGACCAATGCCCGCGCCGTCCCCGGCGACTCCGGAGGCCCGATGTTCGACTCCGAGAACGAGGTGCTGGGCATGACCACGGCCGGCTCTACCCGGGAGCGCACCAGTTATGCAGTGCCGATCGCAACGGCGCTGGAGGTCGTGGAGCAGATCGAGACCGGCCAGGACGCCGGGACGGTCCGGGTCGGCCCCGCGGGCTACCTCGGTATCCGGGTGGCCGAATCCGACCAGGGCAGCACCGGCAAGACCATCACCGAGGTGGTCAGCGGCAGCCCGGCCGATGATGCCGGCGTCACTGCCGGCAGCAGGCTGACCAGGGTGGGGGACACCACGATCCGCAGGAGCACCAACCTGGCGACCGTGATCCGTGCCCTGGAGCCCGGCCAGCAGGTGACGATCGAGTGGACGGCGCCGAACGGCAGCGCCAGGCAGGCGACGGTGACCCTCGGCAGCAGCCCGGTGAACTGATCCGGCCTCGCGACGCGTCAGGATCCGGGGGCGTGGGGAGTGTCCCCGGATCCTGACACCTCCGCGAGCGGGCACCCGGTTCGACGGCCGGCGCCCAGCACCTCCGGGCGCCTTGGCGACACGGGGCATTACCATGCCGGTGCGGTCGGCGAAGTAGAGTGAGCGACCGATCGTCCCCGACGCCCAGGAAGAAGCAAGTGGCCAACGCATCGATACGCCGGCTCGTCATTGTCGAGTCGCCGACCAAGGCGGTCAGCCTGGCCAAGTTCCTCGGCGCCGGCTACGTGGTCGAGTCCAGCCGCGGCCACGTACGCGACCTGCCCACCGGCGCAGCCGAGGTACCGGCGAAGTACAAGGCCGAGAAGTGGGCAAGGACCGGTGTGAACATCGAGGCCGACTTCGAGCCGCTCTACGTTGTGGCCGCGGACAAGAAGGCAACGATCCGCGACCTCAAGGCCAAGCTGAAGGAAGCGGACGAACTCCTGCTGGCCACTGATGAGGACCGCGAGGGCGAGGCGATCGCCTGGCACCTCCTGGACGAGCTGAAGCCGAAGATCCCGGTCAAGCGGATGGTCTTCCACGAGATCACGCCGGAAGCGATCCTGGAGGCGGTGGCCAACACCCGAGAGCTCGACACCGACCTGGTCGACGCCCAGGAGACCCGGCGGATCCTGGACCGGCTGTACGGCTACGAGGTCTCCCCGGTGCTGTGGAAGAAGGTCATGCCGAAGCTGTCGGCCGGCCGCGTGCAGTCGGTGGCCACCCGGCTCGTCGTCGATCGCGAACGGGAACGGATCGCCTTCCGGGCTGCGGCCTACGCAGACATCGAGGCAGTGCTGGACGCCGGCGAGGACGCCGAACCGCGCACCTTCGCCGCACGGCTTACCGGGTTCGGGACTCTCCGGATCGCGCAGGGCCGCGACTTCAACTCCGCCGGCAACCTGGTCGGCGACGGCCTGCTGCAACTCGGCCAGGAGCAGGCGGAGACCCTCGCCGGCGCACTGGCCGGAGCCGGCTACGCCGTCGCAGGGGTCGAGTCGAAGGGCTACACCCGCCGGCCGTACCCGCCGTTCCGCACGACGACGCTGCAGCAGGAAGCCGGTCGCAAGCTCGGGTTCTCGGCGCAGCGGACCATGTCGGTGGCCCAGGACCTGTACGAGCGCGGTTTCATCACCTATATGCGTACCGACTCGGTGACTCTGTCCGGCACTGCGCTGGCGGCGGCCCGGGCCCAGGTGAAGCAGCTCTTCGGCGGCCAGTTCCTGCCCGATCAACCCCGGGTGTTCGCGTCCAAGGTGAAGAACGCGCAGGAGGCCCACGAGGCCATCCGGCCGGCCGGTGAGACCTTCCGGACCCCGGCGCAGACCGGCCTGCACGGTGACCACCTGCGTCTCTACGAACTGGTCTGGAAGCGCACCATCGCCTCCCAGATGAAGGACGCGGAAGGCGAGACGGTCAGCGTCCGGATCGGCGCGACCCTGCCGGAGCGGATCGCAGTCACCGACGCAGCGACCGGCGAGGTGGTCGAGTCCGGCCGGGCCGCGTTCAGCGCCTCCGGTCGAACGATCACCTTCCTCGGCTTCCTCAAGGCCTACGTGGAGTCCACTGACGACGACGAGGCTGCCGGCGACGACGCCCAGGCGAGGCTGCCCCAGCTGGCCACCGGCCAGCACCTCGACGCCGAGAAGGTGACCGCGGTCGCGCACGAGACCAGACCGCCGGCCCGCTATACCGAGCCGTCGCTGGTCGCGAAGCTCGAGGAGCTGGAGATCGGCCGGCCCTCCACCTATGCCGCCATCATCCGCACCATCACCTCCCGCGACTACGTCTTCAAGAAGGGCTCGGCCCTGGTGCCGACCTGGCTGGCCTTCGCGGTCACCCGGCTGCTGGAGGAGCACTTCGCCAAGCTGGTCGACTACGCCTTCACGGCCGAGATGGAGGACACCCTCGACGAGATCGCCGGCGGGAACGCCGCCCGGCTCTCGGTCCTGAAGGACTTCTACTTCGGCCCTGAGGGTTCGGCGCACGAGGGCCTGCAGAAGCTGGTCAGCGAGCTGGGCGAGATCGACGCCCGCAAGCTGTCCACGTTCGCCCTCGGCGACGGCATCGACGTCCGCGTCGGCCGCTACGGCACCTACGTCGAGGACGCTGAAGGCCGACGCGCCAACGTCGACCCGGACCTGCCGCCCGACGGCCTGACCCTCGAGGTTGCGAAGGAACTGCTCGACCAGCCGGCAGCCGCCGACCGCGAAGTCGGCACCGACCCGGCCACCGGCCTGGTGATCGTTGCCAAGGACGGCCGCTACGGTCCCTACGTCACCGAGGTCCTGGCCGAGGACGCCCCGAAGTCGGCGAAGCCCCGCACCGGTTCGCTGTTCGCCTCCATGTCGGTGGACACGGTCACCATCGACGACGCCCTCAGGTTGCTCAGCCTGCCGCGCGTGGTGGGAGTGGCAGCCGACGGCGAGGAGATCACGGCACAGAACGGCCGCTACGGCCCGTACCTGAAGAAGGGCACCGACTCCCGGTCGCTGACCAGCGAGGACCAGATCTTCGACATCACCCTCGCCGAGGCGGAGGCGATCTACGCCGAGCCCAAGACCCGCGGGCGTGGGGCGGCCACGGCAGCCGGTCCCCTCCGGGAGCTGGGGGCTGATCCGGCCAACGGGAAGCCGGTCGTGATCAAGGATGGCCGGTTCGGCGCCTACGTCACGGACGGCGAGACCAACGCCACCCTGCGGCGCACCGACTCGGTCGAGTCGATGACGCTGGAGCGGGCAGCGGAACTCCTGGCCGAGAAGCGCGCGAAGGGCCCGGCGCCCAAGCGCACCCCGGCCCGGCGGGCCCCGGCCAAGACGACCACGAGGACGGCCACCAAGTCGGCGACCAAGGCGACAGCGAAGGCGCCCGCCAAGACCGCCCGCAAGAAGTAGCCGTGGCCACGGTTCCCGACGCCCCGCACCCGCCGGACGGGCCGCACCCGCTGGACGGGCCGGTCGAGACCGCAGCGGCAACCCCCGCCGGCATCTTCATCGTCTTCGAGGGTGGGGACGGGGTCGGCAAGTCGACCCAGTCGCAGCTGCTCGCCGACTGGATCACCGCCCGGGGACGCGAGGTCGTGCTCACCTTCGAGCCCGGCGACACCCGGATCGGCGCCACCCTTCGGGATCTGGTCCTCAACCCGGAGTGGGGCGACGTCTCACCGCGGGCCGAGGCGCTGATGTACGCGGCGGACAAGGCACAACACATCCATGAGCTGGTTCTGCCGGCGCTCCGCAGGGGTGCAGTGGTCATCTCCGACCGCTATGTCGACTCGATGCTCGCCTACCAGGGCGCCGGCCGGGTCCTGGCACCCGAGCGTGTCGAGCAGATCGCCCGCTGGGCCACCGATGACCTGCTGCCGGACCTGACGGTCCTGCTCGACCTCGACCCGGCCGATGGTGTCGGCGGCATCGAGGAGAAGGACCGGGTAGAGGGTGCCGGGGCCGACTTCCACGTCCGCGCCCGGCTGTTCTTCCTCGACCTGGCCGCCGCCGATCCCGCCCACTACCTGGTCCTGCCGGCACGTACCGGCATCGCCGAGATCGCAGCGCAGATCCGGTCCCGGGTCGCCTCGCTTCTGTCTGCGCCGGCTGGCACAGTGAGCTCGTGAGCACCACCGGCGTCTGGGCCGACCTGATCGGGCAGGAGAAGGTGGTCGAGACCCTGCAGCGGGCCGTCCGGGGTTCCGAGGTGGCCGGCAACCGGCACGCGATGTCCCACGCCTGGCTGATCACCGGCCCGCCCGGTTCCGGCCGCTCGAACGCAGCGCGGGCCTTCGCGGCTGCGCTGCAGTGCCAGTTCGGGGGCTGCGGAACGTGCAACAGCTGCATCACCACCCTGAGCGGGGCGCACCCGGACGTGACGTTGGTACGCACCGAGGCGTTGAGCATCGGCGTCGATGAGGTTCGCGACCTGGTGCGAAGGGCGGCGATGTCCCCGACGATGGGCCGCTACCAGGTGCTGGTCGTCGAGGACGCCGACCGGATCACCGAGCGGGGTGCCGACGCACTGCTGAAGAGCATCGAGGAACCCGCGCCGCGAACCGTGTGGCTGCTCTGCGCCCCCACCTCCGACGACGTGGTCGCGACCGTCCGGTCCCGCTGTCGGCTGGTCGAGTTGGCCACGCCGACCACCGCAGCCATCGCGACCCTGCTTGAGCGGCGCGACCACATCGATCCGGCTCTCGCGAGCTTCGCCGCCCGGGTGGCGCAGGGCCACGTCGGCCGCGCCCGGGCGCTTGCCCGTCACGAGGACGCGAGGATCCGGCGGGCCGAGGTGCTCCGGCTGCCGACCCAGCTGGTCTCGCTGGGCGCCTGCCTGGACGCGGCGGCGAACGTCGTCGAGGCGGCGTCGGAAGAGGCGGCAGCGGTCACCGGCGAGCTCGACGCCAGGGAACGCACCGAGCTGTCCGAAGCGCTCGGCTTCACCACCAAGGGAGCCCGGCCGCGCAACGCCCAGGCCGCGCTGCGGGAGCTGGAGGACCAGCAGAAGGCGCGTGCCAAGCGGCTCCAGCGCGATGCGCTCGACCGGGTGCTCACCGAACTCACCTCGTTCTACCGCGACGTGCTGACCATCCAGACCGCGGCCGGGGTGGAGTTGATCAATGCAGAACTCGCCGAGCCGATCGGCCAGCTCGCGAGACGGACCACTCCGGAGGCGACGATCGTCCGGCTGGACGCGATCCTGGCGTGCCGAACCGCCCTGGAGACCAACGTCGCGCCGCTGTTGGCGATCGAATCGCTGATGCTCAGCCTCTCCGGACTGGACTGACCGCAGCTTTCCCGGCCTCCCGGTGGCCGTGTCGCTCAGGGGTGAAGGCGGCCCGCGGTGTCAGCATGGACGGTGAACGAGTGCTGCTAGGAGAGGACTTCCCCCGTGACTGAACCGCGCGTACCCGAAACCGACGTGGGTGAGGGCGAGTCCACCCAGCCCATCCAGGCCAGGCCGGAGCCCGCAAGCTGGTACCCGGTGGAGGCTGCCCGGCCGGAGCCGGAGGCCACAACGGCACCCGAACCGGTCGACGACCCGGACCCGGCCGAGGGCCGGCCGGTGGCCGACGAGCAGCCGCCGGAGCCGGATCCCCGCGCCGAGGAGGAGCCCACCCGGGTCCTGGCCGGCGACTCCGAGCCGACGGCCGTGACGGCTGAGCCCCAACCGGCCCCGGTGGCCGACGTTCCGGACGTGGCTCCCGAACCGGAGCCCGGCGATTCCGAACCGACTGCCGTCGTGGCGGAACCGACTGCCGTGGCTGAGCCGACCGCCGTCGTGGCTGAGCCGACCGCCGTGGTGGCGGAACCGGAGCCGGCACCCGTTGTGACCGAGCCGGAGCCGACAGCTGTCGCGCGGGAGCCGGAGCCGACAGCCGTCGTGCGGGAGCCGGAGCCGACAGCTGTCGTGCGGGAACCGGAGCCGACGGTGGTCGTCGAGGCCCCCGCCGATTCAGCTCACCCGGTGGCCGAGGCGTCGGGGGACGCCGAAAGCACCGCGGTACTGCACCGGGAGGTTGCCGCCGGGCCGGTGCCGTTCGCCGTCGGGTCCACCGAGTCCATCTTCCGGCCACCCAGCCCGAGCACCGGGTCCAGCCCCGAGCCGGAGCCCACCCGGATGGAGCAGCTGTCGGACGAGGAGCAGAAGCTGGCGGCCGAACGGGCTGCCCGGCGCGACGCCCGCGCCGCAGCGCTGGCAGCCCCGGCGCCCCAGCCCCAGGTGGCACCGGAACCGGTCATCGTCCACAAGCGGACCAACGACAAGTTCCTCGGCTCGCTGGGGTTGTTCCTGCTGCGCCTCGTCCTCGCCGGCATCTTCGCCATCCGTGGGCTGAACCTGCTCACCGACATCCCGGCCGCCCAGGCGATGTTCGCCAAGACGATCATCCCCGAGCCCGGCATCATGGCGATCGTCACCGGGGCCGCCGCCCTGCTGATCGCGCTCTCCCTGGTTCTCGGCCTGCTCACGAGGCTGGCCGGACTCGGCATCGCCCTGATCGCCGGCGGCGCGCTGGCGTTCGTCTACTGGGGCAACTGGAGTCCCTTCGTCGCCGGACGCCCGGGCTTCCTCGGCGAGTACGAACTGCTGCTGGCGGTCGTCGGCGTGCTGCTGATCTGCATCGGCGGCGGTGGCTGGAGCCTCGACCGCAGCTTCCGGTCCGGCAGGGAGCGGGACAAGGCGGACCGGGCGGCGACCGAGGGCTGACCCCAGCTTTCGAGCCGCGGCCGCGGCTCGGGAGCGAGTCCCTTAGGGTTCGGATATGCCCAGGGTGATCGCAGTCGCGTTCCAGCCACTGGGCAGGTTGTACTACTTCGACGCCGGCGACCTGCAGATCGGCTACGGCCAACGTGTGCTGGTCCCGACCGGTGAGGGCGCCGAGGTGGCCCATTGCGTGTGGGGACCCGTACCACTGGACTGGCCGGGGCCCCTCGAGCAGTGCCTCGGCGTCGCAGCGGACGCCGACCTCAAGCGGGACGCCGCGAACCGCGTCCGGCGTTCCGGCATCGCGATCGTCGCCCGCAACCTGATCGCGCGCCACGAGCTGCCCATGCGGGTCGTCGGGGTCGACTTCGTCGACCAGAGTGACGACTTCGACCAGCAGGCGGTCATCTACTTCGAAGCGCCCGGTCGGGTCGACTTCCGGTTGCTGCTCGTGGACCTGGCCAGGACCGTCCAGGCCAGGATCGACCTGCGGCAGATCGGCTCCCGCGATGCTGCCGCGATCATCGGCGGCTGCGGCGCCTGCGGACGCGAGCTCTGCTGCGCAGCCATGGGCCCGTCGAAGACGCCGCTGTCGCTGCGGATGGCTCGCAACCAGGACCTGCCGAACAATCCGTCGCAGCTTCTCGGATCGTGCGGGCGCCTGATGTGCTGCCTCGCCTACGAGCAGCCGCTCTATGCGGACTTCCACCAGCGCGCCCCGCAGCTGGGTGCCGTGGTCGGCACCCCGGAGGGCACCGGCACCGTCGTCGGCCACAGCGTCCCGCTCGAGGCCGTGGTGGTGCAGGTCGCCCAGGAGCGGGTCACCTGCCCGCTGGCCCGGGTCCACCCGGTCGAACCGGCCGGAGCCGCGAACCGTGCCGGCGGGACTGCTGGTGAGGTTGGCTAGGCTGGGCAGGTGCCGCCCGCCGTCCGCCTCTGCGTAGCGCTGCTCGCCGCGTCCCTGCTGCTGACCGGGTGCGACGCCCCGGCACCCCAACCCGGCGGCGGGACGGGGATCCGGCTCTCGGCGGTCCCCGGCGCAGCCGTCGACCGGCCCACCCTGCCGGCGGTCGACCCGGCCGTTCCCGGGCTGGTTCCCGGGCTCGCCGGCGAGGGGCTGACCGGCTACCTGGCGCAGCAGCCGGCCTGGGCCGACTGCGACGGCGGCACCCAGTGCGCCGAAGTGCTGGCTCCGCTCGACTACGCCGAACCGCAGGAGCGGGCCGTCACGATCGCCCTGCGGCGCAAGGCAGCGACCGGCTCCCCGAAACTCGGCACCCTGTTCGTCAACCCGGGCGGGCCGGGAGCCTCCGGCAGGGATCTGGTGGCCAGCTTCGAGACCGAAGGCCTCGAACAGTACGACCTGCTCGGCTGGGATCCGCGGGGCACCGGCGGCTCCACCCCGGTGAAGTGCTTCGGGGACGCCGAGGCCGACGCCTACAACAGCCTCGACCTCTCCCCGGATGACGAGAGCGAGCGGGCGGCCCTGATCCAGGCAGCCTACGAGTTCGGCAAGTCCTGCTGGGAGAACAGCGGCACCCTGCTCGAGCACATCTCCACCATCGAGACCGTCCGCGATCTCGACCTGCTGCGCCAACTGGTCGGCGACCCGGAGCTGAACTACCTCGGCTACTCCTACGGCACCCAGATCGGGGCCACCTACGCCGAGCTGTTCCCGAGGTTCACCGGCCGGCTCGTCCTGGACGCGGCCGTGAACATCACCGACAACGACGACGTCATCCAGGCCATGGGCTTCGACCTCGCGCTGGGCAACTTCGCCGCCTGGTGCGCCGACCAGGCGTGCCGGCTGGGCGACACCAGGCAGGAGGTCCTTGACGCCATCACCGGGCTGTTCGACCGGCTGGACCGCAGCCCGATCCGGGTAGCCGAGCGCACGCTCACCCAGAGCCTCGCGGTCACCGGGACAGCTGCCATGCTCTACGGCGGCAAGGGGGCCTGGCCGACCCTGGCCGCAGCCGTGTTCGCCGCCGGCCGCGGCGACGGCGAAGCCCTGTTGTGGGGGGCCGACATCCTCAACTCCCGCGACGAGAACGGCCACTACGACTCGATGTTCTACGCCTTCCCGGCGATCTCCTGCCTGGACACCGGGGAGGACAAGGGCGTCCTGGACGCCGACCGGGTGTGGACAGAGGACATCGGCAAGGCCCCGATCTTCGGTCGGTACTTCGGCCCGCAGTACGGCTGCGCGCTGTGGCCGGTCCGGCCGGCCCGCCAGCTGCAACTCAAGGGCACCGACGCCAGGCCCCTGCTGGTGATCGGCGGCACCGGCGACAACGCCACCCCCTACCAGCAGGCCGTCTCCATGGCCGAGCAGCTCGCCTCGGGGGTGCTGGTCACCTACTCCGGCGAGGGCCACGGCGCCTACGGCGGCAAGTCGGACTGCGTCGACCGGATCGTCGTCGACTACCTGGTGGAGGGAACAGTCCCGGCCGACGGCGTGCGCTGCAGCTGACGAGGCCCGGCCACCATCTGGAACCAACCCGCCCCGCGCTGGCGGAGTCGGTCCGGCGAGCCCGGTTCCCCTATAGTTGTGCCTCGGCCGGGAGACCGGCCGCGCCGCCTTAGCTCAGTCGGTAGAGCGACGCTCTCGTAAAGCGTAGGTCTCGGGTTCGATTCCCGAAGGCGGCTCCACGGCCCCCGTTGAATTCACGGGCGGCGGCTGCATTCCCCGACCAGTCCGGCCGCTCCCGCCACCACCGTCCCACAAGCTCGAACGCATCCCCTGGGCCCCTGGGCCGGCGGCCGCGGCAGGGTGGCCGGGGTGTCCACGACCCGGGCTGGTGAGTTTGTGCAGCCCGGAACACGTGCTAGGTTCTGCGCCATGTCCGGACGCCACATGGTCACAGCCACCCGCTCGGGTGCGCTCGGTGACGTGCGCCTCCAGATGTGTTGCCGGAGCTGATCGAGCCCCGCAACGTTCCACAGCCGGGCCCGTTCAGGCCCGGCTGCTCCATTTCCCGGTCCCTGTACGCGCCTGGCGTCACCCCAAGTCGTCAGGAGTCCACAGATGCCCCGCAGGCAACACCGAACCGGCCCGGTCGCCGTCATGGCGACAGCTCTGGCCGCGATGCTGCTGACCGGCTGCTCCGCCGCCACAGCCGCGGCACCCAGGGCCCTTGAACAGGTAAACATCGGTTACTTCCCGAACCTCACCCACGCTCCCGGACTGATCGCCGACGCCGAGGGCAGGTTCGCCGACCGGTTCGGCAAGCTCGGAGTGAAGGTGAGCACGAAGTCCTTCAACGCCGGACCGGAAGTGCTCCAGGCCATCCTCAGCGGTTCGCTCGACATCAGCTACATCGGGCCCAACCCAACGGTGACCGCCTACATCCAGTCGAACGGCACCGGCATCAGGGTGATCGCCGGGTCCACCTCCGGTGGGGCTGCGCTGGTGGTGAAGCCGGCCATCACCGGGGTCGAGCAGCTCCGCGGGGCGAGGCTGGCCACGCCGCAACTCGGCAACACCCAGGACATCGCGCTGCGCCACTGGCTGAAGCAGCAGGGCCTGACCGCGACCGAGGACGGCGGCGGCGACGTCTCGATCGTGCCGCAGCAGAACTCGGCGGCGGTGCAGGCGTTCAGCGCCGGCGAGATCGACGGCGCCTGGGTGCCGGAGCCCTTCGCCACCAGGCTGGTCAATGCCGGTGGCAAGGTGCTCGTCGACGAGCGGGAGCTGTGGCCGGACGGCCGGTTCGTCACCACCAACGTGATCGCCCGGACCGCCTTCGTCCAGCAGCACCCGGACGCGGTCCGGGCCTTC
>JADLEH010000215.1 GCA_020846255.1 Propionibacteriaceae bacterium
ACAAACAGAAGTTGGCGTCGGAGTCGATCACCTCGACCCCGAGTTGAGGCAGGCGCACCAGCATCTGGTCCCTCGTGGCGCGCAGTTCGTCCACCTGGGCGAGCAGCTCCCCGGCGTGGGCGAGGGCCACCAGGGCCACAGCCTGGGTCTGCGCCGACAGGTGGTACGGCAGCCGGACGATGCGGCAGGCGTCCACGATGGCCGGTGCGGCCGCCAGGTAGCCCACCCGTCCCCCGGCGAGCGCGAAGGCCTTGCTCATGGTGCGGGAGACCACCAGGTTGCCGTAGCGGTGAAGCAACGTGAGCGCCGTCCGCTCGGGCCGGTGCGCGAACTCCTGGTACGCCTCGTCGACCACGACGATCGCCTCGGTGCCGGCCAGTACCTCCTCGATCACGGCCAGCGGGGTCGACGTCCCGGTCGGGTTGTTGGGGGTGGTGATCACGACCACAGCCGGCCGGTGCTCCTCGATCGCAGCCAGAACCAGTGCCGCGTCCAGGCTGAAGTCCGGCAGTCGGGGCACCGTGACGTACTCGGTGTGGGTGTTGCGGGCGTACTCCGGATACATCGAGTAGGTCGGGGTGAAGCTGAGCACCTTGCGGCCCGGCCCGCCGAAGGCCTGCAGGAGGTGGGTCATCACCTCGTTGGAGCCGTTGGCCACCCAGATCCTGGACGCGTCCAGACCGTTGCCAAGGTAGCCGGCCAGCGCGGCGCGCAGAGCGGTGGCCTCCCGGTCCGGGTACCGGTTCAGCAGGTTCGCCGCGACCGCCGCGGCCATTTCCGCCCGCACGGCCGCGCTCGGCGGATAGGGGTTCTCGTTGACGTTCAGCCTCACCGGCACATCCAGTTGCGGGGCGCCGTAGGGCTGCTCCCCCACCAGTTCCGGACGCAGCGGCAGGTCGGTCAACTTCACGTCGGGCTTCACGACCGCACCTCCGGACGCCGGATGGTGACCGCGGCGCCGTGGGCCGGCAGGTCCTCGGCCGCTGCGAACGTCTCGACCACGTGCGCGACCTCGAGCAGCGCCTGCTCGGAGTAGTCGATGACGTGCACCTGCTTGCGGAAGCTGTGCACGTTGAGCCCGGAGGAGTGGCAGGCGCAACCGGCTGTCGGCAGCACGTGCGTCGACCCGGCGCTGTAGTCGCCGAGGGAGACCGGGGAGTAGGCGCCGACGAAGATCGCGCCGGCGTTGCTCACCCGGGCAGCAACGGCTGCCGCGTCCCTGGTCTGGATCTCCAGGTGCTCGGCGGCGTAGGCGTCGACCACCGCGACGCCCTGGTCGAGGTCGTCGACCAGAACGACCGCCGACTGGCGGCCGGTCAGCGCCGTGCGGATCCGCTCGACGTGGCGGGTCCTTGCCACCTGCGGCCCCAGTTCGGCCTGGACGGCCTCTGCGAGGGCCACCGAGTCGGTGACGAGCACCGAGGCCGCCAACGGGTCGTGTTCGGCCTGCGAGATCAGGTCGGCAGCGACGAACCTGGCGTCGGCGCTCGAATCGGCAAGGACGGCGATCTCGGTCGGCCCGGCCTCGGAGTCGATGCCGATCCGGCCACGGAGCAACCGTTTGGCTGCGACGACGTAGATGTTGCCCGGTCCGGTGACCAGGTCCACGCCGCGGCAGAGCCCGGGCACGCCGTAGGCGAACATCGCGATCGCCTGGGCGCCACCGACGGCATAGACCTCGGTGACTCCGAGCAGGTGGCAAACCGCCAGGATGTTCGGGTGCGGGAGGCCCCCGAACTCCGCCTGCGGCGGGCTGGCCACCGCGATCGAGCCGACACCGGCCACCTGGGCCGGCACGACGTTCATCAGGACGCTGGAGGCCAGCGGAGCCAGGCCACCCGGGACGTAGAGGCCCACCCGACCGATCGGCACGATCCGCTGCTCGACGATGGCGCCGGGGCCCAGCTCCACCCGCACAGGGACCGTAGCGGCCTCAGCCGTTGCCACCCGGCGCCGCCGGTCGATCGCCTCGGTGAAGGCGGCCCGGACCTCGGCCGGCAACCCCGCCTCTGCTGCGGCGAGGGCTTCCGCAGGCACCAGGAAGCTGGCCGGCACCACATGGTCGAAGCGCTCGGAGTACTCGGCCAGCGCCGCGAGTCCACGCTCGGCGACTCCCGCGACGATCGGTCGCACCTGCTCGACCGCAGCCGCCACGTCGAACTCGGCCCGCGGCAGCACGCTGCGGTAGTCGGCGACGATGGCCCCGCGGAGGTCGATGGTTCTCAGCACAGCCGGATTCTACTGGCGGCGAGCCCATGACCCCGCAGCTGGTGCTTCGTGGGCAGCGCAACCCGGCGCTCGCCGCAATGGTTGACTAGGCGTCATGTTCATCGGGTTCGGCACCGTCGTCAACGTCGTCGCGGTGGTCATCGGCAGCACTGTCGGGGTCCTCGTCGGCCATCGGCTCCCCCACCAGACCCGCGAACTCGTGACCCAGATCCTCGGGCTGTTCACCCTCGTGATCGGCGCGAGCTCGGTTGCGTCCGGGATGTCGGAGGCGTTCGCCGAGGCCGTCGGCTCGCAGGCAAGGCTGCTCGTCGTCCTCGGGGCGCTCCTGATCGGTGGCATTGCGGGATCGCTGCTGCAGATCGAGCGCAGGCTGGATCGGGGCGCCGAGCTGCTGCACGACCGGTTCGCGGCCAGGAGCGAGGGCAGCACCTTCGTCGAAGGCGCCGTCACCTCCACCCTGGTCTTCTGCGTCGGGCCGCTCTCGATCCTCGGTTCGCTGTCCGACGGGCTCGGCCAGGGCTCGGAACAGCTGCTGGTCAAGTCGGTGATGGACGGTTTCGCCGCCATCGCCTTCGCTTCCTCACTCGGAATCGGGGTGATGGCGTCGGTCCTCCCCCTCGCTGTCTACCAGGGCCTGCTGACCCTGCTCGGGTTCGCGCTGGGCAACTTCCTCCCGATCGCGCAGATCGACGCCCTTGGGGCCACCGGCGGCGTGATCCTGCTCGGCCTCGGCTTCCGGTTGGCCGGGATCAAGCAGATCCCGGTCGGCGACCTCCTGCCCGCCCTCGTCCTGGCACCGCTGCTGGTGGCCGCGGTGGGGCTGTTCCGCTGATGTCGGGCGGCACTCCGGCAACCGAGGCCCTGGCCAGGGCCGGGGTCAGCTTCAGCCTGCACCCCTACGACCACGACCCGGCCAGCACCGCCTATGGCGAGGAGGCGGCCACGTCGCTCGGTGTCGACCCGCTGAGGATCTTCAAGACCCTGGTGGTCGACGTGAGCCAGGCCCGGCCCGAGCTTGCGGTTGCCGTACTGCCGGTCGCGACCCAGCTCGACCTGAAGCGGTTCGCGGCCGAACTGGGAGCCAAGAAGGCGGTGCTCGCCGACAAGGCCCAGGTCGCCCGTAGCACCGGCTACGTGATCGGCGGCGTCTCCCCGGTGGCGCAGAAGGTCCAGCTGCCAACCCTGATCGACGAGACCGCGCTGCTCTGGGAGACCGTCTTCGTCTCTGCCGGCAAGCGGGGACTCCAGGTGGAGCTGTCGCCTGCCGAGCTGGCCGAGGTCACTTCGGCCAGTTTCGCAGACATCGCCCGCTGAGCCGCCGGCTCAGCCCAAGGCCTCCGCCAGCGCCTTCCGGCCGCGCGCGAGGGAATCCCGCAGCCGGCGGTCCTGATGGTGCCGGAGGTCGTCGAACGGTGCGCGGGACCTGCCTTCGGTGACCGCCTGCCAGGACAACTCACCGATCACCTGCTGCGCCACCACGGCGTCCTGGACGTCCCCGAACGCCTCGGTCACCGCCTCCCAGCGGGACCGCAACAACTCCGCAGACGGGAGAACCGGCACCAGGACCTCCGCGCCGTAGCGGGCCGCCTTCGCGGCCTTCCTCACCTCGTGCCAGCGGGTCAGGTCGGTCGGTCGGGCCGCGGCGTGGGCCGCGAGCCGCCGGACCCGTCCGATCACCTTCTCGAGCATCGGTCTGAGGACCTTCCGGGCTGGGTGGCCTGCGGAATCAGCCAGCGGCGGCGCCACCAGCAGCCGGGCCAGAGCAAGGTGCAGCTGGTCGTACCGGACGGTGTGCATGCTGGCCACCAGCGCAGCGTGGGCCTCGGCGTGCGTCCGGCCGAGCGCAGCCCGCAGCAGCCCGGCCACCTCCGTCCGGGCAGCCTCCGGCAGCTCGCCGGTGGCAGCCAGCAACCGCTCGGCGAGCACCTCTGCGTCGCGGGGCGCGCCCAGTTCCTCGGCGTGCCAGCGCAGTTCCGCGCGCAGTCCGCGCACGGCCCCGGACTCGAACACCCCCGCATAGCTGCGCAGCGCACTGCGCAACCGCCTGGTGGCCACCCGGCTGCGGTGAACCGAGTCGGGTGCGTCGACCAGCACCCCGGCCTCGCGATCCTGCAACACCCCGACCTGCTCGGCCAGGTAGGCGAGCACCACCTGGCCTGCGGTGGAGCCGGGCCCGATCACCCGCTCGTCGGCTGCCGCCATGGCGGCGGCCAGCGCCCGGGCGATCTTCGACCCGGTGCCCGCCCGCTCGATGCCGGCCCCGGCCAGGGCAGCCTCGACAAGGTCGGCCAGGGCGGCGTCGCCGGCGACGAGCTCCACCTCTGCCTCACGCCATTCCTGGAGGCGTCCGCCCACCTCGGCCCGGACCTGGTCGGTGCACGTCAGGGCCAGCACCGAACCGTCGGCTGCCAGCAGTTGCTGCTCGCGCCGCAGGGTCCGCAGGACGGCCACCGGCACCAGGGGCGCACCGGCAAGGGTCCCGGCCACCCGGGCGCGAAGCTCCGGCGGCACCCGTGGCGAGCCGCCCGGGGCATGCACCTCCAGCCGCCGGTCGGCCCCCGCCGGGAGTTTGAGGTGCCAGCCGGCATCGGTTCCCCCGGTGCGGTGCCGGATCACCTGCCAGGCCCGGGTCAGCCGGAAGTCCGGAGCGTCGTAGTAGGTGGCCACCAGCTCGTGCTGCGCCACCGGACCCTCGATGGCCAGCGCGGCAAGGGACGGCAGGTGCTGGCCCGGCGCAAGGGCGTACTTGCGTTCGGCCTCGAACTGGCTGTCCATGGTCAGCTGGTGGGCTCGTCGGGTGCCGTCAGCACGCCGCGATCATCGATCGTGCCGGACTCCTCGGCCTCGGGTTCCTCCGGATGCCGCCGCCTCCTTGACGGCCCGTCCTCGTCGTCCGGACCGAGGGAGGAGGCCAGCAGCACCGGGGTGATCGCGCCGAAGCCCCACACCGCCAACGCCGAGAACGAGCGCAGCTCCAGCGGGATCGGCACCAGGTCACCCGGCTGGGCGCTGGTCAGCCGTTCGGCGAAGCTCCCCGGACCGAGCAGCAGCCCGACCTGCCAGCAGACAAGTCCGGCGAGCAGCCCGGCGCCGACCGCCAACAGTGCCGTCGGCCAGCCGAGCGGCTGGAACCACTTCCAGGTGACCAGGCCCAGCCCGGCTCCGACGAGCGCGCCGGTGATCACGAACCAGACGTCGGAGGCCACGATCTGGGTGAGGCCGCGCTCGGTGATGACGGCCGAGCCGTCGGCGACGATCTTGTAGGTGGGCAGGTCGACCACCATGGCCCAGAACACCGCGGAGAGCCCGCCGATCACCACGGAAAGGCCCGCCAGTACCCCTATCCACATCGCCACCGGGGACTCGTAGGCCGGCTGTCGCCCGCCCTTCTGCTCCTCGGTCACGGTGGTGCTCATGACCTGAAGCCTATCGGGACCGGCGACGGGCGAAGCCCGGGTGACGTGGTGCTCACACCGTCACGCAGGACGGGCCGAGCAGCGCCTTCAGGTCGGCCATCAACGGTCTCGACGGGGCGACCCGAAGGCCCTCGTCGAGCTTCCAGACCTTGCTCCCGTTCGTTGCCGACAGCAGCTTCACCCGCACCTCGGTCGAGCCGGGATGGGCGCGCAGCACCTGGCGCAGCTGCTCGATCACGGCGGGGGTGCAGCGCACCGCAGGCAACTGGATCACCAGCGGGCCCGACGGCCCCTCGGAGACGTCCGGGAAGGTGACCTCCTGCCCGGTGAGCTCGAGGCTGTCGTCCTTGGTCCGGATCCGGCCCTTGATCCGGACCACGGTGTCGCTGGCCAGCCCCGAGGCGACCCCCGCGTACACCTTGGGGAACAGCAGCACCTCGATCGAGGACTCCAGGTCCTCCACCGTCGCGATCGCCCACAGGTCACCGTTCTTGGTCTGCTTGCGCACCACGCCGGTGATCATCCCGGCGATGACCACCATGCCGTCCCGCGGCCCGTCGTCAGCGCGCAGCTGACCGATGCTGTAGTCGCGTTGCGCCGAGAGGATGTGCTCGAGTCCCTGCAGGGGGTGGTCGCTGACGTAGAGCCCGAGCATCTCCCGCTCGAACCCGAGGCGCACCCGCTTGTCCCACTCCGGCAGATCCGGCACCGGCGCTGCGACCATCTTGTCCGCGGTGCCGAAGACGCCGAACAGGTCGTCCTGGCCGTTGGCCTGGTTGCGCTTGAGGTCGATCACCTCGTCGACCCGGCGCTCGAAGCACTCCATCAGCCCACGCCGGGTGTGCCCCATCGAGTCGAAGGCCCCGGCCTTGATCAGCGACTCGATCACCCGCTTGTTGCAGACCACGAGCGGGACGTTGTCGAGGAACTCGTTGAAGTCGGCGGCCTTGCCGTGCTCGGCGCGGGCTTCGACGATGCCGCGGACGACGTTGTCGCCGACGTTGCGGATCGCCCCGAGGCCGTAGCGGATGTCCTCGCCGACCGGGGTGAACATCCCCTCGGACTCGTTGACGTCCGGCGGCAGCACCTTGATGCCCATCCGGCGGCACTCGGCGAGGTAGATCGCCGACTTGTCCTTGTCGTCCTTCACCGACTGCAGCAGTGCCGCCATGAACTCACAGCGGTAGTTGGCCTTCAGGTAGGCCGTCCAGTACGAGATCAGTCCGTAGGCCGCGGTGTGGGCCTTGTTGAAGGCGTACGCCGAGAACGGGATCAGGATGTCCCAGAGGGTCTGGATGGCGCTGTCGGAGTAGCCGTTGGCCCGCATCCCGGCCTGGAACGGCACGAACTCCTTCTCCAGCACCTCCTTCTTCTTCTTGCCCATCGCCCGGCGCAGCTCGTCTGCACGACCCAGGGAGTAGCCGGCCACCCGCTGGGCGATCTGCTGCACCTGCTCCTGGTAGACGATCAGGCCGTAGGTGAGGTTCAGGATGTCGGCGAGCGGCTCCTCCAGCTCCGGATGGATCGGGATCACCGGTTGCCGGCCGGTCTTGCGCAGCGCGTAATTGGTGTGGCTGTCAGCGCCCATCGGGCCGGGACGGTACAGGGCGAGGGCTGCGGAGATGTCCTCGAAGTTGTCCGGCTGCATGGTCTTCAGCAGCACCCGCATGCCGCCGCCGTCCAGCTGGAAGATCCCGAGGGTGTCCCCGGTCGCCAGCAGTTCGTAGGTGGCCCGGTCGGTGGTGTCCTTGCTGAGTTCGTCCAGGTCGAGTTCGATGCCCCGGTTCAGCTTCACGTTCATCAGCGCGTCATCGAGGATGGTCAGGTTCCGCAGGCCGAGGAAGTCCATCTTGACCAGTCCGAGGGCCTCGCAACCGGGGTAGTCGAACTGGGTGATCATCGCCCCGTCGGCTTCCCGCTTCATGATCGGGATGATGTCGAGCAGTGGTTCCGAACTCATGATCACGCCGGCGGCGTGCACCCCCCACTGCCGCTTCAGGCCCTCGATGCCGCGGGCGGTGTCGACGACCTCGCGTACCTCGGGATCGGCCTCGTAGAGGGCGCGGAACTCGGTGCCCTCCCCGTACCGGGCGTGCTGGGGGTTGAACACGTCGGCCAGCGACACGTCCTTGCCCTGCACGGGCTGCGTGAAGGCCTTGGTGAGCACCTCGCCCATCGCGAACGGCTTGCCGAGCACCCGGCCGGCGTCCTTGATGGCCTGCTTGGCCTTGATGGTGCCGTAGGTGACGATCTGGCAGACCCGGTCGTCGCCGTACTTGTCGGAGACGTACTTGATCACCTCGCCCCGGCGGCGCTCGTCGAAGTCGATGTCGAAGTCGGGCATCGAGGGGCGTTCAGGGTTCAGGAACCGCTCGAAGATCAGGCCGTGCGGTACCGGGTCGAGGTCGGTGATGCGCATCGCGTAGGCGCACATCGAACCGGCGCCGGACCCTCGGCCGGGGCCGACCCGGATGCCGTTGTCCTTGGCCCAGTTGATGAAGTCGGCGACGACGAGGAAGTAACCGGCGTAGCCCTTGTCGATGATCACCTGCTCCTCGAAGGCCGCCTGGGTGACGGCGTACTCGGGCACGTCGCCGCGGTAGCGGACCTGCAACCCGCGGTCCACCTCCTTGACGAACCAGGAGGCCTCGGTCTCCCCCGGCGGCACCTCGAAGCGCGGCATGAAGGTCCCGGTGCCCTCGTCGAAGCTGGTGTTGCAGCGCTCGGCGATGGCCAGGGTGTTGTCGCAGGCCTCCGGCAGGTCGGCGAACAGCGCCCGCATCTCCTCCGCCGACTTCAGGTAGTAGCCGTTGCCGTCGAACTGGAACCGGTTCGGGGTGTCCTTGTTGGACCCGCTCGAGACGCAGAGCAGGACGTCGTGGGCCTCGGCGTCCGCTGCGTTGACGTAGTGCAGGTCGTTGGTGGCGACCATGGGCAGGCGCAGGTCCTTCGCCAGGCGGAGGAGGTCGGAGCGCACCCGGGTCTCGATCTCGAGGCCGTGGTCCATCAATTCCAGGAAGTAGTTGCCCTCACCGAAGATGTCCCGGAACTCCGCGGCCGAGGCCCTGGCGTTCGCGTACTGGCCGAGGCGCAGGTAGGTCTGCACCTCACCCGAGGGGCACCCGGTGGTCGCGATGCAGCCCTTGGCGTACTGCTCCAGCAGTTCCCGGTCGGCGCGCGGCTTGTAGAAGAACCCTTCGAGGCTCGACCTCGAACTGAGCCGGAACAGGTTGTGCATGCCGGCGTTGTTCTCGGCCCAGATCGTGAAGTGGGTGTAGGCGCCCTTTGACGCCACGTCGTCGCCGGTGCCGTCGCCGAACTGGACCCGCTTGCGCTCGCTGCGATGGGTCTTCGGCGTCAGGTAGGCCTCGAGGCCGATGATCGGCTTGACCGAGGAGCCCTTGGCGGCCTTGTAGAACTCGTAGGCGCCGAACAGGTTGCCGTGGTCGGTGACCGCCAGCGCATTCATGCCGAGCTGCTCGCTGCGCGCCACCAGCTCCTTGAGCCGGGCAGCACCGTCCAGCATCGAGTACTCCGAGTGGCAATGCAGATGGACGAAACCTGACGACACGCTGACCCACGACCTCCGAGCAGGGATGAACCTACGGACTGGCTAAAGCGCTGGGGGAAGTCAGCGAAGAACCACCCTAACCCGCTAGAGCGACAACTTCCCGCGCACCACGCTGTCACCGGAATGCTGCGGTTGGTCGTCGAGGGCCTCGCGGGAGATGTCGACGATCACGTAGCCGTTGTCGATCACGGACTGCGGCACCGAGAACACTCCGGAGATGCCGTCGGCCAGCTGACCAACGGCGACCATGCGCTTGCCGTCGGTGTTGATCAGCCAGACTTCGAGATAGCCGTCCGGGTTGGCCAGCGGCTGGGTGGTGACCCGTAGCTCCACCCCGTCCAGGGTGTCCACGAGCTCTGCCGTCCCCTCCTGGATCCCGGAGTCGAGGGTGTTGAGCGAAGCCGTTGCCAGCAGGACCTCACCGCTCGGCTGGGTGGCCGGGGCCCAGAGCATCCGGCCACCGAGTGCGCCAAGGACGATCCCGACCACAGCTGCTGCGGCTGCCAGCAGCCATGGTCCGCCGGACCGGGCTCGGCGCCGCGGCTGCAGCAAAGTGGGTGCGGTCGGTTCAGCATCGGTCTCCATGGCCTCGCTGATCGCAGCCCAGACCCGCGGCGGCGGCGCGGTGAAAGCGTTCGGGTCGGCAGTCGCCACGAACTGCCGGGTGCGCCGGAGGGAGTGGAGCTGGTCGCGGCACAGCTCGCACGCTGCGAGGTGCTCGGCGAGATCCGGGTCCACCGGCGACTCCGGGTCCAGAGCCAGTTCCGCCAGGAACTCATCGTCAAGGTGTTTCATCGCTCACCCCCTCCAGTCGTGCCCGTAGTTGCAGTAATCCTCTCCTGAGATGGCTCTTCACCGTGCCCAACGGCAGGCCGAGTGTGTTCGCGATCTCCTGGTGGGTCCGGTCCTCCACGAAAGCCAGCCGCAGCACCGTGCTCCTGGGCTCGCCGAGCTGGGCGAGTTCCTGGGAGACCAGCAGCTGTCCGGCCAGGTCGTCGTCCGTGGACGTCCAGTCCGGCTGGGGTTCGGCCACGGTGGCCGAGACCAGCCGCAGCGACCGGAACCGCTGGGTCCGCAGGTCCGTGATCCGATGCTTGGCGATGCCGACCAGCCAGCCGGGCAGGGCCTGCGCACTCGGTCGAATCGTGTGCCGCCCCCGCCAGGCTGCGATGAACACCTGCTGGGTGACGTCCTCGGCGTCGTGGTGGTTGCCGAGGCTGCGCAGCGCGAGGGTGTGCACCAGGGGCGCCCACCTGCGGTAGATCTCCGCCACCGCCTCTGCCGAGCCGTCCCGGAGAGCCAACGCCAGATCCAGCCGAACGGCGTCGTCCTCAGCGGCCCCCATGGGTCCGACTCTAGCGGGCGATCCGGTCGACGTGGAGTGGCCCCGGGAGTGGCTGACCGGATGGGCGCGCTGCGCCTGCCCGACGCGGTGACTGCTCACCGCGACGCTCCGGTCGGCCGCTCCCGGGACCATCACCTCACAGGTCGATGGGCCGAAGCACCTGGGTGATGCCGTGGGCGATCTGCAGGTTGCCCGAGTTGATGTTGAGCTTCCACGGGTTCAGGTAGGGATCGCGGTCATTGGTGTCCGCGTCGCGAAGCCGGATCACCGGCAGCCACTTGCTGATCACGTCCACCTTGAAGGTGGCCCCGGCAAGGGCGGTGCCCAGCACGGCGCCGTCAGCCTTGACCGCGTCCTTCTTGGTGATGGTGGCGCCCGGCACCACGTGGTAGAGCAGGACGGCCTCGACGGCGTCGATCCCGACCGTTGCGGCCAGCTTGGTGAAGACCTTCTCCTCCGAGTGGTAGCGGCGACCGGTGAGGTCCTTGACCAGGGTCTGGAAGGCGCGGTCGTCGGGCAGGAACGCCGTGAGGGCAGCATTGCCGTCGGTCAGCACGCCGACAGCGCTGGCCGGTTTGGCTGCGAGGACTGCGAGCACCGCTTCGGTGACGATGTCGTAGTCGCGCCAGTTGCGATCGAACTTGTTGCCGTCAGCGAGCAGCACCGAGGCAAGGCTGCGGTTGCCGGACGTGGCACCTGGGGCCGGCGCCGCTACGGCCGGGGCGGCGCTGAGCGTCGCGGCAAGGCCTGCCACCACCAGGGCGGCGGCGATTCGACGGATCTTCATCGGGGTCCTTCCGGTCAAGTCGGCCGCACTGTGCGACCTGACCCTTCTTCCGTTGCAGGGCCCCGCATGGATGCAGTCCGCGGCAACCAATTCGCGAACCTCGCTCCAGCCGAGGACGCCGGCGACCCGGCGCAGGTCACTCGTCAGGAGCTTCCGGGAGCCGCCGGGGTTGATCCCCCGCAGCCGGGCCACCCGTGTCTGCGGCGATCCGGTTTGCCCCAACTCCCCCGTCGTGGTTGCATCCTTACGGCAACCGCTGCCGCCGGGAAGGGGCCAACGTGCAAGAAGTCAGTCTGATCGGGGCACCGACCGACATCGGAGCATCAAGGGTGGGCTGCCGGCTCGGGCCGCAGGCCCTGAGGGTCGCGGGTATCACCGCCGCGCTGCGCGGCTTCGGTTGCGACGTGCGCGACCTGGGTGACCTGACCGGCCCGGACAACCCCCAGGCCCCGCCGGTCGACGGCTACCGGCACCTCCCGGAGGTGATCGAGTGGAACCGGTCGGTCTACGCCGCCACGGCCGCAGAGCTGGACGCCGGACGGCTACCGATCCTGCTTGGCGGTGATCACTGCCTGGCCATCGGCTCGATCAGTGCCGTGGCCGCCCACTGCCGGGCCACCGGCAAGAAGCTCCGGATCATCTGGGTGGACGCCCACGCCGACTTCAACACCGCAGAGCTGACGCCTTCGGGCAACATCCACGGCATGCCGGTCGCCTGCCTCGCCGGCTTCGGGCCGGAGGCGCTGACCTCACTCTCGGGCCAGGTGCCGGCGATCGGGACCGAGGAGATCCGGCAGGTTGGGCTGCGCAGCGTCGACTCCGGCGAGAAGGCCTTCCTGTTCGCCGAAGGCGTCGAGGTCTTCGACATGCGCTTCGTGGACGAGATCGGGATGCGCCGCACCATGGTCCGGGCCCTGGCAGGGGTGGACGAGAACACGCACCTGCACCTGAGCCTCGACCTGGACTTCGTCGACCCGGAGATCGCTCCCGGGGTCGGCACACCGGTGCGAGGTGGACCCACCTACCGCGAAGCCCAGCTCTGCATGGAGATGATCGCCGACACCGGGCGGCTCGCCTCCGTTGACCTCGTCGAGCTGAACCCGGCCCTCGACGTCCGCAATGCCACGGCGGAACTCGCCGTCGACCTCGTCGAGTCGCTGTTCGGAAAGAGCACCCTGCACCGCCTGCACCAGGGCATCGCCCTCTAGCCTCCCCGGATACCCGCAAGCTGTGAGTTGGGCGCCGATGTCGGCGCCCAACTCACAGCTTGTCTGCTTCGGGGACGTCCGGGGTGCCGCTTGCCGTGATGTAGCTGGTCGGGGTGACCACCCCGGCGACCACGAGGTTGGTGTCTGCGGCCGCCGCGATGTCGGTGAAGTGGCCGCTCACGCACAGCCAGGTGCCGTCCTCGAGGCGCTGCATTGCCACGGTGGCGAGGCCGCGCCGGGTGCCGGCCAACTCGCCGTCCGGATCACGCTGGCCCTCGATCCGCCACCGGGCGATGATCAGGGCGGCCTCGCTGCCGAGCAGCCGCTGGCTGAGCTTCTCCACGGTGAACCGCGAGCCGGCGAACCACTCGGCGAAGCCGCGTTTCAGAGCCCGGCGGATGGAGCGACGGCTGGTCCACCACAACCCGACCACGTTGACGAAGTCGGCATCCTCGGCGAAGAGCTCGCTGATCGCCTTCGCGTCGCCCTCGTTCCAGCCCTTGGTGAACTTCGACACCACGTCCAGTGGCGCCTTGATCGGCGTCGGCCCGGCGGGCAGCGGCAGGCGCGAACCGAGGGCGGCCAGCTTCTTCAGCTGCTTGATGCGTCCGGGGGATGTTGTTTTCGCCACAGTTCACCGTAGGTCAACTCCGGCGGTCCTGACGAGGGGCCCTTGTGCTGCCCCTGGTCAGACCGACAGCGGACGATCGTTGGGCATGATCGGCTTCGGCAGCCGCGAGGCTCCCTGGAGGAAGGCGTCCACACCGTTCGCGCAGGACCGGCCCTCCGCGATCGCCCAGACGATCAGGGACTGGCCGCGGCCGGCGTCCCCGCAGACGAACACCCGCTCGGAGCTGGTCGCGAAGTGGGAGTCACGGGCGATGTTGCCCCGCGGGTCCAGCTCCAGCCCGAGCTGCTCAACGATGCCTTCCCGCTGCGGACCGGTGAAGCCCATCGCGAGCAGCACCAGCTGCGCAGAGAGGTCCCGGTCGGAGCCGGGGATGCTCTGGAAGCGACCGTCAACCATGCTCACCTCGGTGAGGTTCAGGCCGGTCACCCGGCCCGACTCGTCGCCGTTGAACTCGGTGGTGGAGACCGAGTAGAGCCGCTCGCCACCTTCCTCGTGGGCCGAGGAGACCCGGTAGGTCA
>JADLEH010000216.1 GCA_020846255.1 Propionibacteriaceae bacterium
GCAGCGGATCTGGCAGGACCTGGTCGAGGAGTACGGCTACGAGTACAGCTACGAGTCGATCAAGCGCTACGTCCGCGCGCTCGATCGTCCGGTGCGCGCGGTCGGGGTCTACCACTCCGAGCCGGGCTAAGAGGGCCAGATCGACTTCTTCCAGGGCGCACCCACCTTCCGCGCGACTATCGGTCAATGGCAACGACCCTGGGTCTTCCGCCTGACCCTCTGCCACTCGCGTCACGGCTACGAAGAGGGGCTTGCCAAGATAATGCTTGCTTTGCCCGCCGGGCCTTGGTTATATGCGGAAAACCCGTAGGGCTCAGTATTCATAAACACAGTTCGCAAAAGTCCGCCGTAACAAGAAGGAAGTGTCACACATGGCCAACCTCCGCGTACCCGCTTCGCGCTCCTCCCTCACTATCGTCGATACGCTCTGGACCTTCAGCATCCAGGAGTACGCCCGGGAGCAGGCCGGCCGACCTGTCGTTACTCAGTTCGGCTCCCTCGGACGGACACTCGACCTCGCGCGGGCGGAACGCGGCCTCCGGCCAGCCGACGCCACGTTCGCCCTTGCCTCGGTGGATGAGAAGTCGCCCTCTCAGGCGCGATTCACGGAGGCACTAGCGTCGCTCGGATGGCAAGTTGAAGCGATCGACTTCCGTTCCACCGTCCCGTCTACGCCGAACGTTGACCGAGCGGAGCGGATGACCAACACGCTTTCGCCCAGTGTTTGCTACCTGCTGGGCTTGACCGCTGGCCGGCCCGACCCTGAGGTTGTGGTCTGCTCGGGATCATTTGATCTATTCCGTCCCCTGATGGACTTTGTCGTCAATCGGGGAGGGCGGGCGGTCTTGGCATACTTCTTCCGCGGACTCGACCCGAGGTGGTTGAGCACCGGCCGGCTGCTCTCCCCGGCATCGCCGATCGGTTGGTTCGACTTGGAGCCATACTCGTCGGACATCCTTGGCGTTGACCTTACACGAGTTTCCGACGTGGACGCCCGCTCAAAGGACGGGCTGAGCGCGTGGTGACCGCAACTTGAACGAGTAGGAGGAAGACGCATGTAGAGAACGCGCCACGGACGAATACGTTAACAGAATAAATAGCAATAATCAGTTTTAACAAATCGATTTGACACAAAAAAAAGAGAGGAGGGCATATGCCCCTCGACGGTATCAACTTGATAGAAGCCTGCAAGATCGCCACCACCCTCGGCATTGAGTCCTACCGCAAGGACGGCCACATCTACTTCCTAGATCCGCTCAACCAGGAGCGCGTTTACCAGAACTGCCGAAAGAAGTCGGCCACCCGGCGAGTTACGAAATTCCTCCGCGAGGCCCGGCGTCGTCGACAGTTGCGCGCGCGACGCTCGAGTACCTGACGCGCCGTTGTCACTCAGACTCACCTGTACCCAAACACTAGGCATGCCTCCCTGCGCCCACTCGGATCGCAGGCGTTGCCGTGCGCAAGTGGTTCTGGTGTCGTTGGTCCTCGGAGCGAAACGAGACATCCGGGACCTGGTGGTGGTCCAGTCAGGGAGGACCTTCCATGAGCGACATGTTCGAGATGCGGATCGTGATTCCTCGAAGGAGGATGGCCGCGCCGAATCTCTTCAGCATGAACGGAGGCGCTCTGCTTCAGCGGTCTAGGTGGGGCACTCGTAGGGTGGACCAATGGGCTCAGGCGCGCATCGCATCGCCCGAGTCGAACGGCCGCGACGAGACTCCGGTAGGTCCCACTCAGGCCCTCACAGTCGGAGACGCAATCCAGGCCGCCATGCGGTCGCCTGATGGCCGGTACAGCTCAGAGGCAGCGAAGATTGTAGGAGACCGGGCTAAGAAGACGACGCGCAAGTAGCTCATCCGTAGTCGGGAGTTCGAATCACGACGCGCTGACTACGCTGCCGACACCACGTCGGCAGCTGCTTCGCGCCGTGATTCCTACCGACGTACCGGCCCTGCGGAACCGTCGCAAAGGACGACTACCGATGTACGCCTGTCGTGAGAAGAGCCCGGAGATGCGACCCTGCGAACACTGTGAAGGCGGATCAAATCCCGCTTTGCGACCAGTCCCGCACTCCCAACACGGGGTCGCGTGTGCGAGTGCATGGAGCGCTGCGTGTTCCGGAACACGTAGGTTTCCGAGCGAATCGCGATAGGGCACTGGAAGTGCGTGATGCGGGCGAGAACGGACCGAGATACTCCTGCCGCCGCTGACACTCGGTGCCAGGATCCGCGATTCGCATCAACCGTGCGCGGGGATTCGGCTCAGCTCCGCAGCCTGGATCCATCCCGAACATCAAGCTGCCGGGCGAAGCCAACAACTTTGAGTCTCTGGCTTGCCAGCGCAGGTTGCCTTTCGAGAATCGGGAAGCGTTCGATCCTGAGATCACAGGACAGAACGCTTGTTGCTCCAATGTCCAACACCATCGGAGGAGGTACCTTGAGACTGCTAGAACACGTCCCGGCGGCGGCGCGCGGGTGTCGCGTTGTCTGGAACCCGAAGACCGGGCGCGGAGTGATCCACGGGCCGATCACGTCACGATTAATCCAGGTGACGGCTGCCGACGAGACGGGCGTGGTGTGTGCGTACGAAGAGATCGTGGACGGCCTCGCGACTAAAGCCGAATGTGACAAGTGGTTGCGCGGACGACCGCGCGGGTAGCGGGCGTCCCCGATGCCCACCCGCAGGTGTGGCCGTCGGACGCGGCTGGGTGGAGAGGGCAGCCGACCGCTATGCTTTAGATACCCGCTCCCAATCAGGCGCCGCACCTCCGAAGGGGCGGTGTCACCCGTGGCGTCGCCTGTTGGAACGGCGAGCGTGCCGCGCTACGAACGCTCGCGGCCTCCACCGCTCCTCAGTAAGCGGTCAACCCACGGAGCACGCACCCCGCCCCCTGGTTCGCGCGTGAGCCCGCACGTCGGGGTCGACCCGACTCTCGGTTCGAAACCCAGACCCAGGAGGATTCCGTGCGGGTGCCTTCCGACGGCAGGATTCTGCGGAGCGAAGCAGAGTGGCGAACGGTCCTCGCCCGCTTCCAGGCGAGCGGACAGGACGAGGTCTGCTTCTGCCGCGCGGAGAAGATCACGCTCTCGACCTCTTGCCACCGGCAGAGTCGGCTTCGGGGCCGAGTCGAAGTGAGCGACTTCGTCCCAGTTATCAAGGCTGTCGCGCGGACGGAACCGGATCCCGGACGGACGCCGCCCTCCGGGACCGCCGCGTGGTCACTCGAGATTCGACTCCCGGACAGCGTCCAGTTCCAGTCCTGCGGCTGATCGCGCGCAGTCGCCGCATTGGCGAGTTCCTGAAGGAACTCGACCTCACCGAGGGCCGGTCGACCGGCGTGCCGAAGATCCTGCGGGCCATGCGGAACAACGGTTCCCCCGATCCGGTGTTCGTCAGCAACGACGACCGGCTGTCATTCGAGGTGCATCTGCCGGTGCGCGAGGGGGCGGACTGGGGGGATTTGCTCAACCCGGCCACGCAGATAACCACGCCAGTGCCCCCCCAAGTGACCGGGCAAGTCACCGGGCAAGTCGCCCCCCAAGTGACCACGCAAGTAACCACGCAAGTAAAACGGCTCATCGCGGCGCTGGACGGTGAGTTAGAGCGCGACGAACTGCAAGCACAGCTTGGACTTAGGAACCGGGAGCACTTCCGGAGGCGAATCCTCGTCCCGGCGATCGATGCTGGTCTCGTCGAGATGACCGACCCGGCCAGCCCGAACAGCCCCCGCCAGCGCTACCGCCTCACCGACCTCGGTCGCCGCCTGCGAGCCAAGCTGCTTGCGCGCGAGCCGGGCACGAAGGAGAGAGATCCCGAATGAGCGACGCCGCGAACCGTATCGTCCAGAAGCTGTGGTCCTACTGCAACGTTTTGCGCGACGACGGGCTGTCGTACCAGGACTACCTGGA
>JADLEH010000217.1 GCA_020846255.1 Propionibacteriaceae bacterium
ACCGGTTCTGGATGACGACGTCGCGTACCTTGCCCACCTGCTCGCCGTTCGGGTCGAGCATGGGCAGTCCCTTGATCCTCGAGACGAAGATCGACGATGCCGAGGTCACTCGGGCAGGCTACCGCCTTCGGGCTGCCCAACTCATCCCGCAGGCCTCAGGTGGCTTCGGTGTCGAAAGCCACGACCGTTGGCGCCGCGGCCGGCAGGGCTCCGGGCCCCGCATCGGACCGGTCCGCAGCCGCCGGCAGGGCTGCTGCCGCAACGGGCGATCCGGCCGGCCGGGACGGCGCATCGGGATGGGACTTCAGGGCCGTAGCCTCGGCCTGCACCGGGTTCAGCAGGTGCTTGTTGACCAGCGCGCGCGGGTTCAGGTCGGCCAACTCCAGGTCGGCGAACTCCGGTCCGAGCTCCTGGCGGAGCCGACCCTGGGCATCGTTGGCGATGTTGCGCAGGTAGCTGATCACCCGGGCGGCCTTGCGGGCCAGCTCGGGGAGCTTCTCCGGGCCGAAGATGATCACGGCCAGCACGCCCAAGACCAGGATCTCGGACATGTTGAAGTCGATCATGGGATCAGGTTAGTCCCGCAGTCCTCAGAGTCCGTTGGCGTCGAGGATGGCGACGAACGCCGCAGCCTGCTGCGGGCTGGCTTCGAGGAGCGGCTTGCGCACCGGGCCGGGGGTGAAGCCCCGGGCGGCGAGGCCGGCCTTGACCAGCAGGCAGCCCTGGGTGGCGAACACGCCGAGGAAGACCGGCAGCAGTGCAGCGTTCAGCGCGGTCGCCCTCGCGACGTCGCCGGCGACGAACGCCTCGATCAGCTCCCTGGTCGCCCGGCCGGTGAAGTGCGTCGACGTGCCGACGACCCCGACCCCGCCGACGGCGAGCAGCGGCAGGGTCATCGCGTCGTCACCGGAGTAGTAGGCCAGTTCGGTTGCGGCCAGCACCTGCGCCGAGGCGACCGGGGAGCCCTTGGCATCCTTCACCGCGACGATGTTCGGGTGGGCGGCGATCTGGATCATGGTGTCGGTCTCGACCGGGATCCCCGAGCGGTGCGGGATGTCATAGATCATGATCGGCAGCGAAGTGGCGTCCGCGACGGTGAGGAAGTGGTCGGCAAGGGCGTCCTGCGGCGGCCGGCTGTAGTAAGGGGTGACCACCAGCAACCCGTGCGAGCCGGCCTGCTCCGCCTGCTTTGCGAGCTCGATCGTGTGGGCGGTGTTGAAGGTCCCGACGCCGGCAACGATCCGGGCCCGATCACCGACCTCCTCGATGACGGCCTCGAGCAGGGCCAGCTTCTCCGCGTCGGTTGTGGTCGGCGACTCCCCCGTGGTGCCGTTGATGACCAGGGCGTCGTTGCCCTGGACGTCGACCAGGTGGGCGGCCAGCCGGCGGGCCTCGGCGAGGTTGAGCGACCCGTCCGGATGGAACGGGGTCACCATGGCCGTCTGGACCCGGCCGAAGGGCAGCGCTGTCATGGGGGCCAGCCTAAACGGTGGCGATCACGACCAGCGGGTCGCCGTCTCGAACCACATCGCCGACTTCGACCACGACCTCGGTGACGGTCCCGGAGGCATCGGCGAGCACCGGGATCTCCATCTTCATCGATTCCAGGATCACCACGGGGTCCGCCGGATGCACCCGTTGACCGGGTTCGACCTCGACGGAGAGGACATTCGCGACCAGCTCGGCGACCACCACGTGACTCATGCGACGCAATGGTAGGGGCATCTCCGCCCGGGCGCCCGACGCGGCCCGCTTCGAGACTCCTCGGCTTCAAGTGGCAGCCGCGGTCGGGACGCTCGTTGTCGTACGCTGAGTGCCGTGAATCCAGCACCGAAGAACCCGGGCCGCGCAGCCTCGCTTTCGACAACGTTCGCCTACGCGGAGGCCTTCGTCGCCGAGTCGGACGGGGCGGAGTCGGCTCGCCAGCGGGCGGACGACCTCGGTGTGGAGTGCATCAGCTCCGGGGTGGCAGCTGTGCTCACTTTCCTGGCCAGGACACTGGCGGCGCGCGCGGTCGTCGAGATCGGCACGGGCACCGGGGTCTCCGGCCTTGCGCTGTTGGCCGGCATGGCCCCGGACGGGGTGCTGACCAGCATCGATTCGGAGAGCGAGAACCAGGTCGCAGCCCGTGAGGTGCTCACCGCCGAGGGGATCCCAACCCGCCGCGTCCGGCTGATCGCCGGTCAGGCCCTCAGCGTGCTGCCGAAGCTCACCGACGGCGCCTACGACATCGTCTACATCGACGGCGACCCGCTCGAGTACGTGGAGTACGTCGCGCAGGCCGAGCGCCTGCTGCGCTCCGGCGGCCTGCTGGTCCTGCACCACGCCCTGTGGCAGGGTCTGGTCGCCGACGAACGCAATTTCGACGACGAGCCCCTGATCATCCGCGAGGCCCTCCAGGCAGTACTCGTCGACGAGTCGTTCACCCCGGTGCTGCTGCCGGTCGGCGACGGCCTGCTGGTCGCCGTCCGCAGCTGAGGATCACCGGGTCGGGCTCACCGGCCGGCGACCATGGCTGGGCGCACGGTCGCGGCGAGGTAGGCGCAGGTGGCCAGCGACAGCCCGACCGCTGACAGGAAGGTCGCCGCCAG
>JADLEH010000218.1 GCA_020846255.1 Propionibacteriaceae bacterium
GGGCGTTGTCGATGGTCGGCAGGCTGCCCATCAACTGACCCGCATCCCAGACCTGCGTGCCAGCGGCGCCGCTGACCAGGGTGCGGCTTCCCGACACGGTCATCGCCCTGCCCCGCTGCAGGAGCGTTTCGGCGCCGATCTCCACGCCGCTGAGCGGGCGGGTCCAGGCCTGGCCGGCGGTTCCCCCGGCCACCGGCCGATCGTCGATGCCGCTCACCCGATCCTGGGTGAGGAACAGTTGCCGGGTCGTCACCGGGGCCTGCACGCCGAAGCTGCGGCTCACTTCGGCTGCGGCCTCGTAGCTCCCCACGTAGGCGTCCTCCGCGGTGACAACGCCCGCCAGCGGGAACTCGGTGTCCCCGCGCCCGAACACCGACAGGGATACCATCGAAGCCGAAGGGACGACCTGTCCGGCAGCTCCGGAGGCGTCAGTGCCGAAGTGGACGAAGTCCGCGGCGTCCTCGCCCTCGGACAACGACAGGTGCACGACAACCCAGTCGGGGCCGACGTCGATGGCGGCCGTTGCGTGGGAGAAGTCCCCGGACTGGAGGGTCTGGCAGCCGGCTCCCGCGAGGTTGTCCGCAGCGGCAAAGCAGAGGCGGGCTGCGGTCGCGTCGCCGGTCACGTAGATGGCCTGGCTGCCCCGCAACCCTGCTGTCACCAGCCCGGGCACGACCACGAGCGCGTCCGCGCCGCCGGCAAGAGGGACGGCGTCGAGGAAGCCGTCACCCAGCGCGCCGGCGTTCCGCAGCGGAACGGACACCAGGGCGTACGGGCCGGAGTCGAGCGAGAGGTTGGCGGCGGAGAGCTGGGCAGTTGAGAGCTGCGGGTCGATGGTCAGGTCCGACTGCGCTCCCCCAGGGAGCTGCACCGAGGCGAGGCCGGAACCGGTGGCGACGACCGCGTGGTCGGAGCTCGCCGCCAGCAGTTCCGGGAAGTCGACCCGAACGGGTTCGGCTGTGGTGCCGTCCGCGAAGTCGTAGGTGTACACGTTGCTGTAGTCACCGGTGTTGTCGCCCTGGCCGTCCTCGACGTACACGACCTTGCCGCCGGCGACGTGGCGCACCCGGTCGGCTGTGAACGCCGGCGCTTCCAGCGCCGACCAGCTGGTCCCGCCGTCAGCCGAGACCCGGTGGGACGTCTCCTCGTCGGTACCGAGGATGATCCCGGCACCGGAGGCGGCCACGACCTCGGGAACGTAGCCGGTCGTGGGCAGGTCGACGTGGTCCTCGTCCTCGACGGCTGCAGCGGGCGAGGCAACGCCCCCCAGCAGTCCGGCGACCATGGCCAGCGACACCAATGCGGCCGCACGGCTCCGGACACGGTTCGAGATCTTGGGCGCAGGCGCATGCCATCCGCGGTACGACATCTGGAAATCCCCCCCATTCCGCTCGCTCCAACACGCGCGGAATAGAGCGGAAGTTATCACCCGGCCTCGGGCCACCACCAGACCCAATCGGGGGGACCGGCCGCGGCCTACCACCTCGGCGCTACCGTTGGCAGGCCAAGGGAGGACGAAATGCAGACTCGGATCGCCGCGCTCGGTTGCGCCGCGCTGCTGGCCCTGGGCGGCTGCACCCAGCCCGGCCAGCCGTCGGCCCCGCCCGTCCCGACCTCCACCGGGACCGCGGTTCCGGCCACGACGGCAAGCCCGTCGGCCGGATCGTCGACCGATCCGGGCGCGACCCCGGCGGCCACAACTCCGGGCGCGCCGCAGCCCTCAGCTGAGCTGCCGGTGCTCACGCTGGCCGGCGACGCGATCGGCAACCGGCCCCTCGGCACGACGCCGTTCGGCCGGGTTGAGTCGCTGGTCGAGGCCCGGCTCGGCAAGTCGGAGGTCGGCCGGCCCCGGTTGTGCACGCTCACCGGCGAACGCAGCCCGTTGTCGGTGGTCGACCACAGCTGGTCCGGCCTCGTCATCCACACCGGGCGTCGCGGCTCGGTCGAGCTCGTGATCGGCTGGAGCGTCGATTTGGCCAGGGTGCCGGACGGCTTCCGGCTGGCCGGCCGGCTCCCGTGGCAGCCCACCTTCGCAGAGCTGGAGAAGTCAGCCGAGGTCTCCGTCCGGGACGGGGTGCGGACCGCCCGGCTGCAGGACGCGGCCATCACCTACTCGGGTCCCGCGGACGCTGCCACCCCGGCTATGGTCGTCGGCGGGCCCGGGTTCACCTGTAGCTAGGCGCTCAGGCCTTCAGCACCTTCGCCGTAAGCGCCGAGTACTGCCAGCCGGTGGTGTAGGCGGTGAGGCGCCCGGTCACCTTCACCTTCAGCCGGTAGCCCGCGACGCCGGGGCTCACCTGGTAGGTCTCACCGGTCTGGTCGAGGAAGTAGGCGGTGCCGCGCGAGGTGACCCGGTACCAGCGGTAGGTGAGCCTGACCCCCGGCGGCCCCCAGGCACCCGCGGTGACGGTGAGGACATCGCCGACCTTCGGCGCCGGGTTGTCGATCGTCGGCACCGGCTTCGGGCTCAGGGTGCCCTTGGCCACGGTGGAGCTGTAAGCAGAGGTCTTCTTCGTCGACGTCCAGCCCTCCACTGAACCGGTGACCGACACCTTGAGCTTCTTGCCGAGGTCGGCCGCCACCACCTGGTAGGTCTCGCCGGTGCCGACCGGGGTCGGGTTCCCGTACCGGTACCACTTGTAGTCGAACTCGAGGCCGGCCGAAGGCGCCCAGGTTCCGGTGGTCACCCGCAGGGTCTGCCCGACCTTGGGGGTGGTGTCGGTGAGCTTCGGCGTGGTCCCGGAGACGGTGCCGAGGATGGTTCGGACAACCTCGATCTCGCCGGTCACCGGCGACAGACCGTCGACGGCCACCAACTCGCCGGTGCCGTCGGCAGCGGACTGTTCCAGGCTCCAGCGGTACGTGCCGGTGGCGACGTCGTCGCCGGCCTCGTCCCGGCCGTCCCAGGAGATGTCGCGGACCGAGCCGTCAGGGGTCTCCTCGACCGGATACGTGCGGACGGAGTTGCCGTCGGCGTCCCGGATGGTCAGGGTCCCGGCAGCCAGCGGCTTGGTGGCATCGAGTTGCAGCGGCCACTCGCGGGCCCGGGTGATCAGGTTGAGGGTCGCGGGAGCGAGCGTGCCCAGAACGCGTGGGGCTGAGCGGCCGACACCGTGGAGCTCCCGGACCACGAGCTCGGAGTACGTGTTGTAGGCGAGCCGGCGCGTCCCGTCAGTGGCCACCTCCCAC
>JADLEH010000219.1 GCA_020846255.1 Propionibacteriaceae bacterium
CTGGTCGTGGCCGCCACCGACGGCCCGATGCCGCAGACCCGCGAGCACGTGCTGCTCGCCCGTCAGGTCGGCGTCCCCGCCATCGTCGTCGCGCTGAACAAGTGCGACCTGGTCGACGACGAGGAGCTCATCGAGCTCGTCGAGATGGAGCTCCGCGAGCTGCTGACGGCCCAGGAGTTCGACGGCGACAACTGCCCGATCGTTCGCGTCGCGGCCTTCCCGGCCATGAACGGTGACGAGAAGTGGAGCGAGAGCATCCTCGAGCTGATGGACGCAGTCGACGACTACATCCCGCAGCCCGAGCGCGAGACCGAGAAGCCGTTCCTGATGCCGATCGAGGATGTGTTCACGATCACCGGTCGTGGCACCGTCGTCACCGGCCGCATCGAGCGCGGCATCGTCCGCACCGGTGAGACCGTCGACATCATCGGTATCGCCGACAAGAAGCAGTCCAGCACCATCACCGGTGTCGAGATGTTCCGCAAGATCCTCGACGAGGGTCGTGCGGGCGAGAACGTCGGCCTGCTGCTCCGTGGCACCAAGAAGGACGATGTCGAGCGCGGCATGGTCGTCATCAAGCCGGGTTCGGCAACGCCGCACACCGACTTCGACGCCAACGTCTACGTGCTGACCAAGGAAGAGGGTGGCCGTCACAAGCCGTTCTTCTCCAACTACAGCCCGCAGTTCTACTTCCGCACCACCGACGTGACCGGTGTTGTTCAGCTGCCCGAGGGCACCGACATGGTGATGCCCGGTGACAACACCGACATGACCGTGCACCTGAACAAGCCGATCGCCATGGAGGACGGCCTCAAGTTCGCCATCCGCGAGGGTGGCCGGACCGTCGGCGCCGGCCGCGTGACCAAGATCATCAAGTGAGCCTGGCTCGCTGACCGATCCGCAAGGAACGGCCCCCGCAGAAATGCGGGGGCCGTTCTGCGTCCCGGTCCCGGTCCTCGTCCCGCCCCGCGTGCCCCGGCCCCGCTACCCGTCGGTCGGGACGCTACCCGTGCACCGGTAGCGAGGCGGGGGTACCGGTAGCGAGGTGCGACGGACGGGTAGCGAGGCGCGACGAAGGGGTAGCGAGGGCGGAGGCGGGTGGGGCGGGTATCCTCCGGGCGTGACCATCCACCACTCGCACCCGTTCGCCGATCCGCCGTCGGCCCGGGACGCCGTCCGGTCCCTGCGGGGCCGGCTGGCTTCAGGGGTGACGTTGTGGACAGCAGTGGGGGAGCGTCGCCCCGAGGGCCTGACGGTGTCCTCGGTGCTGGTGGCGAACGGCTTGCCGCCGCGTCTGCTCGCGCTCCTCGACCCGCTCTCCGACCTCTGCGAGGCGCTGCTCCACTCCGGGGTGGCGGCCGTGACCGTCCTTGAGCGCGACCAGCTCGGGCTGGCCGAGATCTTCGCCGGCCAGGCGCCCGCGCCGGGTGGGATGTTCCGGCAGGCCGCCTTCGAGGAGACCGCCTGGGGTCCCGTCCCGGCTGGGGCGGCCACCTGGGCCGGGGTCAGGCTGGAGGAGTCCCGCCAGGTCGGCTGGTCGCTGCTGGTGACGTGCGTGATCGAGGAGCTGGCCACGGCCGGCACCGCTGCCGACCCGCTCGTGCACCACCGCGGGCGCTACCCGCGGCTGGGCTGATCAGAGCTGGACGTCCAGGTCGGCGCGGGTGGGCGGGTTGGCCCCGGCCCGCGAGACGGTGACCGCAGCGCAGGCCAGCGCCCGGTCCACAGCTGCCCAGATGGCCGGCCAGTGCGCGAACCTGAGCCGTTCCCTCGCGTCGGCGCCGCCGAGCAGGTCGGCGTCCAGCAGGCCGGAGATGAGCCCGGCCATGAAGGAGTCCCCGGCGCCGACCGTGTCCACCACCGGGGTCGGCAGGGTGGGGAACCGCTCGATCGAGCCGGCCGCAAGGACGACGACCTCCGACCCGCCCTGGGTGATCGCGCAGATCGACGGGCCCATCGCTGCCCACTCGGCCAGGACCTGGGTGATCGGGGTGGTGCCGTAGAGCCAACGGACGTCCTCGTCCGAAGCCTTCACCACGTCGGAGAGCGCAATCAGCCGCTCGATCACCGGGCGGGCCTCGGCCGGGGAGCCCATCAGGGTCGGCCTGGCGTTCGGGTCGTAGGAGATGGTGGCGTGTTCGCGGGCGCCCGCCACGATCGCGAGCACGGCCTCCCCGCCGGGGGGAAGGGTGGCTGCGATCGAGCCGGTGTGCAGGTGGCCGCCGACCACAACCCTCGCCGGGTCCAGCTTCCAGTCGAGGTCGAACTCGTAGGTGGCCACCCCGGAACTGTCGAGGTGGGCTGCCGCGGTCGGGGTGCGCTCGGCGTCCGTGCTGCCCGGGGTGAGCGCCACGTGCTCTGCAGCCATCAGGTCGGCGATCCGCCGGCCCCGCTCGTCGGTGCCGATATGGGTGGCGAGTTCCGTGCTGTGGCCGAGCCGGGCGAGCCCGATCGCAACGTTGGCCGGACTACCGCCGACGTGTTCCAGCGACGGACCCGACGGTGGGATGACGATGTCGATGAGGGCTTCGCCGACGACGAGGACAGGGCTGTGCATGGGCCATACCTTAGGCCCCGAAGGTGATCCCGGTGAGCCGCTCCGTGATCTCCCACAGGCGCGTCCCGACACCGGGGGCCAGAGCACCCGCCGGCAACTGCACCGGGCCGGCCGGGCCGGCGGCACCCCACCGCCTGGTTGGTCCGTAGTAGGCGGCCGGACGTGCTGCTGTGGCGGCGAGCAGGATCGGCTGGGCGCCGTCGGCCGGGGACTGCAGGGCGCCGATCAGGTGACCGATCCGGTCCACCCATGCCGGTGGTCCGGCGGTGTCGAAGATCGCCGTCTGGGACCAGCCGGGATGTGCCGGCACGGCGCTGAAGCCGGAGCCGGCAGCGGCCGCGCGGCGCTGGAGTTCCCCGGCGAACACCACCTGCGCCAGTTTGGAGTCGGCGTAGGAGCGGTAGGTGGAACCGCTGGGACGGCCGAAGTCGTCCTCGATTCGACCGCGTCGGGCGACCATCGAGCCGAGGGTCACGACTCGCGCGCCGGCTCTGGCCCGCAGCGCAGGCCAGAGCCCGGCGGTGAGGGCCCAGGAGCCCAGGTAGTTCACCCCGACCTGCAGGTCGAAGCCGTCCACCGTTCGGGCGTCGGGGTCCCTGGCGCTGAGGCCGGCGTTGCTCACGAGGACGTCCACCCCTGCGGTGCCCACCCGGGCTGCGAAGTCGGCGATGCTGGCCAGCGACCCGAGGTCGACCACCTCGACGCTGAGCGCCGCTCCGGGATGGGCGGCCAGGATCCGCTCGGCAGCTGCGTCGCCGCGGGCCCCGCTGCGCACCCCGAGCACGAGCTGGGCACCGGCGGCGGCGAGGCCGAGCGCTGCCGCCTCGCCGATTCCGCTGCTCGCACCGGTGACGACGATGCGGCGTCCGCGCTGGTCGGGGAGGCGCAGTGGTGGCAGCCGGTCGGGCACCGGGGCGGTGACCGTCCGCGCCACGCTCAGCCCTTGCGCCGCTGGATGGCTGCCCACTCGTCGCGCAGGCCCACCGTCCGGTGGTACAGCCCGGGGGCGTCGAGGTCGGC
>JADLEH010000220.1 GCA_020846255.1 Propionibacteriaceae bacterium
ACGCGACCAGGTCGGCCCAGGCGCCCTCGACGACCGGGGGTGCACCCAACCACTGCCGCGCCCGCCAGGACGCGGCGCCGAGCGCGAACTCGGGGCCGCCGAGCTTCGCCAGCAAAGCGATCTCGGAACCGAGCTGGCCGTGGCTGATGGTGCCACCTGCGTCGGTGCCGGCGTAGACGGGGACCCCGGCCTCGACGGCTGCGGTGAGCGTGGCGAGGCGCCGGGCGTGCAGGGCGCGCATGTGCCGGGCGTACGCGGGGAACTTCGCCTCCCCCGCATCGGCGAACCCGGGGAAGTTCTCCAGGTTGATCATGGTCGGAACCAGCGCAACGCCACGCTCGGCCATCAGGTCGATGGTCCCGGCGTCCAGCCCGGTGCCGTGCTCGATGCCGTCGATCCCGGCGCGGACGAGCTGGTGCACCGACTCCTCACCGAAACAGTGGGCTGTCACCCGCGCGCCGAGCTCGTGGGCCCGGGCGATCGCTGCCGCGGCCAGGTCGGCGGGCCAGAGCGGGGCCAGGTCTCCGACGTCCCGGTCGATCCAGTCGCCGACGAGCTTGACCCAGCCGTCGCCGCGGGCGGCCTGCCGGGCCACCTCGGCGATCAGGGCCTCGGGCTCCACCTCTTCGGCGTAGTCCCGGAGGTAGCGCAGGGGACGCGCGATGTGGCGACCGGCGCGGATGATCCGCGGCAGGTCAGGCCGCTCGTCGATCCAGTGGGTGTCGACCGGCGATCCGGCGTCGCGGATCAGCAGGGTGCCGGCGTCCCGGTCGCTCGCGGCCTGGGCCTCGGCAACCTCCCGCGGTACCGCCCCGCGCTCGCCGAGGCCGACATGGCAGTGGGCGTCCACCAGGCCGGGCAGGATCCAGGCCCCCCGGCACACCGTCACGGCGCCGGCCACGGGTTCGGTGCGGATCAGTCCGTCGACGACCCAAAGGTCGCGGGTCTCGCCGTCCGGCAGCAGCACGCCGTTGAGGTGCAGCCGTTGGGCCTCCGGCGCCCCGGCCGGCCCGGCGGGAGCATGGTCATGGGCGAAGAGCGCGGGTTCGCCCAGTCCGGGCGGGGCGTGGTTGTGGCTCATCTGCCGGGTTCAGCGCGGACCGGTGTTCTTCGGGTTGAACAGCTGCTGCAGCTCGGCCGGCAACTGGAACTCACCCACTGCCTTGGCCAGGTCGGCCTCGGTCGGCTGCACGGGCCGGCCGAACGCCGACGTCTGGACCGGCTCCGGGGTCACGGCAGCGGGCGCACCGGACCGCTTGGCCGGGTTGCCGGAGACCTTGTTGCCCTTCTTCTTCCTTGCCGGCTGGCTCACTGCCGGACGCCGGGCGCCGGGCATCCCTGGCATGGCTCCGGCGAGGCTCTGCATCATCTTCCTGGCCTCGAAGAACCGGTTCACCAGCGAGTTGACGTCGGAGACCTGCGTGCCGGAGCCCTTCGCGATCCGGGCCCTCCGGGAGCCGTCGAGAAGCTTGGGGTTGGTCCGCTCGGCCGGGGTCATGGAGTAGATGATCGCCTCGATGCGGTCGATCTCCCGCTCGTCGATGCCGGCGATCTGGTCCTTCATCTGGCCCATTCCCGGCATCATGCCGAGGATCTTCGACAGCGGTCCCATCCGGCGGACGGCCTGCATCTGCTGCAGGAAGTCGTCGAGCCCGAACTCGCCCTTGCCGCCCATCAGCTTCTGGGCAGCCTTGGCCGACTGTTCGGCGTCGAAGGTCTTCTCGGCCTGCTCGATCAGGGTGAGGATGTCGCCCATGCCGAGGATCCGGCTGGCCATCCGGTCGGGATGGAAGGCGTCGAAGTCGCCCAGTCCCTCGCCGTTGGAGGCGAACATGATCGGCTTGCCGGTGACCTTGGCGATGGAGAGGGCTGCACCGCCGCGGGCGTCACCGTCCAGCTTGGACAGCACGACTCCGTCGAAGCCCACCCCCTCGGCGAAGGCGCGGGCCGTGTTCACGGCGTCCTGGCCGATCATGGCGTCGACGACGAACAGGATCTCGGTCGGGCTGACGGCGTCGCGGATGTCGGCCGCCTGCTGCATCAGTTCTGCGTCCACGCCCAGGCGGCCGGCGGTGTCGACGATCACGACGTCGTAGAGCTTGCTCATCGCCTGCAGGATCGAGTTCCTGGCGACAGCCACCGGGTCGCCGGTGCCGTTCCCGGGCTCCGGGGCGAAGACGTGCACGCCGGCCCGCTCGCCGACCACCTGCAGCTGGGTGACGGCGTTGGGCCGCTGCAGGTCAGCAGCAACCAGCAGCGGCGAGTGGCCCTGGTCCTTCAACCACTTGCCCAGCTTGCCGGCGAGGGTGGTCTTGCCGGAGCCCTGGAGGCCGGCGAGCATGATCACCGTCGGCGGACGCTTCGCGAACCGCAGCGGCCGGGCGTCACCGCCGAGGATCCCGACGAGCTCCTCGTTGACGATCTTGACGATCTGCTGCGCCGGGTTCAGCGCCGCCTGCACTTCGGCTCCAGCGGCCCTTGCCTTCACCGCAGCGATGAAGTCCTTGACGACGCCGAGGTTGACGTCGGCCTCAAGCAGGGCCAGCCGGATCTCGCGCGCGGTCGCGTCGATGTCGGCATCGGTCAGCCGGGTCTTGCCGCGCAGGTTGCGGAAGGCCGCACTGAGTCGGTCGGACAGGGTGTCGAACAAGGGGGTACCTCACGCTCGGGAACTCGGGCCATCCTACCGGCTGGTCCGACGCCGGCTGAGCCGAGACGGCTGGGCTCGACAAGCCCGGCCACCGTTCGGTCAAAGGATGAGTTGCAGCAGCACCAGATCCAGCCAGCGGTCGAACTTGCGGCCCACCTCGGGCAGCCTGCCCACCTCGACGAAGCCGAGGGACAGGTGCAGCCGCATCGAGACCTCGTTGTCGGAGCTGAGCCCGCCGATCAGGGCGTGGACGCCGTTCGCGCGGGCTGCCTCGATGACTGCGACCAGCAGCGCCCTGCCGATGCCCTTGCCCTGATGCCCGGGACGGACGTAGACGCTGTGCTCCATGGTGGCCGCGTAGCCGGCCTTCGGCCGGAACGGGCCGTAGGCGGCGTAGCCGAGCACCTCACCGTCCGACTCGGCGACCAGGATCGGGTGCCGGTGCTCTGCCTTCGTCGCGTACCACTCGGCGTGCTCGACCGGGGTCCAGGGCGCCAGGTCCCAGCTGGCCGTCGTGCGGACCACTGCGTCGTTGTAGATCTCCAGCAGCACCGGCAGGTCAGCCGGAACGGCCGGCCGGATTCGCATCAGCCCTCACCGAGCAGTGCGTCGACGAAGCCCTCCGCCTCGAACGGGGCGAGGTCGTCCGCCCCTTCGCCGAGCCCGATCAGCTTGACCGGCACTCCCAGTTCGCGCTGGACCGGCACGACGATGCCGCCCTTGGCCGACCCGTCAAGCTTGGACAACACGATGCCGGTCACGTCCACCACCTCTGCGAACACCCTGGCCTGCGCAAGGCCGTTCTGGCCGGTGGTGGCATCGATCACCAGCAGCACCTCCGTGACCGGGGCGAGGCGGCCGATCACCCGCTTGATCTTGCCCAGTTCGTCCATCAGCCCGGTCTTGGTGTGCAGGCGACCGGCTGTGTCCACGACGACCACGTCGACGCCGTCCCGGATGCCGGTTTCCACCGCGTCATGCGCAACCGAAGCCGGATCGCCACCCTCGGGTCCCCGAACCACCGGGACGCCGACCCGGGCGCCCCAGGTCTGCAGCTGGTCGGCCGCTGCGGCCCGGAAGGTGTCTGCGGCGGCCAGCACCACCGAGTTGCCCTCGGCCACCAGCACCCGCGCCAGCTTGCCGATGGTCGTGGTCTTGCCCGTGCCGTTGACCCCGACCACCAGCACGACGCCGGGCTTCCCGTCGGCCCCGGTCACCTGCAGTGCGCGGCCCTCGTCCGGCCCGATCAGCTTCAGCAGTTCTGCGCGCAGCACCTGGCGCGCCTTCGCCGGGTCGGACACCCCGTCGATGGCCGTCTCCCGACGCAGGGCCGTGATCAGCTCGTCGGTCGGCCCGACCCCGAGGTCGGACGTGATCAGGGTGGCTTCGAGATCCTCCCACGCCTCCGCGTCCAGCCGGTCGGCGGCCAGCAGGCCGAGCAGGCCCCTGGCGAAGGGGTTGTTGCTCGCCGACAGCCGCCGGCGCAACCGACTCAGCCTCGAGGCCGCCGGCTCCGGGATGTCGAGTCCTGCTGCCGGCTCAGCGCCAGGAGCCTCGACCGGCCGGCCCGCTGCAGCAGGTTGGGCCGCCTCGGCGGGAAGTTGCGGGACGGGCGGGGCCGGCGGCAGCGCCTTGCGGCGTCCGACGACGATGGTGACGCCGGCCACAACAAGGACCAGCGCCACGGCCGCCATGATTATCCAGAAGATCTCCACCCGGTCATGTTAGGCAACGCCGGGCCATCGGTCGTGCCGACCTCAGTGCTTGGGCGTCTCCGCTGCCGAGTCGGCCGACTTCGGCCGGATGTCCGGGATCTCCTCGAAGAACTCGACCAGGCCCTGGGGCGGGTCGGCGTCGCCGTTCAGGTGGCGGGCGGTGTTGGCCATCACATTGGCCAGTTCCGGTGCGCGGCCGCCGAGGCTGCCTTTCATCCCGACTGCGACGATGGCGATGATGCACAGCGCGATCGCCACGATCGCGACTGTGATGATCCAGTAGGTCACTGACTTCGCCTTCCGCCAAGCTCGGTTCCATTATGCCCGACCGGTGACGGCCGCCCGACTACCCCCGTCAGGACCGCGCAAAAGGGGACAGTCCCCTTTCGTGCCAATCTCGTGCCACGTTCAGGCTTCCCGGAGACGCTGGCTGATCACGGTCGACACCCCGTCGGACCGCATCGTCACCCCGTAGAGCGCGTCGGCGATCTCCATCGTCCGCTTCTGGTGGGTGATCACCAGCAACTGGCTGTCGGCCCGGAGTTCCTCGTAGATCTCCAGCAGCCGGCCGAGGTTGGTGTCGTCAAGGGCCGCCTCGACCTCGTCGAGGATGTAGAAGGGGCTCGGCCGCGCCTTGAACAGCGCGACCAGGAACGCCACGGCCACCAGGGAGCGCTCCCCACCGGAGAGCAGCGACAGCCGCTTCACCTTCTTGCCGGCCGGCCTCGCCTCCACCTCTACGCCGGTGGTCAGCCACTCCCCCGGCTCGGTGAGCACGAGCCGGCCCTCGCCGCCGGGGAACAGCCGGGCGAAGGAGTCCTCGAAGGCCTTCTCGACGTCGGCGTAGGCCGCGGCGAACACCTCCTGAACCCTCAGGTCGACGTCGGCGATGATGTCGGTCAGGTCGTCGCGGGTCTTGCGCAGGTCGGCCAGTTGCTCGGCGAGGAAGGTGTGGCGCTCGCTGAGTGCGTCGAACTCCTCCAGCGCGAGCGGGTTCACCTTGCCCAGTACTGCGAGGTCGCGTTCGGCAGCCCGGAGCCGCTTCTCCTGCTCCGCTCGCACGTAGGGCACCGGGTCCGGCCTCGGGTCGTCCTCCGCCAGCGGCGCGCCGTCCGGCCCGACCAGGACGGGCACCAGGCAGTCCGGGCCGTACTCGGCCGCGAGTGCCTCGGTGTCCAGGCCGAGCTCGGAGAGCGCCTTCTCTGCGATGGCGTCGATCTTCATCTGCTGCTGGGCGCGGGCGAGCTCGTCCTTGTGGACGGTGTCGACCAGCCCCTCGAAGGCGCGGGCGAGCTCGCGCCCGCGCTGCCGCACGGTGGTCAGTTCTGCCTCGGCCTCGTTGCGGCGCTGCTGGGCCCGGGTTCGTTCGATCTCGGCCAGCGCCCTGGACCCGGCCAGTTGCCCGTCGAGCCATTCGGCGGCTGTCAGCACCGCAGCTGCCACCTCGGCCTCCCGGCGCAACTGCTCGCGGCGCGCTGCCGCTTTCGCCCGGGCGGAGCGCTCGGCCTCTGCTGCCCTGGTCAGGCTCTCGGCGCGGCCGGCGAGGGCCCGGGCTCGTTCCTCGACCGTCCGCAGCGCCAGCCGGGCGTCCATCTCCGCGGAGCGCGCGGCCCTGGCCAGGTCGCCGCGGTGGTCCCGTTCGGTCGGGTCGGCCTCGCTCACCTCGGTCTGGGCCGAGGCCAGCTCCAGCCGGGCCTCCAGCTCACCGAGACTCGCGAGGGCGTGGTCGCGCGCCGCAGCTGCAGCCTCTGCTGCCGCGGCCAGCCGACCGGCCTCGGCCTGGGCCGCGCGGACGGTCTGGTTCAGCTCCCCGGCCTCCTCGGCCAGCGCGGCGTGCTCGGCGTCCGATTCGTGCAGCCTGGCCAGGGCGGCATCGGATCGCTCCCTCGCTGCTGCCAGGACGTGCTCTGCCTCGGCCATCGCGAACCGCAGCCGCTCGGTCTCCGCCTGGGCTGCCGCAAGCCGGACGTTGGCCTCGTCGAGGGCAGCCTGCACCTCGAGCAGGGAGGGCTTCGCAGAGGAACCTCCGGCTGCGAACCACGCGCTGAGCACATCGCCATCTGCTGTCACGGCCGTGACGTCCGGCAGCTTCGCGACCAGCCCCATGCCCTGGTCGAGGTCGGTCACGACCGCGACCTTGTACAGCAGCCGGTCGATCGCCGGACGCAGCGTCGCCGAGCACTCCACCAGACCGCTGGCGTA
>JADLEH010000221.1 GCA_020846255.1 Propionibacteriaceae bacterium
CCAGCAGGTGTTCGCAGGCGAGACCACCCGCCTCGCCTACATGACGGACGAGGCTGTGGAGGGCAGGGACTCGTTCCTGGAGAAGCGCCCGCCGAACTGGTCGAAGTTCCCCTACTACTACTGAAACGGGCCTGAAGACAGAGTTCGCGTCCCAGGCGATCGCGGGCGTCCAGTCGGCCTCCGGCTACGACGAGGGAGCCCGCTGCACTCCAGCCGTGAGGCAGGCCCGGACTACACTCTGGTGAGGAGGTTCGAGCCATGGCAGCGGGTGTGGGACGGTCGTCGGCGAAGTCGGTCCGGGCCCGTCGCCGCCAGGTGGTCGACCTCGTGACGGCGGCCGGTGCGATCAGCGTGGAGGACATCGCGACGGAGACCGGCGTGTCCAGCGTGACGATCTATCGCGACCTGTGGGCCCTGGAGAAGTCCGGGCAGCTGACCCGCTCCCAGCGCGGGCTCGTCTCCCCGGCACCCCTACACCGAATGGACGACTCGAAGGCCTTGTCGGACCACAAGCAGTATGCCCGTGGCAAGGCCGCCATCGCCGATGCCGTGATCAAACGGATCCCTTCCGGAAGCACGGTGATCATGGACTGCTCCAGTGCTGCTGTGGAGATCTCGCGCGAACTGCCCGACCAGGAGCTCACTGTGATCACCGACTCCCTGGCGGTGGCCAGGGAGTTGAAGCGGGCTCCCAGCATCCGGTTGTTGTTGACCGGCGGGGAGTACCAGGCCGCCAGCGAGTCCCTCGTCGGCAAGGCCGCGATCGACATGGTCGCAGGCCTCCGGGCCGACTACAGCCTGATCGGGGTCACCGGTATCAGTGCGAGCGGGTGCTTCCATCCGGTCGAGGCCGTATCCCAGGTGAAACAAGCCATGATCGCGTCCGCGATCACCCCGGTGCTCCTGGTCGACCACACCGACTGGGCCGTCACCGCGCTGCACCGGTTCGGCTCCCTGTCGGACTTCGCCGAGGCCGTCGTCGATCCCGATACCAGTGCCGAGCAGCTGGCCATCCTGCGGGAAGCCGTCACAACGGTCACGGTGGCTGAGCACCCCGCCTGCCCGTATTGTGCGGGCCTCTCGTTCCGCCTCTACCGGGACGGCGTGTGGCGGTTGGTCCACGAGGACGACGGACATTCGCCGCGGGGAGAGTTCACCCCCACCGAGGGTCGTGAGTTCTTCCTGACTGGCGGCGCCAAGACCATCTGCCCCCACTGCGGCGCGATCATCCGCGGCTACAGAGGCGGACGACAGCCATCCGCCTCGGCGCTGATCTTCCCCACCCAGGGGTCGTGAGTTCCTCTTGACGGGCGGCGCTAGAACAGCGTGCCCCCGCCGCGGCGCGATCATCCGCGGCTACAGAGGCGCAATCTGACGTCGACTGGCTCTCGGCTCCGACTTCACAAACGTTCAGTTTCCTTCACTACGATTGCACGAGTGAGCCAGCCCACTCATAGGAGTGAAGCAATTCTTCACTTTTAGTGTAGTTTCACCTTCAGTTGCGGGCCCTCGCATCGTCGCGCGGGCCTTGCCTGGGGGGAACGCCCTCGCTCGGTGATCCGCCCGGGAGGACTCCGAGCCGGTGCCCCTTCCGGCACCTGCTCGTGAAGTTGGCGCAACGCATACCTGTGAAGGAAGAGGACCTATGGAGTTCCTGTTCATGCTCATCGCATCTCTCGGCGGTGGCCTCATCGGCGCCGCGTTGGGTGCCAACTTCGCCTTCGCGATGGTTGGCTTCGTCCTGATGGCCGGGATCGGCGCCGCAGTCGCCGGAGATCCGAACATGAGCACAATGCTGTTCGGCTATGTCGCCTTCGGCCCGTTCCTCGGCCCGCACGTCGCGTTCGGTGGCGGTGTCGCGGCTGCGGCCTACGCGGCCAAGAAGGGTTACTTGGAGACCGGCCGCGATGTCGGTACGCCGCTGGCGAAGTTCGGCAAGGTCGATGTCCTGATGGTCGGCGCGCTGTTCGGCGCGATCGGTTTCGCGATCCAGCAGGGCATCACCCTGATCCCCTGGTTCGGAAGCCACACTGACTCTGTGGCGCTCGCGGTCGTGCTCTCAGCCATGATCGCCCGACTCGCGTTCGGGGCGCCGTCGCTGCTCAACGCGAAGAAGCCCGGCGCAAACGGCCTGCTCGGCGTCAACGATGCCAACTGCTGGTTGCGCTACCAGGAGAAGCCCAGCCAGTTCCTGACCCTCGGGGCCCTGGCCGGCCTGTTCGCGGCGGGCGTCTCGATCATGCTGGCAACCAACCTGCCCTCGATCGGCGGCTCGGCGAACACGCTCGCGTTCGGCGTCTCCGCCATCACCATCGCGTTCCTCAACATGGGCTGGTCGACACCGGTCACGCACCACATGACGAATATCGGCGGTCTCGCGGCGGTCGCCTTCTACCCGATCGTGGCCGGCGCTCCGACCATCGTCGCGGCCGGCTGGAACCCCGGTGCAGCGGTGGGAGCGATCCTGATCGGCGCGGTGTTCGGTGCCATCGCCGCAGGCCTGGGCGAGTTGTCCCAGCGCCTCTTCCTGTCCCGAGGAAACACCCATATCGACCCGCCGGCCTTCGCCATCTGGGTCGGCAACACTCTGGTCGCAGTCTGCCTGATCGCGGTGGGCGCAGCTGCCTGAGCTGTGAAGCACAGACGTCCCGGCGCCATGTGGACTATGGCGTCGGGACGCGAGCCGGATCGGCTGAGCACGCTCGCTCAGTTCAACCCGACGATTCGACCGGCGATGCGGATCGCCCCGAACCGGCCCGCGCACCGACCCGGTCGGGGAAGAGGCGACACCACCAGTGTTCTCCGGCCGGGTCGGTGTACACAACAGGTCAGGGAGCCAGCGGCCGACGACAGCAGCCGCAGGTCAGCCGGTTAGCCAGATCCGTCGGAGCCGAAGTCCCAGATCCGTCGGTCGTGAAGTCGGAGATCCGTCGAAGCCCGCGCCTGGGGTTGGGTTACCGATCACCCCGGTGGCCGGTCTTCTTGTCGAACGCTGAACCGTGCGCGTCGGCGGGAGGCGACCGCAAGACCGTTGGACCTGGGGCTCTGCGCAGGCGGGATCGTCTGCCCCTGAAGTCAGTCCTACTACTACTGAGGCGCCGGACGCTGGCCGTCGATACAGCAATCGCTGTATTGTCTCCGGGTGACAGCACCAGCTGGGGAGAGGGTCGTCCTGACCCACGCCGCTGCCCTATCCAGGTTCGGCTACGCCATCTCCGACGAGACCCGGGTGCGGATCCTGCTGGCCCTGCGGAACGCTCCGGCAACACCGTCCGAGCTGGCCGATGGGCTGGCCGTCTCCCGCCAGGTGGTCTCCAACCAGCTGACCTGCCTGCGCGGCTGCGGCCTGGTCGAGTCGGTGAGGGTGGGGCGCAACGCCTGGTACCGGCTGGCCGAGCCGCACCTGGAGCCGGCGCTGGACGACCTGCTCAGGCTGGTGCTCACGGTGGACCCGGACTGCTGCGCCGGGCAGGAGTGCCAGTGCAGTCGTTGAGGGCGCTGACCCAGGGCCAGGCCCCGATCCGGCGGCTGGTGCTGCAGCGTCGCGTCCGCCTCATCGTCACAGCGACCATCGCCTACAACGTGATCGAGGCGGTCGTGGCCCTCACGGCCGGCGGGATCGCCTCCTCCTCAGCCCTGCTCGCCTTCGGCCTGGACTCGGTGGTCGAGGTGCTCTCGGCCGCGATCGTCGCCTGGCAGTTC
>JADLEH010000222.1 GCA_020846255.1 Propionibacteriaceae bacterium
GGCTGCCGTCGGTCTACTGCACGATCGCCCACCAGGTCGGCGAGAAGGGTGAAGGCGACTACGTCGTGATCGACGACCAGGCAGCAGCCATGGACATCGCCGGCCACCTGCGCCGGCTCGGGCACCGACGGATCTTCCTGCTGGTCGAGGCCACCTATCCCGGCCAGAAGACGCTCGTCGAGCACAGCCCGGCCGAGTTCGCAGCCCTCCTGGACGCGAACCAGCGGTTCGGATTCGCGGGGGACCTGCGGGTCAAGGGCCTGGTCGAAGGGCTTGCCGGGCTCGACGTCACGATCATCCCGACCGGCTCCAACTCCAAGGCGTCCGGGCAGGCCGCGGGCACGCTCGTGCTGGATCGCCGCGACCGCCCGACTGCCGTCGTTGCAGTCAGCGACGTCATGGCCCTCGGCTTCCTCGAGGCGTGTCGCCAGCGTGGCGTCACCCCGGGGGAAGAGATCTCGGTCGCCGGCTTCGACGATGTTCCCGAAGCCGCAGCAGCCGGACTCACCACGATTCACCAACCCGTCCGGGACAAGGGACGCCTTGCCGCCGAACTGTTACTGGATCCGGAACGCAGGAATCGCCGGATCGTCCTGCCGCACGAGCTGATCGTGCGACGCAGCACCCGCCCAGTGGCCTGAGCAAACGCAGGCCGCACCCAACCAAACAGGAGATAACCATGTCCGCATACCTGAGCTATGCCCCGACGCTGCAGATGGCCGAAGCCGAGAACACCTCGGCGTTCCCGGACGCCCCCCAGGTGGAGGCAGCCGTCCGCCCGGGTCGCACGCGGGCCCTGGCGGCCGCCGTGCTGCGCGCCACCGCCCGTCTGGAGCTGGCGGCGGCTGCCCGGCTGGAGCGTCCGGTTCGCCGGCGCCTGGCCACCGCCTGAGCAGCCCCACCTCGCCCGTCGCCCGGCCCACCGCGATGCGGGCGACGGACGGAATGGGACAAACCTGCCACTGGATCGCACGGAAGCGGCTTTCGGGCCAGCTTCGGCGGACTGGCGGCAGGTTTGTCCCGTTTTCGGGTTGGCCGGTTCTGAGCAGAGGTCAGTCGAGGACGATCACTGCACCGTCAGGGAGGGCCTCGGCGCCCAGCTCGGCGAGTTCGGCCCTCAATTGGGCCAGCGGGGGATTGTCGTGGGCGAGGTGGACGGCCACGACCCGAGTGCCCTCGTCGATGAAGCCGATCGCCCGCAGGTGCTGGAGCGTGCTGGCGAAGGTGGCCAGGTGCAGGTGCCGCTCGCCCTTGTCCGTCCTGGGTCCGAAGGTCTCCTCGAGCAGAACCAGGTCAGCCCGCCTGCCGACCAGCGCTGCCAGCGTGGTCTCCGGCAGCAGGCCGGTGTCGGTGGCGTACAGCAGGGCGGACGAGCCGTCCTCGATCAGGTAGCAGCAGGCCTCGCCGAAGGCCTCATGGTTGGCTGCCAGCACGCTCACCCGGTAGCCGGCCACCTCGAGCGAGTCCCCGGCGGTGACGGTGGTGAAGGAGATCGCGGTCTGGTCGCCGTCCAGCCACTGCCGGCTCCAGGCCACCACCGGCGCCGGGCCCACCACCTGGAGCGGCGCGTCGGTCACCCAGCCCCGGTGCATCAGGATGGCCGGATCGAGGTGGTCGCTGTGGGCGTGCCCGGCGAGCACACTCACCAGGCCGGTGAGGTCGCGGCCGAGGCGGGTCACCTGCCGGGGCGCTTCCGGGCCCGGGTCGATCAGCAGGCGGCCGTCGACCAGAACCGAGGTGGGGGTGCGGAGCTCGCCGCGCTCCCGGTGGTCGGTGCACGTCGCACAGCGACAGAACGGGTTGGGGATGCCATCGGCTGCGCCGGTGCCGAGGAGCACGACCTCCACGTTCAGGGCTTCCGGAGCGAGCTGGGCATGGGTTCAGGCTAGGGGGTGCGGACGCGGAAGCGGCCCCGTCGTGGGAACTGGACGGGGCCGCCGCGCTGGCGGGGAAACGTGGTTGGGTCTGCTGTCATCTGCCTCCAGGGTTGCCGTGGTTGCTCCTGGGAACCACTGAACTCCGGCCGGCTGTGGCTGGCCTCGATGAACCCTGTGGATCGGCCAAGGAACATTCCGGCTCCAGATGTGGTTGAATGGTCAACTAACAGGAGGAACCATGCCGACCGAACTGCTTCCAGCCGAGACCCGCATGTCCAGGGTGGGGCTGGACGTCGCCGACCTCGACCTGATGACCAGGTTCTACAGCGACGTGCTGCTGCTGGAGCCGATCGGCCAGACCGCCGGCTCGGTGAGCCTCGGCCGCGCCGGCCAGGAACTGGTCGTGCTGCGACACCGTCCGGACCTGCCGAGGGGGGAGCGGCGCAGCGCCGGACTGTTCCACACCGCCCTGCTGCACCCGGACGCGGAGATGCTCGCCACGGTGCTCGCCTCGGTGGCGATGAGCACTCCCGAGCTGTACACCGGCAGCGGCGACCACCTGGTCTCCCAGGCGTTCTACCTGGACGACCCGGAGGGCAACGGTGTCGAGCTGTACGTGGACCGGCCCCGCGACCAGTGGGGCTGGAACGGCGACCAGGTGCTGATGGACACGCTCTGGCTCGACCCCAACGCCTTCCTCGCCGAGCACCTCACCGACACGGCCAGGGAGCTGCTGGAGACGGCGCCGGATCACCGCCCGGCTCTGGCCGGTACCGGAGCGCAGGTGGTCGGCCACGTCCACCTCAAGGTCGGCCAGACAGGCCAGGCCAAGGACTTCTACGTGGACACCCTCGGCTTCGAGGTCACGGCGGAGCTGCCGGGGGCGCTGTTCGTCTCGGCCGGTGGCTACCACCACCACATGGCGATGAACACCTGGGGCACCGCCGGGGTCGGCCTGCGGGCACCGGGCCTCGGCCTCGGCCAGGTCGCCATCGAGGTGCCGACCGTCGGCGATGTGCTGGACGCAGCGCAGCGGCTCACCGGACGCGGCCTCGCGGTGGCTGTCGATTCGGGACCGGCGGCGGCTTCGCTCAGCGTGGAGGACCC
>JADLEH010000223.1 GCA_020846255.1 Propionibacteriaceae bacterium
GAGGCCGACGGCCAGTACCACTTCCGCAATGTCGTCGGCCCGGACGAGTACCACGACCGCGTTGATGACAACGCCTACACCAACCAGCTGGCGGCCTGGCACCTGCGCACGGCGGGCACCGTGGCGACCTGGCTGGCCGAAACCCATCCCGGCCGCTGGGCGGAGCTGGCCGGAGCCCTCGGCCTCGACGACGCGGAACTGGCCCGGTGGACGGAAGCCGCCGGGGCGATCTTCAACCCGGTGGGGCCCGGCGGCCTGCTTGAGCAGTTCGCCGGCTACTTCGACCTCACCGATCTCGACACCGCCGAGCTGAGGGATCCGGCGCGGACGAGGTCGATGCAGCAGCTGTACGGCATCGAGGGGATCGCCGGGACGCAGGTGCTCAAGCAGCCCGACGTGCTGATGCTGGCCTACCTGCTCCCGGAACTGTTCCCCGGCGATGCCCTCGCGAGGAACTACGCGTACTACGACCCGCGCACCGACCACGAGCACGGCTCCAGCCTCGGGCCGGCGATCAGCGCTGTGATGGCGTGCCGCGCCGGCGAGCCGGAGACCGGGTACCAGCACTTCCTGCGGGCCGCCCGCGCCGACCTGACCGACGTCCGGCACAACGCCGGCGACGGCATCCACGGGGCTTCGGCCGGCGGGTTGTGGCAGGCGGTCGTCTTCGGCTTCGCCGGCCTCGAGGTCACAGCGGACGGCTGGCACACCCGGCCCATGCTGCCCGCCTCCTGGCAGCGCGTCTCGTTCAGCTTCAGCCACCGCGGCGTCCGCCAGCAGGTAGTTGTGGAAGCCTGAGCGGACGCCGGGGCGCGGCCGGGCAGGAACCCGGCGTCCGGGCCGGGGCTACTCCTTGCCCGCACGCACGGAGACGTTCACCAACCGCTCTGGGCTACTGCGCGAACGGCGCCAGGTTCCGGAGCACCAGCTCGGGTGTGAGCAACTGCTGATGGTGGGCCGGCGGCCGGCCGTCGAGGAGGTCGACCACCATGCCGATCAGTCGCGCTGCCGCGTCCTCGACGGGTTGGTGGATGCTGGACAGGCCGAGGGCCCTGGCCACGGGGGTGTCGTCGAAGCCGACCAGCGGCAGCCGCCCGTCGGCGAGGAGCCCGCGACAGGCCGGCAACGCGCCGAGGGCGAGGGAATCGGAGGCACAGACCAGTGCCGTCGCACCCCTGGCGAGGAGTTCGGCCGCGGCCTCGGCGCCGGGCTGCGCGCCGTCGTCCACCCGTAGCTCGAGTTCTGTCGAGCCGGGCAGGTCGGCCACAGCCCGCTCCCAGCCGGCACGCCGGTCGTCACCGACCCCGGAGCCGGCCGGCCAGCCGAGGAAACCGATCCGGGTGTGCCCGGCTGCGATCAGCGACCTCGCCGCGGCTTCCGTCCCGGCGCCGCCGTCGACGTCCAGCCAGTAGTGGCTGCTCCGGGCAAGGGCCCCCCAGGGCCGCCCGAAGGCGACGAAGGGCACCCCGGCCGCGGCCAGCCCGGACGGCCGGACGTCGCCGGTGAGGGTGTCGGTGAGCACCGCGACGTCGATCGAGGAGGTGCGGTGGAGCGAGTCGATGGTCTCCACCTCGTCCTCGGCGTTGTCGGCGGCGAAGAGGGTGATCCGGTAGCCCTGGCTCTGGGCCGCCAGGGCCAGGCTGTGGACGAAGCGGTCCATGATCGCGCCGTTCACCCCGTCCACGGTCGGATACAACCGCAGGGCGATACTCATCGACCGTCGGGTGCGCAGGGCGCGTCCGGCGGCGGAGGGGCGATAGCCGTTGGCCCTGATCGCGGCCTGCACCCGCTCCCTGGTCTCCGGCCGAACGATGTCGGGGTTGTTGATCACGTTGGACACGGTCTGGCGGGACACGCCCAGTTCGCGCGCGAGCGACAACAGGGTCGGCCGCGCTGCCCTCGGTTCAGGGTTCATGCCCACATTCTCCCGGTTTGATCGATCAAGAGCGGGTCCGACTTGCGCTCAGCGCAAGATCATGGGGTCGGTTTGAGCGATGGTTGCCAAGGGCGTCCCGGCGGTCCACGCGGGGTCCGGGCGGAAGGGAGTGCCCCCAATGGGATTTGAATCCGTGTATCGGCGGAGGGCGCGTACCTCCAGCACGACCGGCGTCCGCTTCAATTCCGCCGATTGCCGCTCAACCACTAGGTGATTTACTCCCACATCGAGCCACAGCTGCCCAGATCTGCCTGCGCATATACTGTGCCCATAAGCGCACGATAAGCGCACGACTCTGGAGGTCGATGTGGCCGGCAAGGCGAGACGCCCGAAGCGGCGCAGCGGATGGGGCAGCGTCCGGGTGCTGCCGTCGGGCAACTACCAGGCGAGCTACCGTCACGGCGGCATCTTCGACGTCGTGCCCAGCCGGGTCTACAACGCGCCCAACACCTTCCAGACCGAGGGCGACGCCCGGGTCTGGCTGGAGACGGAACGTCGACTCATCGAGACCGACCAGTGGAGTCCACCCGCCGAACGTGAGTTGGCGCGCCGCCGCTCAGAAGAGGCCGCAGCCAACCGGCCCACCGTCGCCGGCTATGCCCGACAGTGGCTGTCCAGGGCGCAGCTTCGGGAAACCACCAGGTCGCGCTACGAGGCCAGCCTGCGGATCTACATCTGCGGCGAACCGCTCGCGTTCAGCGTGCGTCCGAACAAGCGCACCGGCAAACGAGCCCATCCCAAGGTCTGGACCACCCACCCTCTCGGAGGAGTCATCCTCGCCGATCTCGACCGCGACCAGGTGCAGGAGTGGTGGCTATCGCTTCCGATCTCCCAGCGGCGCCGCAGTTGCGATCTCGCCTACCAGTTCCTCCGCACCATCTGCCTGGCAGCCGTCGAGGACGGGCTGCTCGTCAGCAACCCCGTCCGGGTCAAGGGCGCCGGTAAGCCGTCACGACGGCGGAGCATCGACCCCCTGACTCCCGTCCAGGTTCAGGCGATCGCGAATGCCATGCCAGACCGATGGCAGCTGGGAGTCCTGCTCGGCGCCTGGTGCGCGCTCCGGTCAGGTGAGGTTCGCGAACTGCGACGCAAGGACATCGATCTGAAACGACGTGTCGTCCGGGTGACTCGCGGCGTCACTCAGGCCGGGCAACGAACCCAGCACATCGGCGATCCAAAGACAGAAGCTGGCATCCGCACCGTCCGCATTCCGCCCTCGATGATGGGCGCCGTCAAAGCACACCTCCGCGACGCAACCCAACTCGGGCCCGACGGACTGCTCTTCTGGCGCGACGACGGTCAACACGTCACCGACACCGAGTGGCGCGCAGCATGGCTGAAGGCATGCGCTGCCGCGGGCGTCGAGGGCATCCGGTTCCACGACCTGCGCCACGTCGGACTCACCTACACCGCCCTCGCTGGAGCCACACTCCGCGAACTCCAAGCTGTCGCCGGGCACACCACACCTGACATGGCCCTGCGGTACCAGGAGGTCGCCGCTGGTCACATGGAGCAAGTTGTTCAGGGTTTGGACGCCATCATCACCGGACGCGAAGCACTGCGACAGCCGCAGGGATGAAGGCGACCCCCATTGGTTCGAGTCCAGGCGGGGGAGCCAGCGGCAATACCGCTTCTGACTACGCATTTTGAAGCCCCAGAGTTACTCGTAATGCTCCCCCGTGCACCAAGGATCAGCAGCTGAGCACCGCCGTTCAGGCGTTCGCAGTGGCTCTACAGACGGTCGGCGTCGAGGTCAGCCTGAACCCTTTCCTCCGGACGCTCGCGGTCACGCAGCCCACGACCCGCGCCCGCTGACACCAACCGCACGATCGCGCCCAGCATCCCGGGCTCACCGACGACCGAATGCTGGTGACCCCTCAGTGGGGTCACCAGCAGGGAGGTCCTACTTCGTCCAGCTCTTGTCGACCTTCATGCTGTCGCCGTCCTTGACGAAGTGGAAGAACTGCATGGAGTCGCCAGCAGTCTTCTCTTGGGTGGAGAGGTTCTCGGTTGTGGTGCGGTAGTGGATCGCGACCCAGTCGCCGCTCACGAGCAGGTTCTCGAAGTAGACCTTCTGCACCTTCGAGGTCTGTCCGGCCGCCTTCGCTGCGGCCGTGTACTGGTCCAGCGTCTGCGTGGTGCCGTCGGACGCGGCCAGTTCGGCGCCAGCCGTGTAGAAGCCGGAGGCTTCCTTCGCCCAGGCGTCATACCCCTGGTTCCAGGCGTCGAAGTCCTCCAGGACCGCGTCCTTCATGGCCTTGGCGTTGGCACTGTTGTCCGTGGTCGGGTTCTTCACCGGGTACTTCTTCTCCAGGTTGGAGGTGGCCGGGATCTTGTATGAAACGACGTCGGCGAGGGCCTGCTGCTGGGCCTGCTTCTCGGCGTCGGTCTGGAAGCTGGACATGCCGGCGAAGCTGTCGTCCTTCGGTCCGCCCCAGCCTTCGACGACCCGGACGCCCTGGCCGGCGCCGAAGTCCTTGAACTGGACGAACTCCATGACACTGCCGGGCATCGACTTGCCGGAGACGGTGGTGGTGATGTCGTAGCGGATGGCTGCCCAGTTGTCGTTGACGACCATGTTGTTGAAGTTGCCCATCGCGATGGCCGTCTTGCTGAGGGTGGCGTTCATGGCCCGCTGGTACTCGGGCAGGGTCAGGCGCGCGCCGTGCACGTTGTAGATGGACTCCGGGACGTACAGGATGTCGCCCCAGGCCTTCCATGCGTCGAAACCGCGGTTCCAGTTCTCGAAGCCGTTCAGCAGCCGGTTCTCGATCTTCTCGCCCAGCTGCCCCTTGATCGGGGTGGCGTTGACGATCGGGAACTTCTTGGCCAGCTCGGCGGTGTTGTCGTAGGACGTGGAGATGCTCACGGGGGTGGCGCTTCCGGATGCGTTGGTCGTGGTGGATGCTGCAGTCGGTGTCTGCGGGGAGGCCGAGCTGCAGCCGGCGACCAGGCCGATCGCGACGGTGGCGACCGTGAGGGCCACGAGGGTGTTGAGGTTCTTCTTCATGATGGGTTGAACCGCCCCGGCGTGTCCGGAGACTCCAAACCTTGGGAAGGTTGGAGTCATGTCAGGGAACACGTCGAAGAGGTATCCGGCCGAGCTGAAGGCCAGGGCGGTGCGGATGTATGCCGAGATCCGGCCGGATCAGGAGACGGACTGGGGTGCGATGGCCCGGGTCGCGGAACTGCTCGGGGTCTCCACCGCGGAGACGGTGCGGAAGTGGGTGCGGCAGGCCGAGGTCGACCAGGGCGCCCGGCCAGGGGTCACGAGCGAGGAGTCGGCCGAGATCAAACGGCTCAAGCGTGAGAACGCCGAGTTGAAGCGGGCGAACGCGATCCTGAAAGCGGCGTCGGTTTTCTTCGCGGCCGAGCTCGACCGGCCCGGGCAGTGATCGTGGACTTCATCCGCGAGCACGCCGACCACACCCCCGCCGCCGGCGGGCTGCGATGGGGGGTGGAGCCGATCTGTGCCGTGCTGAGTGAGCATGGGGTGAAGATCGCCCCGTCGACCTACTACGAGTGGCGCGACAAGCTCCCCACCGCCAGGCAGCAGCGCGAGGAGGTATTGCTCGGCCACATCCGCCGGGTCCACACCGACAACTTCGGGGTGTACGGGCCGAGGAAGGTGTGGCTGGTGCTGAACCGGGAAGGGATCCCGGTGGCCCGCTGCACGATCGAGCGACTCATGAGCAAGGCGGGGCTGGCCGGTGTGGTGCGTGGCAAGGTGAAGCGCACCACCATCGCGGGCTTGGGCTCGAAACCGGCCGACCTGGTGAACCGGAACTTCGCCCCGACCGCGCCGAACCGGCTGTGGGTGGCCGACTTCACCTACGTGTCGACCTGGGCCGGCTGGGTCTATGTCGCGTTCGTGATCGACGCCTACGCCCGCCGGATCATGGGCTGGCGGGCCGCCACGTCGATGAGCGTCGACCTCGTCCTCGACGCCGTCGAGCAGGCCATCTGGGTCCGGCAACGAGAAGGCCGTGACGACTTCACCGCCCTCGTGGCGCATCACGACCACGGCAGCCAGTACCTGTCGCTGGCCCACAGCCAACGCCTCGCCGAGGCCGGCATCCGGCCCTCCGTCGGCGCCGTCGGCTCGAGCTATGACAACGCCCTCGCCGAGTCCATCAACGGCTTGTACAAAACCGAGGTCATTAAGCGCCAAGCCTGGCGCACCCATGAGGAGGTCGAACTCGCCACCGCCCGGTGGGTCGACTGGTACAACCATCGACGCCTCCACGAGTACGCCGGGGGCGACCTCACCCCCGCCGAGACCGAGAACGCCTACTACGATCAAACAGCAACCCCAGCAGCAAGCTGAGGAGACAAAGAACTGAGTCTCCGGACACGCCGGGTCTGTCAGACAAACGGTGTGTGAGGCCCGGCGGTTTCTAGTGAGTGGTCCTTTCGAACCTGCCTGCGAAGGTGATCGCGAAGGCGTTCAGGGCGGGCTTCCACCTGACGACCCAGCGTGCCCGGCCGTGGCCGGTGGGGTCAAGGGAGCGGGTGGTCAGGTACAGGCACTTCATGGCGGCGGCCTCGTTGGGGAAGTGGCCGCGGGCGTTCACCGCTCGCGGGTAGCGGGCGTTGATCGACTCGATCGCGTTCGTGGTACAGATCACGCGTCTGATCTCCACGTCGTATTCGAGGAACGGCACGAACTCGGCCCACGCGTTCTCCCATAGCCTGACGATCGCCGGATACCTGCCGCCCCACGCTTGGGCGAACTCGGCGAACCGGTCCCTTGCCGCCTGCTCCGACGGGGCGGTGTACACCGGTTTGAGGGCCTTGACGATAGCGTCGCGGTGTTGCCGGCCGGCGTAGCGGAAGCTGTTACGGATCAGGTGCACGATGCACTGCTGCACGACGGTGCGGTCCCAGGTTGTGGTGATCGCCTCCGGCAGGCCCTTCAACCCATCACAGACAGCGATCAGCACATCGTCGACGCCGCGGTTCTTCAGCTCGGAGAAGACCTGCAGCCAGAACCGTGCTCCCTCGGCGCCGTCCCCGGCCCAGATCCCCAGGATGTCCCGCTCCCCGTTGGTCGTGACGCCCATCACCACATAGAACGGGGTGTTGCGGACCTGGCCGTCGCGGACCTTCACCACGATGGCGTCCACGAAGATCACCGGATAGAGCGGGTCCAGCGGCCGGCTGGACCATTCGGCCAGCTCACCGGCCACCTTCTCTGTGATCCGGCTGATCGTGTCCTTGGACACCCTGGCGCCGTACACCTCCTCGAAGTGGGCGGCGATCTCCCCGGTCGTCAACCCTCGCGCACTCAGCGACAAGACGATCTGGTCGATCCCGTCCAGGCGACGCTTCCGCTTCGGCACGATGACCGGCGTGAACGAGCCGTCCCTATCCCTGGGCACCTCGATCTCGACCGGGCCGATCTCGGTCAACACCGTCTTCGCCCGGGTTCCGTTACGCATGTTCGTGCCCAGCGGCGCCGCGCCGTGCTCATGGCCCAGGTGCTCGGTCAGTTCCGCCTCCAGGGCGGACTCCAGCACCTGCTTGGTCAGCCCGGACAACAACCCGCCCGGGCCGACCAGGGACACCCCCTGAGCCTTCGCCTGGGCAAGCAGCTGCTCCGCAAGCTGGGGGCTTGACCCCGGGTTTTGGACACGTGGAATCCAGCAGGTGCTGGAGGAAGCGAGATGATCAGGATCATGGCCAGGAAGAGCTACTCCGATGAGTTCCGCCGGCAGGCCGTCGACTTGTACGAGTCCACTCCGGATGCCACGTTGCGGGGTATCGCTGCCGATCTCGGGGTGTCCCGGGGCACGTTGGCGGACTGGGTGAAGACGTTCGGGACGGGCTCGACGACGATGCTGCCGGCGGAGCGCACGACCAGCGGCGCGAGGCCGGCCGGCACCGAGACGGCGGCGGTCAGGATCGCCCGGTTGGAGGCGGAGAACGCCCGGCTGCGGGCCGAGAAGGTCAAGGTCGAGACCGAGCGGGACATCCTGCGGAAAGCAGCGAAGTATTTCGCTGGGGAGACGAACTGGTGAACCGCTTCCAGTTCGTCGCCGACCACCAGCACGCCTACGAGGTGAAGCGGTTGTGTCAGGCTGTCGAGGTCGCACGTTCGTCGTTCTACGCCTGGGTTGAGGCCGGCCCGGCCAGGGCTGCGCGGGCCGCGGCGGATGCCGAGCTCGCCGAGCGGATCCGGACCGTGCAGGACCCGAAACAGGGTGGAGACAAGGCCTACGGGGCACCCAGGGTGACCGCCGAACTCAACGACGGCGTGCCGGTCGCCGACCGGGTCAACCACAAGCGGGTCGCCCGGGTGATGCGCGCTCACAGCCTGGCCGGGATCCGGCTCCGTCGCCGGGTGAAGACCACTGTGCCCGAGCCTGCCGACACCAAGTACCCCGACCTGCTCAAGCGGGACTTCACCGCCGAGGCGCCCAACCGCCGCTACGTCGGCGACATCACCTACCTGCCGCTGCCCGAGGGCCGCAACCTGTACCTGGCCACCGTCATCGACTGCTTCTCCCGCAAACTCGCCGGCTGGCAGGTCGCCGACCACATGCGCACCGAACTCGTCGAGGACGCCCTGAAGGCCGCCTACCGCGACCGGGGCAGCCTGGCCGGTGCGGTGTTCCACAGCGATCACGGAGCGGTCTACACCTCGAAGTCGTACGCCAAGCTGTGCGGCCAGCTCGGCGTCACCCAGTCCATGGGAGCGGTCGGCACCAGCGCCGACAACGCGATGGCCGAGTCGTTCAACGCCACACTGAAACGCGAACTCCTCGCCGGCACCGCCACGTTCACCGACCAGACCAGCTGCCGGCGCCACGTGTTCCGGTGGGCCACCCGCTACAACACCCGCCGCCGCCACTCCTGGTGCGGCCACCAATCCCCATCCACCTACGAGGCCCACCGGGCCACTACGCTGCCCACCGCGGCATAATCAACCACAACCGTGTCCACAATCCGCGGCGAAGGCCCCTGCTTCTGATCGATGATCTCTCCCGTCACGGGGTCGATCATCTCCACCATCTCGGTCGTGTCAGTCACGGCCGTCTCCTTTCGGATCAGGCCGGACCCCTACACACCGTTAATCCGACAGTCCCGACACGCCGGGGCGGTTCAGGTTTCTTTGCCTTCAGGTGGGATTGAGTAGCAGAGGAGACGAGTTCTCAGGGGAATCCTGCGATCTGTCACCTTCCTTGGATGGTGGGTGGCTGCTGCGTTGGCTGGCCGTCGGCATCGGACTTCGCGGCGCGGCATTTGCTTAACGGCGATGTCATGGCGGCACCGCGTCCGCCGGCGGTGACCTTCGCCCTGCCGATCCGGACATGTGATCAGGCCGCGAGGTCATCGAGGAGCCCTTCGCGGCGGAGCCAGTCGATGGAGTCGCTGAGGGTCTGGCCGAAGGGCCGGGTGGTGTAGTCGAGGTCGCGGCGCGCCTTGGCGGTGTCGAAGTCGTTGTTCCGGGTCAGGTTGTAGACAGCGAAGCTGGTCAAGGGCGTCGGCTTGCCGCTGATGCGCTGCAGGATGTCTCCGCCGCGGCCGAGAAGTCTGGCGGCCCAAGTCGGGACGATCCGGGTGACCTGGGGGGTTCCGGTGAGGCTGCTGAGCATGGCGAAGAGCTCGGGCATTGTGACCTGCTGGTTGGCAAGGACATAGCCCTCCCCAGTTCGGCCGCGCTCGCAGGCAGTGACGATGGCCGCGGCCAGGTCGCGGGAGTCGACGGCGTTGAAGCTGCCTTCGATGCCGGCGGGCAGCCGGCCGTGGCAGTAGTCGAGGATGAAGTTGGTGACCGGCCCGAACGCGTGGTCGTCGGGTCCGCAGATGCCAGTCGGGTACACCAGAGTCGCGTCGAGGCCGCGGTTCCGGACGGCGTCCAGGACGAGTTGCGATGCGGTGGCCTTGCTCTTGCTGTAGTAGCCGACGACCGCGTCCGGATCGAAGTGGTCCGGTTCGCCGATCGGGGTCCCGTGCGGAGCTTCGGGGATGGCGCCCGTGGAGCTGACGTGGATCAGGCGGGGCGCGTCGTTGGCGAGGCAGGCCTCGATGATGTTGGCCGTGCCAGTGACGTTGACGTCGTGCACCAGCTGGTTGAAGCCGGGATCGAGCGTGACCACCGCGGCGCAGTGGATCACGATCAGACGCTCGCCGGGGACGTGGGCGAAGGCAGCGGTCAGGCTGGACCGATCGGTGACATCGCCAGTATGTAGCTCGACGCCGGTGGGGACTCGTTCCGCGGCCGGGTCACCCGGCAGGACGAGTCCGCGGACACGCCGCCCGTCGGCGAGGAGCTGTGCGGCCACCGAGCTGCCGAGGTTTCCGGCGATGCCGGTGACGAGGTAGGTGGTGGTGTCGGTCATGGTGGTTCTCCTTGCTTGGTTGCGGTTCAGGCGACGACCCGGACGGGTTCCAGGTGGCCGGTGGGTATCGGATGGATCGGCTTGGGCCGGTGGAGGGTTGAGCCTTCGACGTCGAGGTGGGGCAGGAGTTTGTCGAGCCAGCCGGGCAGGTACCAGGCGGCTTTGCCGGCGAGGCTCATCAGTGCCGGGACGAGGGTCATGCGGACGACGAAGGCGTCGAAGAGGACTCCGGCGGTGAGGATGAAGCCGATGGGTTTGACGATGGCGATCGGGGAGAGCATGAAGCTGGCGAAGACGGCGGTCATGATCAGTGCGGCGGCGGTGATGACGCGGGAGCCGTGGCTGAACCCGACCCGAACGGCGGTCTTGGGGTCGTGGCCCTGGGTCCAGGCTTCGCGCATGCCGGAGACCATGAACACCTGGTAGTCCATGGCGAGGCCGAACAGGATGCCGATGGCCAGGACGGGCAGGAAGGCGAGTAGTGGGGCGGGGGTTTCGACTCCGAAGACGGGTGCGAGCCAGCCCCACTGATAGACCGCGACCGAGGCGCCGAACGCGGCCGCGACCGAAAGCAGAAACCCGACGGTGGCGATGATCGGGACGAGCAGGGAGCGGAACACCAGCAGCAGGAGCGCCACGGAGATGCCGACGACGACCATCAGGTAGCCGGGCAGGGCGTCGGCCAGTCGCTGGGCGATGTCGATGTTGGCCACGGTCGCCCCGGCGAACTTCAGCGAGGTCAGGTGGTTGTCGGCGATGATCTGGTCGCGGTCGGCGCGCAGGGTGTGCACCAGCGTGGTGGTGGCTTCCTCCGAGGGGCCGGTGGTGGGGGTGATGGAGAACACCAGGGTCTGGTGGTCCTTGCTGTGGCCGGCCGACATCGCCATCGCCACGCCGGGGGTGTGGGCGAAGCCTTCGGCGATGTCGCTTTCGAGGTCGGTGAGTTCGTCTTTGGACAGGCTCTTGGCGGTGTCGGCGGCGAGGGTGGCGACGGCGACGGTGGTGCCGTTGCGGCCGGGCCCGAAGTTGTCGGCGACCAGGGTGTAGGCGCGGTAGCCGGTCGAGTTGTGGGCGGCCTGGGAGCCGTCGGGCAGGCCGAGCCGCAGGCTCATCGCGGGGACGGCGAGGATGCCGAGGATGACCGTGGTGGCCAGCATGGTGACGATCGGGTGCCTGGTGACCAGGCCGCCCCAGCCCTTGCCCTTGCCCTTGTGGACGGCCGTGTCCTCAGCGGCGGGCCGGATGCCGGCGGCGAGGTTGCGGCGGGCTTTGCGGCCCAGGATCCGCAGGCCGATCAGTCGGAGCAGTGCGGGGGTGAGGGTGATGGAGACCAGCACGCTGATCGCGACGGTGGCGGCGGCAACGAGCCCCATGACGCCGAGCCACGGTATGCCGGTGAGGGTGAGCGCGGCGAGCGCGACGACCACGGTGGTGCCGGCGAACACGACGGCGCTGCCGGCGGTGCCGGAGGCGAGCCCGATCGATTCGGCGAGTTCGGTGCCGGCCAGGAGCTGCTGGCGGTGCCGGTTGACGAGGAACAGGGCGTAGTCGATGCCGACGGCCAGGCCGAGCATGACCGCGAGGATGGTGGTGACGCTGGTCATCGGCACGAACGCGCCGACGACGGTGGCGCCGAGAACCCCCACACCGAGCCCGACGATCGCCGTGAGCAGGGGCAGGCCGGCGGCGAGCAGGGAGCCGAACATGACCAGCAGCACGACGCCGGCGATGGCGATGCCGACGGCTTCGCTGGACCCGTTCTCGCTCTTGGTGACGAGCTGGTCGTCGTAGTCGACGTTCACCCCGACCCCGGCGAGGCTGGCGCCGTCGACGATCACCTGCTCCTTGAACGCGGTCGGGACGCTGTCCAGGGAGGTGGAGGCGAAGCTGAGGGTGGCCAGGGCCACCTTGCCGTTGGTGCTGACCAGCCGGTAGTTCTTGCTGAGTGCCAGCCGACGCTCACCGCGGGCGAGGTCGGCGGCACCGTCCTTCAGCTTGCGGGTGGCCTTGGCGAGCTTGGTGCGGCCGTCGGCGATCTGGTCCTTCGCATCGGCGAGCTGGACGCGGGCGTCGGCGATCTTGACCGAGCCGTCGGCGAGCTTGGCCCGGTTGGTGTCGATGGTGGACTGCCCGGCGGCCAGCTGGCCGCGGGCGGCGTCGATCTGCTGCTGGCCGGCCTCCAGCTGGGCCCGGGCGGTTGCGAGCTGGGCGGCGGTGGCGTCGAGCTCGGCCTTCTTCGCGTCCAGGGTCTTCTGGGCGGCGTCCAGCTGGGCGGCCTGGCCGGTGAGCTTGTCCTCGGTCGCCTGCACGTCGGCTTCGTCCTGCGCCAGCTGCTTGCGGGCCGCGACCACATCCGGGTCGTCGTCGCCCTTCTCTTCGGCCAGCTGGTCGACCCGGTCGCTTTCGGCGGCCAAGTGGGACTTGTCCTGGGCGAGTTGGGCCCGGGCGGCGGCCAGCTGCTGGGCCTGGTCATCGAGGTCGTTCTGGGCGGCGGCGAGCTGGGCGGCACCGTCGGCAAGCTGGGCCTCGCCCTGCGTGATCTGGGCGAGTCCGGCGGCGATCTTGGCGGCATTGGCCTCCAGGGTGTCCTTGCCGGCATCCAGCTTGTCCTGGCCGGCGTTCAGCTTCTTCAGCCCTTCGGCCAGCTTGGCCGCGTTTAGGTTCAGGGTGTCCTCGCCGTCGGCGATCTTGGCGCTGGCGTCGTTCAGCTTGTCGACGTTGTCGGTGATGGTCTTGCGGCCGTCGGCGAGCTTCTTCTTCGCGTCGGCGATCTTGTTCACCGCCTTGTCGAGCTTGGCCTGGGTGGTGAACGGGTTGGTGGTCTTGGCGATCTCCTCGGTCGCCTTCCACTGCTTCAGCAGCGCTGCCACCGCCTTCTTCTGGGCGGCGGTGAACGGCTTGCCGTTCGCGGTGGAGAACACCACGTTGGTGGAGGCACCGGCGGTGTCGGGCATGGCGACCTTGAGGTCGTCGATCGCGGTCTGGAATTCGGTGCCCGGAATCGACATGCTCGCCGCCGGAGCCGGCGGCAGCGACATCGCCACACCACCGAGAACGCCCACGATGACCAGCCACACGGCCACCACCCACCACGCCCTGCGAGCAGCGAACCTGCCCAGCCTGTACAACGCCGTCGCCATGTCCGATCCTTTGCTGTCTTCCGCGTCCAAACGACACCCGTGGTGTCCGCCATCAATGCTGGTTCGACAAGGACGTTCGCGAATCCTGCACGCGAACCCACTTCGCCTACTGCGTTCGCAGTACAGGGCGGCAGTGACCGCGTGGGACGATCGAGGGGTGACGAGCACAACCGCGCCCTGGCCGCGCTGGGCACAGCTGCCGGGCTGGCTGATCCGCGCACCCCGGTTGGAGCGGCTCACCTTCACCGTGTTCGGCTTGGCCACGCTGACCGGGCTGGTCCTTCTCGCCACCCAAGGTGTCGGCCCGGTCGCCTACCTCGCCCTCGCCATCACGGTCACGGGCGCAGTTCTGGCCCACTGGTGGCGCTGGCCGGGCATCGCTCTCGCCGCCGCAGGACCAGTGCTGTCCACCCTCTCGGCAGCCCCCACCACCCCCAGCGGCGTCGGCTCCGAGACCGTCCTGGTCTGGTCGCTGCTGGTGTTCGCCGCCTTCTACTGGGCACTCGCCGGCACCCGCCCCATCATCCTCGGCCTGGTCACCGGCGCGGGCAGCGCCCTCGCCTTTGGCCTGGCCAGCCCCAACCACTGGCTCGACCCACTTGTGGCGGCCGCGCTGACCACCTCGGTGGCCGCCGCAGCTGCCGGCAGCGCGATCAGCAGCCAACGGCGATACCTCGCCGAGGCCGAAGGCCGACGCCACGACGCCGAGCTAACGAAGGAAGCCGAGATCGAACGGCGCATCGCCGAAGAACGCGTCCGGATCGCCCGCGACCTGCACGACATGGTCGGACACCAGACCGCCGTCGTCAGCATGCACCTGGGAGCGGCCGAACTGCACCTGGCCACCGACACCAGCGCCGTGGCCACCGACCTCGCCGCCGCTCGAGCCGGCGTCCAGGCCGTGCTGCGCGAAACCCAACGCATCCTTGAGGTCCTGCGACCCGCCCCCGGTGAGGAAAGCGCCGTCGTCCCCCTGGCCGACCACAGCCACCTGGAGGCCCTCATCGACAGCTTCCGCAACGCAGGCTCGGCTATCGAGGCCGACCTCGACGATCTGCCCGAAGACACCGCAGCCGACGTCGCCGCGGCGCTCTACCGGACTGTGCAGGAAGCACTCACCAACGCCCAGAAGCACGGCCGCGGCACCACCCGCCTCCACCTCGCCGTGCGCCCGCCCACGATTACGCTCACCGCCACGAACGGCCTCCCTCCGTCCGGCGTCTCCACACCCGGCGGCGGCTACGGACTCGTCGGCATGCGCGAGCGCGTCACCGCAGCGGGAGGCACGCTAGCCACCAGCAGCCAGGACGGCACGTTCCGCCTTACCGTTGAACTGCGAACCGACGGAAAGAAGGTGCGATGACCCGCGTCATGCTCGTCGACGACCAGGAGATGATCCGGGTCGGGCTCCGTACCATCATCGACGCACTCCCTGACATGGAAGTCATCGATGAGGCCAGCGACGGGCTGCAGGCCGTCCGCGTCGCAGAACACACCGACGCCGAGGTCGTCTTGATGGACATCCGGATGCCCGGCATCGACGGGGTCGAAGCGATCCGGCGAATCCGCCGCACCCGGCCCCCAGAGGAACTGCGGATCATCATCCTGACCACCTACGACCACGACCAGAACGTCCTGAACGGGCTCCGCGCCGGCGCCAACGGCTTCCTCAGCAAAGGCGTCGGGCCCGCCGAACTCGCCACCGCCATCCAGGAAGTCGCCGCCGGCGGCGGCAGCCTGTCCGCCGCGGCGGCCTCCATCCTGATCGACCACGTCGCCGACGCCCCTGCCATCCCCATCGACGCCGACCTCGCCCAACGCTTCGGCCAGCTCACACCCCGCGAGACCGAGATCGTCACCGCCCTGCTCACCGGCGACGACTATGCCCAGATCGCCGCCCAGCTGTACCTGTCCCCGCTGACCGTCAAGACCCACGCCAACCGGGCCATGGCCAAAGTCGGCGCGCGCGATCGCGCCCAGCTCGTCAGCTACGCCTATCAGGCCGGCATCACTCCCTGAACCCGCCTTCAACCAGGCTCAAGCCGAACGATCACCAGAGGTGCCATGGGTAACGTCCTCGACTACCTACGGTGGCGTGGCGACCTTACGCTCGCCGATCATCCGTTCAACCTCGTCGACAACCTGGTCCTGGCGGCGCTGGCGAACATCGACCTGTCGGGCATCGTCCCTGACCCTCAGGACGGTGGATCGATCACGCTGGCCGCAGCCTCTGCCGCGCTTGAGCAGGGCCGCGAGGGTCTTCACGATGCGCGCCGGCTGATCTTCGTGCCTGACGCTCTGATCCACGAGATGTCGCGGTCCGCCCGCTTCCGCGACGCTCAGCTGTCGGCCTACGTCGACACCACCGACACGTCGCGCGGGGTGCAGTTCGCCGCCATCTGCGTCCGGTTGGACGACGGGTCGACCTACATCGGGTTCCGCGGCACCGACATGTCGATCATCGGATGGCAAGAGGACTTCGTGATGAGTTTCGACCTCATGCCGTCGCAGAGACTCGCGTTGGAGTACCTGCGCGACGTGGTCCGCAGCACCAGTGGCGTGATACGCGTCGGCGGCCACTCCAAGGGTGGGAACCTCGCCGAGTTCGCCTTCGGGCACCTCACCGACGAAGAGCGGACACAGGTGCAGGTGGCATACAACAACGACGGCCCAGGCCTCGGCCCTACCGTCGCTCCTCCAGACATCGGACCGGACGACGCCCGGATCGTCCGGATCAGCCCGCAATTCGCGGTGATCGGCATGCTTTTCCACGATGCGCAGCCCGATTTCATCGTCGCCAGCGCAGGTTCCGGACTGATGCAGCACGACATCATGACCTGGCAGGTGCAGGGTGCCACCCTGTGCGAGACGACCGCCCTCTCCAGCCGCGCCACCGAGATCAACACCGCAATCGCCAACTGGCTCGCCAACGCCCCCGACTCCCAACGCCGGCAAATCACCGAGGCCCTGTTCACCGCCCTGTCCGCCGGCGGTGCAACCTTGATCCAGGACGTGAACCGCGGTGAGTTCGGTGGCGTCGAGTCGGTTCTGCTGTCGCTCGCCCGTTCCCGCGGGCAACTCCGGGTGCCCGCCCGAAATGCGTTCCAGGTGATGGCTGCCGAGTTCGTGGCCGTCGACTACGTCGGCCTGTTGAAGCAGGCCCGACCGATCAAACTCGCACTCCTCGGCGTCCTTGGACTGTTCTTCATCGTCGTGCCGGACCTTGCCGTGCAACTGGTTGCCGCGCTGGGCATCGCGGGCGTGACCGTGCTGGTTGGGGTACGGATCGCGAGCTATGCGCTCAGGTTCGGCAAACGCCATCGAATCCGGTGGCCACACATCCTGGCCTCAGTCGTAGTCTTGGCGCTGCTCCTCGGCCTCAGCACCCAGATCGGCGCCCTGGTCGTCCCGGGGAACCTGCTCCTGGGCCTGGGCTTCCTCATCGGCGGTTGGGACAGCGGCCGCAAGGGCCTGAGGGTCTTGTACTCCCACCCACGCCGCACACCTCGCGCCGTGCTGTTCTTCGTGAACGCGCTGGTGGCCATCCTGTTCGGCATCGTCGCCCTCACGACAGCCGGGCTGGTCCTGCCCTTCTACGTCACCCAGGCCGGTCAGTACCTGCTGATCGTCGCACTCGTCGGGCTGTTCCTGGCGACACGCGACCAAGCAGCCGAGAACTACCAGCGGCGTCTGTCCGAGTAGCCCGACCACAACACCGAGGTATGACCGTCCTGCTGCCAACGCGGCATGCCGGGCTACAAGCTAGTGCGATCGGGCCCCGGCCAGACCGGCCGGACGCTGTGGGGTGAACCACCCCCTGAGGCCCGCTCGCGAACGCACAGGAACACCGACAGCCCGCGGCCCTTGACCGGCACGGGCGTACTGCGGATGCGGTAGGTCGAATGCCTGCATCCGCAGGATTCGTGACCCGGCGTCCGGGAGGAGTCTGGAACCAGGTTGAGCCGGCCAACTCGGGGCGGCCAATGAAAGGGAGGGACACCAACCATGAACACGCAACTCGAGGATGCCATCCGGGCACGCTTCGCCAAGGGTTTCAGCGAATGGAACCAGGGCTACGAGGCCTGGCTGGAGTGGTGCGACACCCTCTACGAGCCCGACGCCCACTACAACATCTACAGCAACCGCCTGACGCTCCAGCAGTACAAGGACATGATGGGCCAGTTCTTCGGCGCCTTCGACATCGAACTCGGCGACTTCCACAACATGATCGTCGACGGCGATTGGGGCGCGATCCGCTACGTCGTCTACATCACCAACAAGGCCACCGGCGAACGCATCGAACAGAACACCATGGAGTTCGTCCACTTCAAGGACAACCCCGAACCCGTCGGCGCCCGCGTCATCGAAGGCTGGGCCCTGTCCGACAAGCCACTCGCCGTCGAGCACTGACCGATGACCGACCCCAACAACCTCCCACGGTCACTGCAAGAGCGGCTCGATCGGCACCGACGGATGGCCGAGAGCTACCACCAGGGCTACGCCAAACGTTCCGTCCAGGACGGCGAGACCTACGACGAGTGGGTGTTCGCCCCCGAGGCCACCTACGCCTCGCCGTACTTCGGCAGCGAAACCATCGACCTGGTCACCCACCCCATCTCGGTGCGCGAGTCGGCGACGATGGAAGCCGTGGCCTACTCCGTCCGCTTCGACAACTGGGGGCCGGTCGACTTCCAAGCTTGGCCCTCCGACCGCGGCTTCGCCATGGCCACCCGCTTCGAAGGCGCCCGACGCACCGACGGCGTGGTGATGGGCTTCCACGCCTACGGCTTCGTCGACACCGACCAGGATTGCCGGATCACCCATTGGGAGACCCACGTCAGCCGCGACTACGACGACTTCCTCGACATCGCCATCGGCGTCCACGGACCCTTCACCGGTGATGCCGCCGACTACCTGGCGGCCCTCGGAGCCACCCTCGCCGAAGCCGGCGTCAAGTTGCCCGGGCTGAGCGCCTGACGAAGCAAGAAGCGGCGCCGCCGAACC
>JADLEH010000224.1 GCA_020846255.1 Propionibacteriaceae bacterium
AGCTCGCCGAGGCTCCCGCTGACGCCGTCAGGCACCCGTGCGGCGTCGGTGACGCCGAGGATCGCCAGGGCAGCCAGGGCAGCAGCCGGGTCGGGCGTCCGCAGCCGGAAGCGGGTCGCGGTGAGCGCCCGCAGTTCGCTCATCGGGCCCTGGGCCACCAGCTGCCCGGCGCGCATCACCCCCAGGTGGGTGCACAGCTGCTCAACCTCGGCCAGGAGGTGGCTGGACACGAACACCGTTGCGCCGTCCGCGGCCAATTCTGCGACCAGGTGGCGCACCTCGCGGGTGCCCTGCGGGTCGAGCCCGTTGGTCGGTTCATCGAGCACCAGCAACTCCCGGGGCTGCAGCAGTGCTGCGGCGATCCCCAGCCGCTGCCGCATGCCGAGGGAGTAGGCGCGGTACCGCTTCGCGGCGGCAGCGGAAAGGCCCACGCGGTCGAGGGCTGCGGCAGCCCTCGCCGAGGCTGTGGCCGGGTCGCTGCGCCGGTCGGCCGCGTCCAGCCGGAGCAGGTTGGCCCGCCCGGACAGGTAGGGATGGAACGCCGGCCCTTCGACGAGCGCCCCGACCCTCGGCAGCACGTCGCCGGCAGCGGCCGGCATCGGCCGGCCGAGCAGGCTGGCGTCGCCGGCGTCCGGCCTGACCAGCCCGAGCAGCATCCGGATGGTGGTGGTCTTGCCCGACCCGTTCGGCCCGATGAACCCGTACACCGCACCGCGCGGCACCACGAGGTCGATGGCGTCGACCACCACCTGGCTACCGAATCGCTTGGTCAGCCCGGAGGAGGCGATCGCATTCGGCCCTCCCGCGGCTGCGTCCTCCTCGGCAGCAGCCTCCGCCGCGGCGAGGGTCACTTGGCCAGGAGTGCTTCGTAGAGCCGTTCGGGAACAACTGAGCCGACGGCCACGCGGCCGTCATCGGTGATCACGGCATTCACAAGGGCGGTGCTGAACAGCCGTCCCTTGCCCCACTCGCCCGAGACCACCGGGAGGGAGTCCAGCAGCACCTTCGCCTGCTCATCGTCGGTCCGGGTCTCCGGGAGGTCCAGGACGGCGACCGTCGCCCAGCCGGTGCCGGAGGTCTTCGGCTTCGCCGGGGCCTTCACGTCCGGCTTGGCCGCCTCGGCCTTGCGCTCGGTCACCTTGACCCCGGCCGGGGGCTGGAAGTCGAACACCGAATCGGCCGGGACGGCGAAGTCGATCGAGGTGGCTGCGACGGTGACCGCGTCCAGGCCGTCGTCCGCGATCACGCGCACCCCCAGCGGGAGGAACTTCTCGGCGTCTATCGAGACCCGGACCTGGCTCACCAGGCTGGCGTCATCCTTCGGCGAGAGCACCAGCTGGTAGACGGCGCGGCCGGCGACGTAGCCGGTTCCGGACGTGACCACGTCGGTGGTCGGCTCAAGCTCCGCGAGCAGGTCCTTGATGGCTGTGGCCGGCGAGGTCGGCGTTCCGGCGGGTCGCGGGGTGGGCGCTGGCAGGGTGGAGTGCACGGCCTCCTGCTTGCTGCTCGACCAGGCCCAGAGGTCCTGGCCGTTGCGGGTCAGTGAACTCTCGGTGCTGCCGTCGACCAGGGCCACCTTGGCCTTGTCCTCCCCTGCGGCCCAGACCCGGACGGTGTGGGTGCCGGTGAGCAGGGAGAGCATGGTGCCGAGCTCATCGCCGGCTTCCCCGAGGTCCGCGGGCAGGGCCGGCAGTCCGAGGTCGCTGCGCTGCTCGAAGGTGGCGCTGAGCCCGTCCACCTGCGCGGCTGCGACCTTGCCGAGGAGCTCGGCCGGGGTCAGGGGCGGCAGCGTGGGGTCCGCAGCTGCGCCGCGCGCCACCAGGCCGGTGATCCCGGCGGCGGCCAGGGCGCCAACGACCAGCATCGCCACCGTCCGCTTCCGTCCGGATCCGATGGGCCGCTCTGCCTGCTTCGCCGTCATGTCTCTATCATGCCCCGTACGCGCAACTGGGCCGGCCGGCTGCCTAACCTCGCGCCGCCTCGAGACCAGCGGTGAGGAGCCGGGAGGCCAGGTCGTAGCAGCCGGGGGCCTCGCTCTCGCGAGGCCCGGCGACGTTCAGCGTCAGGCCCCGGCCGAGCCCCTCGAGGAACCCGACGAGCTCTGCGGCCACCTCACCATCGGTGACCAGAACCGGACGACCGAGGGCGACAGCTGTCGCGACGGTGAGCCGCGTGCCGGGCGAACCGGTACGGCGCCCGGGCCAGATCACGACTGTGGCGTGCGCGTCCCGGACGTTCCGGATGGTCCGCTCAGCCGGTGCCGCAGACGCGGTTGGCCGCAGTTCCGGATAGACCGCGAGCAGACCGGGCGGCGTCGGGAAGTCCTCAGCCCAACCGCCCCGCGGGCACCAGCCGCCGATGGGGATGCCCAGCCGCCGCGCGACGTCGAGGGCGGCCCGGTCACCTCCGGTCTGGCCACCGGAGGTGACCCGGGCGACCCTGGGGAAGGGAGCCACGCGTGCTCAGGCCGTGTAGATCGGGCCGTCGAGTTCGCCCGGTTGCTGAACCACCCGGATCCCGGAGTCGGGACAGCGCAGGTCACCGGTCAGGTGGAACTCGGCGTCCTGCTGAACCACCACGCCGCCGGTGAACGGTGCCGGCGACGCTGCGGCGTGGGCGATCCTCGCCAGGACGGACCTGAAGCCGCGCATGCCTGCCACCCCCGGTTCACGACGTTGTCACCCCGGCCGCCTGGGCAACGCCTGCGCCCGGGAGCGAGTTCCTCCGGTCCAATTCGGCACCAGAAGTGGACCGGTCAGCAAGGAGGCAACCTTGCCCATGCACCCAGCCGGGCCCAGGGGCAGCGGGCGCGGCAGGGCGCCGGAGGCGTAGCGTGGGCTCACCACTGATTGGGGTGAGACATGGACGTCCTCTGGTTCGGGATCGCTGTCGTCGTCGTGCTCGCGATCCTCTGGTCGTGGCGGCGCCGCCGGACGACCACAGCAGCCGAGGAATGGACTCCCCCGGAGGACGCGCCCGGCTCCGGGGAGGCGCCGGTTCCGCAGGTTCTCGATCGCGACTCACTGGTCAACCGGAGCCGGGTGCTCGACCCTTCGAAGTGGGACAACACCCCGGAAGGGACCGAGACCGAGGAAGCCGAGGAGCCGGGGGAACTGCCCCGATTCTTCGACCGCGACTACCTGCGGCGGCAACGCGACGGCGAGCCCGGAGGCGGCGACTAGCGCCAGGTTGTGGCTCGAACCGCTCCCGACGCCAGGGCCACTGGCCGCAGGTCAGAGGTCGTTGCCGGCGTAGGAGCAGTTGAAGCTCTTGTTGGCCAGCGGGAAGTCGGGGACGATCGTCTCGGCGAGGGCGATCCCGAGTGCCGGCCACGTGCTGAAGGACGGGTCGACCACCTTCACCCGGGTCAGGACCCCGTCGGCGTCCACCTCGACCCGGTGCACCAGTGTCCCCCGCCAGGCCTCGACCACACCGAGACCGGCCCCGCCGCCGGCCGAGGGCACCGGCGCAACGACCGGCTCCAGGCCCTCGATCCGGGCGGTCAGGTCGGCCACCAGGCGCGCCGAGACCGCGATCTCCTTGACCCGGACGTCGAACCTGGCCCGGACGTCGCCGGTCTCCGCGGTCACGACCTGGAAGCCCTCGCCGAGGTCGACGAACGGCTGGTCGGCCCTTGCGTCCACGGCAACCCCGGACGCGCGGGCGACATAACCGAGCACGCCCATCGTCCGGGCCGGTTCCGGCAGCAGGACGGCCGTGGTGTTGAGCCGGTTGGCGACCATCGGGTGGTCGGTGGCCAGCCGGGCCAGTTCCGCCGCCTCCCCGGCGACGTCCGCCACCAGCTCCAGGTCGGGTGCCGCCAGCAGGTCGGCGCCGCCGATCCGGATGGCGCCGCGCAGCAGCCGGTGCCCGGTGAGCCGGGCGTTGTGGCGCAACAGCTTCTCCCGCAGGCGTCCGGCGTGCTGGTTGACGATGCCGAAGCCCGCGTCGTTCACGATCGCACCGATGTCGTTGATGTGGTTGTAGAGCCGCTCGAACTCGAGCAGCAGCGCGCGGGTCAGCCGGTCCCGTTCGGGCACGTCGATGCCGAGGGCGTCCTCGACCGCCATCACGTAGGCGAGGCTGTGGCCGACGGCGGTGTCGCCGCTGATCCGTTCGGCCAGCGCGATCCCGTCCGCAACCGGTCGCCCGGCGAAGAGCTTCTCGACGCCGCGATGGACGAAGTAGAGCCGCTGGTACATCCGCACGATGGTCTCCCCGACGACGGAGAACCGGAAGTGGCCGGGCTCGATCAGCCCGGCGTGGACGGGCCCGACCGGGATCTCGTAGACCCCCTTGCCGGTGACCTCCGCGAACGGGAACCCGGCGTTGGAGCCGAAGTCCGGGTTCGGGTCGGCCTCCGCGAGCATCGGGTGGTAGCTGGTCGGCCAGTGACCGTGGCGCACCAGCCGGTACGGCTGCGGGTGGTCGCGGGGGACGATGCCGAACAGGTCACGCACCTCCCGCTCGAACCGGCCGGCCGGGTAGGAGATGCCGGCAAGGGTCGGCAACCAGGCCTCGGACTGCGGGATCTCCACGACCACCTCGACCCGCTCTCCGGCCGGGCCGAGGAGCACATGGACGACCCGGAAGACGGCATCCGGCCCGGCGGGGCCGTCCTGGTGGGCGGCGACCAGGGCCAGCCGGAAGCCACGGCCCAGCTGGGTCGCGACCGCTTCGACGAGCTGCTCACGGGTGACCCGGATGAGTTCGGGGGGGTTGCTGCGGCTCATCCGGCACCTCCGAGGGCGACGACGGCATCGAGAAGCGGGGCGGCCAGCGGCCAGGCAGCGAAGCCGATGACCGCGCTCACGCCGAGGGCGATGCCGATCGGGACCTGCCGGAACCGGGCCGGCTGGTCGGGCGGGGCATGGGAGGTGCGGGCAGCGTCCGGGTCCGGTTCGGTGCCGACCGTCATGGCCAGCGCGTTGCGGGCGATCCCGGCGAACACCAGCAGCAGCAGGGCGCAGGCAACCACCATCTGCCAGCCGAGCCCCCGCTGGAAGCCGGCGACGATGATGGCGACCTCGGTGAAGAACGTGACGAACGGCGGGAAGCCGAGGAGGGCAGCGGCGCCGAGCAGGAACGGCGCGCCGAGGTCGGGACGCCGCCGCAGCAGGTTGCGCACGTCGGCGATGTCGTGGCTCCCGGTGTAGCCGAGGATCCGTCCGGCGAGCACGAACATCGACGACTTGATCAGCCCGTGTCCCAGCATGTGCAGCAGTACCGCGGCGAGCGCCAGCGGCCCGCCGGCTGCTGCCCCGAGGGCCAGCAGTCCCATGTGCTCGATGCTGCTGTAGGCCAGCAGCCGCTTGAAGTCCTTCTGGGTGATCACCAGCCCGGCCGTCACCACGAGGGAGAGCAGCCCGGCGGTGGTGAGCAGGAACCGCATCAACTCGGGACCCAGCGCAGCATCCGTGATCGCCTGCACCCGCAGGATGGCGTAGAACGCCACCGAGAGCAGCACGCCGGACATCAGGCCGCTCACCGTCGCCGGCGCCTGGCTGTGGGCGTCCGGCAGCCAGGAGTGGGTCGGCGCGAGCCCGGCCTTGGTGGCGAAGCCGAGCACGGCAAGGGCTGCCCCGGCCCGGGTGAGTGCCGGGTCCATGCCCCCGGCCTGGGCCATCAGGACGACCCAGGAGAGCGACGGTTCGCCGAAGCCGCGGCTGGCTGCGGAGAGCAGGATGAGGCCGAGGAAGGCGATCGCGACCCCGACCGAGCCGAGCACCACGTACTTCCAGGCTGCCTCGAGGGCCCCGCTACCGCCGCGGGAACCGACCAGGAAGGCAGTGGTGATGGTGGTCAGTTCGATCGCCACCCACATCAGGCCGAGGTTGTCGGCGACCACGGCGAGGCTCATCGCCGCCAGGAACAGGCAGAGCAGGCTGGCGAAGGAGCCGATGTTTCGACTGCGATCGGTGCGGTGCGGGATCCCGCCCCAGAGCGCCACCACGGCCACGGCCCCGACCACGGTGAGCATCCAGGCGCTGAGGGCGTCCACCCGCAGGAGGCCGCCGGCAGTGGTCAGCGGGCCCGCGGAACTGACGGCGAGGATCACAGCGATACCCACGCCGAGCAGGACCACCGCCGCGCTCACCGGGAGCCACAGCGTCCAGGCGCGGCGGCGGGCCACGATGCTCACTGCTGCCAGCACCATCGGCAGGATGAGGGGAATCCAGATCAGTGCTGCCATCAGTCGTGCAACTCCCTCAGTTCGGAGATGTCGATGTGGCCCTGCTCAGCCTGCATCCGTACCACCAGCACCCCGAGGATCAGGACGACCAGCAGCACATCGAGGGTGGCCCCGAGCTCGACGACGAACGGCAGCCCGCCGGAGGTGAGGAACGAGATGGTGGCGATGCCGTTGTCGAGCATCAGGAAGCCGACCAGCTGGGTGATCGCCGAGCCGCGAACCAGCAGTTGCCAGAACCCGAGCAGCACCAGCGACACCCCCACCGGGACGGCCTGGGACGCGACGTCGGTGCGATCGCCGAGGATGGGTCCGCTCACCGCGTACGCCAGCAGGGTGAGCGCCGCCGCCCCGATCAGCTCGACGGCCGGATTCACCCGGGCCGAGTGCTCCCTGGTCACCCCGATCAGTCGGGCCGAGCGCAGCATAGCCCACGGCATGACGACGGCCTTGACGACGAGCAGCAGTCCGGCGACGAGCGGGGCGCTGGCTTCCCCGGCGTGCAGGCCGACGGTCAGCACCAGCCCGGCCAGCGCGATGCCCTGCAGCACGAGGAGCCCGATCGCGCGGACGGTTGAGCGGCCCCAGACCTGGA
>JADLEH010000225.1 GCA_020846255.1 Propionibacteriaceae bacterium
CTGAAGCGATCGGCAGGCCCGGCCCGCCGATCGAGCACCGCCAGCCGGCGGCCCGCACCAGCTCGGCGCCGGCAGCGGCGAGCGCAGGGTTGGCGCCGACCATCACGGCCCAGCATGCCCGGCCGTGTCGTCGGGCCCGCGCCAGGGCTGCGGAGTCGGCAGCGTCCACCCGGCCGAGGATGGCGATCAGCAACTGGCCCTCGGCACCGGAGGACGCAGCCGCCAAGGCAGGCCCGAGCGTCGGCACTGACTGGAGGGCGAGGTCGGCCAGTTGCTCCAGCACCAGGGCCTCGCGTCCGGAGACCGCCCGGTGCGGGCTGAGGATGGTGCCGTCGGCCTCGACCAGGTTCAGGTCGAAGCCGTTGGCCAGCAGGTGGATCGAGATGGACGCAGCAGCCGAGACGGCCCACTCCAGGCGCTCGTCCGGGGTGCGCCTGGAGTAGGCGGAGGCCCGGTTGTCGATCAGGACGGTTGCGCTGGGGTCCCAGGAGCGTTCCTCCCGGCGCACCATCAGGTCGCCGGTGCGTGCTGTGGAGCGCCAGTGGATGCGCCGGACGTCGTCGCCGTGCCGGTACTCCCGGATCAGGGCGTCGTCGGCGCTGCCCATGCCGGTGCGCAGCAGGGTGGTGTCGGCGCTGACCCCCAGCCCGGACGCGCCCCGCAGGTTCGTCAGGGGCTCCACCCGCGGGGTGACCAGGAGTTCGGTCGTGCCAGGGATGACCGTCTTCACCACGGCGAGCCCGAGCCCGTCGGCGAGGCTCCGTTCGGCCGGCCCGACCTGGTGGCGGCCGCGCCAGCCGGGCAGGAGTTCGTAGGTGAACTGCTGCTGCCACAACCCGAGGCGAGTCGGTGCGTCGTGCCAGCTGGCTTCACCGAGCGCGGGGACGAGGCGGTCCCGCGCCCTGGTCTGGCCGCCGATGGTCAGGGCGTGCGGGTCGAGCAACAGGTCGACCTGCACCGGTTGCCCTGCGCTCACCCGCGGCGGGTTCAGCCGGCGCCGCACCCCGAGCCGGCCGGAGCCGGGCAGCAGGAGCAGCAGGCTGGCCAGCGGCAGCAGGACGAGGAAAAGGCCGGGCCACCACAGGTCGCGCTGGCCGACGAACGCCGCCACCAGGCACCAGGCGATCCCGGTGCCGAGGATCGTCCAGCCGCGAGCGGTGAGCCCGTTCCCGGCCCTCATCTCAACGGCGTCCGGTAGGGACGGGTACCTCCCGAACGGCCGCCTCCAGCAGGTCGACGGCTTCCCGGCCGGCGAGCTGGGCGTGGGTGTTCAGCAGGATCCGGTGGGCGAGCGCCGGCACTGCCAGTCCGGAGATGTCGTCGGGGATCACGTAGCCGCGACCGGCCATGGCTGCCCTGGCCTTGGCTGCCCGCATCAGTTGCAGCCCGGCCCTTGGGGAGGCGCCGAGCCGGATCTCCGGGCGGGTCCGGGTGCGGTGGAGGATCGCCACCAGGTAGTCCTTGACCGATGGGTGCACGAACACCCTTCTCACGGTACCCACGCAGGCCATCACAGCAGCGGCGTCCGTCACGGGCTGCAGCGGGTCGATCGGGTCGACCTCGCCGTGGTGCTCGAGCATGGCGACCTCGGACTCGGCGCTCGGGTAGCCCATCGAGATCCGCATCAGGAACCGGTCCCGCTGGGCCTCCGGCAGCGGGTAGGTGCCCTCCATCTCGATCGGGTTCTGGGTGGCGATCACCATGAACGGCCGGGGCAGGGGGTGGGTGGTGCCGTCGACGCTGACCCGGCGTTCCTCCATCGCCTCGAGCAGTGCCGACTGGGTCTTGGGGGAGGCGCGGTTGATCTCGTCGCCGATGACCAGGTTCGCGAACACCCCGCCCGGCTTGAACTCGAACTCGCCGGTCGCCTGGCTGTAGACCGACACGCCGGTGATGTCGCTCGGCAGGAGGTCCGGGGTGAACTGGACGCGGCGCGCGGTGCAGTCGATGGCCTTGGCCAGCGTCTTGGCCAGCATCGTCTTGCCGACCCCCGGCACGTCCTCGATCAGCAGGTGGCCCTCGGCGAGCAGGGCGGTGATGACGAGGTCCACCGCCTCCGGCTTGCCTTCGATCACCTGGCCGACAGCCTGCCGCACCGCCTGGGCAACCCCAAGTACATCGGCGAGCTCCCGCTCCCGTTCGAGATCCACGCTGTCTCCCTCCGCCGCTCCACCATATGTGGCCGCTGGTAGGGCGCCCAGATGAAGCCTGGCCGTGGTGGCGGAAAAGGGAGGAGAAAAGGCTGTTCAGTGGAGGGAAGTGGAGTATGGTGGCGCCAAGTGGAGGAGAGCGAAAGGGGAAGGACCCATGTTTCTGGGCACCTACACCCCCAAGCTCGACGACAAAGGCCGGTTCTTTCTGCCCGCGAAGTTCCGCGATCAGTTGGAGGCCGGCCTGGTCATCACCCGGCAGCAGGACCGCTGCCTGGCGATCTGGCCGACCGCAGCCTTCCTGGCTGAGGTCGCCAACGCTGCGACCGGGCCCTCCACGGTCCGCGGGGTGCGGGACTACCAGCGAATGGTGGCCTCGGGCGCCTCGGACGAACTGCCGGACAGCCAGGGACGGGTGACCGTCCCGGTACCGCTGCGGGCCTACGCGGGCCTGTCGAAGGAGATCGTTGTGATCGGGGCGTTCAACCGCCTCGAGGTGTGGGACGCGACGACCTGGGCGGAGTACTCGGCAGCGCAGGAGGAGGCCTTCGCGGCCTTGGACGAAGGAGCACCTGCGGTGGGGTGATCCACCGAACGCAGCGAATCGTGCGTTGCGGCTCCAATCCGCGTCGTCGGCTCCCTGGCTCACCTTCCCCGGTGCCAGGTACCGGCGGCACGCGGCTTGGAACCACGGCGCACGAATCGGACGCCGAGCAGACAGGGTCGAGGATGGTTGGATCTGGCGACGACGCGGCGGCCACCCACGTGCCGGTGCTGGCTGCCCGGATCGTCGAGCTGCTGGCCCCGGCCCTCGCCCGTCCCGGCTCGGTGTACGTCGACGGCACGCTCGGCCTGGGTGGCCACGCAGCCCTGGTGCTGGACGCCTGCCCGGAGGCCCGCCTGATCGGTATCGACCGGGACCCGGCCGCCCTTGAGGTGGCCGGCGAACGGCTGGCGAGGTTCGGTGACCGGATCGGGCTCTACCGGGCCGTCTACCACGAGTTGCCGGAAGTGCTGGCGGAAGCCGGGGTCCGCCGCGTGCAGGCGATCTGTCTCGACCTCGGGCTGTCCTCGCTGCAGATCGACCGGCGCGAGCGCGGCTTCGCCTACGCCACCGACGCGCCGCTGGACATGCGGATGGACCCCGACTCCGAGCTCACTGCGGAGACCATCATCAACACCTGGCCGGCCGCCGACATCTCGCGGGCGCTGCGCATCCACGGCGAGGAGCGCTTCGCCGACCGGATCGCCGACCGGATCGTCGCTGCCCGGGCCGTCGAGCCGTTCCGCAGCTCCGCACGGCTGGTCGCCGTGATCGCCGACGCCATTCCGGCTGCTGCCCGCAACACCGGCGGGCACCCGGCCAAGCGCACCTTCCAGGCGCTGCGGATCGTCGTGAACGCAGAACTCGAGTCCCTCGCCGGGGTGCTCCCGGCTGCGCTCGCTGCGCTCGCCCCCGGTGGGCGCCTGGCCGTGCTGGCCTACCACTCCGGTGAGGACCGGATGGTGAAGCGGGCCTTCGCTGTGGCGACCCGCGACAACGTCCCTGCCGGTGTGCCGGCCGTACCAGCCGGCTACGAGGCGAAGTATGCGCTGCTCACCCGCGGTGCCGAACGCCCGGACGCCGCGGAGACCCAGGCAAACCCGAGGGCGGCCTCGGCGCGGCTGCGCGCCATCGCCCGCAACCAGGAGGAACCCCGATGACCGCACTGCTAGCCCCGCGTCCCGGCAGGCAGGCGCCGCCGAGACCCCAGCTGCGTCCGGTTCCCGGTGCCCGCGGCCGGATGTCGACGGTCCCGTTCGTGATGGTGGTGGCCGTGGTGCTGGCTGTCGGCATGGTCGCGCTCCTGGTGTTGACCACGGCCCTGCAGAACCAGGCCTTCGGCGTGCAGAAGAAGCAGCGCGAGGCCAACGTGCTCGCGGTGCGGCTGTCGGCGCTCCAGGCCGACGTTGCGGCTGCCCGGTCGGTCCAGAACCTCTCGGTGACGGCCCAGCACCTCGGGATGCGGCCCAATCCCTACGGCGCCCAGCTGCGGCTCTCCGACGGGGCTGTGCTCGGCGACGCCCGGCTCGTCCTCGGCGGGGAGGTGCCGGCGGTGCGCTACCTGACCCCGGAGCAGGCCCTCGCCCAGGTGCAGGCCCTCGACCGGGCCGAGGCCGAGCGCAAGGCGAGGGCGAAGGCCCTCGCCAAGGCAAGGGCGGAGGCCAAGGCAGAGGCTGAGGCGCGGGCGAAGGCCGAGGCCAGGGCCGAGGCGAAGGCGAAGGCAGAGGCGAAGGCAGAGGCGGAGGCGAAGGCGAAGGCAGCGAAGCAGGAGGAGCGCCCATGAGCCGTCCGCTCGACCGCTTCTTCGCCCCCGACCGCAAGCGGCGCCGGGTCCGCCTGCCGCTGGCCCGCTCGGTCCGCCGCGTCCGCGGCCTGCTGATCGGGGTGGCAGTGGTGTTCTCCCTCGCAGCCGGCCGCGCCGTGCAGGTGCAGGCCATCGATGCCACCAACGTCGCGCAGGAGGCGGCGGAGCAGATCACCGTCGTCCGCGACCTGCCAGCCTTCCGCGGTGAGATCAGCGACCGCAACGGTGAGGTGCTGGCCATGACCACCGACACCGTCAAGGTGCTCGCCGACGCCAAGTCGATCGCGACGAACGGGCGCATGAACGCCGAGATGACCCCCAACGACCGGGTGGTGGCGGCTGCGGCACCGCAGCGGATCGCCGACCTGCTGGTCCACCACATCGGTGGTACTGCTGCCGACTACCTGCCGAGGCTGACCGCCACCGGGCGTGGTTCGCAGTCCGGCCTGATCGCAGCCAAGGTGCCGGCAGCCACCTACCGCGAGATCGCCCTCGCGATGTCGGAGGCGGGCCTGGTCGGGCTCTACTCGGCGAGCAACCCGACCCGGGTGCTGCCCAACGGGAGCCTCGCCGCGAACGTGATCGGCTTCATCAACGAGACCGGGGCCGGCGCCGGCGGCCTGGAGTACGCGCTGAACTCGACCCTCGCCGGCAAGACCGGCAAGGAGGTCTACGAGAACTCGCCCAACGGCAAGATCCCGATGGGCAACAACGTCCTCACCCCGGCCACCAACGGGCAGGACTACCAGCTGACGCTGGATGCCGGCATGCAGTGGCAGGTGGAGCAGATCCTCGCCGACCGGGTCCGGCAAGCCAAGGCGACGGCCGGCATGGCGATCGTGCTGAACATCAAGACCGGCGAGATCCTCGCGCTGGCGAACATGCCGACGTTCGA
>JADLEH010000226.1 GCA_020846255.1 Propionibacteriaceae bacterium
CAGCGCCAGGAACCCCAGTTTGAGTCCGAGGACGACCAGCTCAGACATCGGTCACCGGCGAGACAATCGCCAGCCGGGTTGAGCCGATCTCGATCCGGCTGCCCAGGCCAAGAGTCGCGTGCCGGGTGCGCTGGCCGTCGACCGTTACGCCGTTGGTCGAGCCGAGGTCCTCGATGCTGAGCTGCTGACCGCTGCCGGTGCCGACCACGCCGATCCGGGCGTGCAGGCGCGAGATGCCGGGGTCGTTGATCCGCAGGTCCGCCTCGGTTCCCCGGCCGATGGTGAGGCCGGGGGGCGTGAGGGGGTGCCGGACGCCGTTCACCTCCACCACGAGGTTCGCCGACCGGATCTCGCTCGGCGTCGCCTCCTCGGCGGCGTCCACGCCGGCGACAGCAGCGGACGTCACGGTGAAGCGGCCGACCGGCAGGGCGGCGTCCAGGGTGTACTCGATCATGATCGGGCCGTTGAAGATGTAGCCCTTGTCGCTGGCGTAGTCGCGCAGCTGTGGGCCGATCTCGGCGTTCAGCGTCTTGCTGTAGGGGGTCAGCCGGTCGTAGTCGTGCTGGGACAGCCCGACATGGAACTCGTTGGGCACCAGCTTGCGTTCCCGGGTGAGGAGCTTGGCTTCGGCATCGAGCTCCCGCTGCAGGCGGGCCGTGATCTCCACCGGTTGTACGTCGCCCTTGAAGGCGCGCGCGAAGGCTCCGCTGACGGCGTTCTCAAGCTTCTTCTCGACGCGGTCGAAGACCCCCACGGCCCCCTCCTTCCCCAGTTGGCTGGCGCGCTCAAGACTAGCCAGCGCCGAACGTTCAGCCTACGCGACGGCCCCGTGTGGGCACTCAGACTGGAGTCGGGAGTGAGGGTGCACCGTCGGTGGGGGCCGGTCCTCCCAACGGATGAGGGAGCCCGTCGAGGGATCCCGGCGACGGTGGCGGCCCTTGTCGGAGGGCTCCGCAGCCGAATCGGAGCTGTCGACCCACCTGTGCTAACCTCTTTCGGCTGGCTCCCGAGGGAGTCGGGCGCGAGTGGCGGAATGGCAGACGCGCACGGTTCAGGTCCGTGTGTCCGAAAGGACGTGGAGGTTCAACTCCTCTCTCGCGCACCTTAAGGTGCCTCTGACTAGGGCGACTGCATTCACTCGCATCGAGGTATCGCGCCGATCGGCGTCCGAGCCGAAATCATGAGGCGCTCTGACAAGGGCAAACGCACCGTTCTTCTGGCGGCTCTCAGGTCCAGGCACCTCTCTCGATGGGGTTTGGATGCCCTGCTGGAAGGACGCGCAGCATGCCGAAACCTCATCCGAGAGTTCCGGGGCGAGTTGTGGCGGTTGCCGGTCGGTGCGAGGAGCCGAGCTGGATGGCCAAGGACTTCATGGCCAAGGACTGCGGGATCAGGGGAGTCGTGCTTGCGGAACTGGCTCCAGGCTGCCGACGTCGCCGACGGGCTGCGCCCCGGAAGGGCGGCGCGGAGTCGGCTGAGATCTGTGAGTTTATGGCGGGTAGACGTCTGGGCATCGGGTTTGGCCCGATGCCCAGACTCGGGCGAGTTGATGCTCGGGGCTAGAGCGACTCGGCGTTCACCTTGTTGTCGCGGGTCTCGAGCGACACGGCATCGAGCTCCTCTCGGTCGATGTGCAGGTCGACGTTGAGTTCGCGTTCCACGGCCTTCAGCAGGGCTGCGGAGTCGAGTTCGTATTCGCGCATGAGGTACTTCGTGCTCGCCCCGTGTGCGTAGGTGTCGCGGAGCCCCAATCGGATGACCTTTGCGCCGAGGCCCTCATCGGCGATGTACTCCGCGACGGCTGAACCGAGGCCTCCAACGATGGTGTGGTTCTCCATCGTGATGATCTTCTTCGACTGGCCCAGCGCTTGCATCAGGAGGTCGTCGCCGAAGGGCTTCAGCGTGGAGACGTGCACGTGATTGACGTTGAGGCCTCTGCTCTTCAGGACTTGGCAGGCCTTCATCGCTTGCTCGGTCATGAGGCCGCTTGTCACCAGGGTGAGATCGTCGCCAACACTGAGTTGGCGCGATTGGCCCAGTTTCATCGGCTGGTCCGTGGGGAACAGTCGAGGGAGGACGCCTCGGAGCATCCGGATGTAGACGGGGCCGTCCACCTCTTCGGTGACATCGAGTACGGACTCGACCTCTGTGGCGTCACCGGTTTCGAGGATGGTCATGTTCGGTGTCGCCCTGAGGATCGCGACATCTTCGATGGCCTGGTGGGTGACGCCTCCCGGGGTGACGATGCCGGGCAGGAAGCCGACGAGTCGTACCGGAAGGTTGGGGTAGGCAATGGACATGGCGAGTTGGTCGTAGGGTCGGCGGTAGAGGAAGACCGCGAAGGTGTGCAGCCACGGTATGAATCCCTCGCGCGCAAGTCCGGCGGCCACGCTGAGCATGTTCTGCTCGGCCATCCCAGCGGTGATGAAGCGATCGGGGTAGGTGTCACGCCAGCGCCCCACTTCGCATGAGTTGGTCAGGTCGGCGGTCATCACGAGGACCTGCGGGCGGTCCTTGGACCATTTGATGAAGTTCTCCACGTGGGGACGGGTCACGAGTTCCATCAGAGGGCAGCCATTTCTTTGTAGGCCTGTTCGAAGCGCGCCTTGTCCTCGGGCGAGCTGAACCGCAGGGTGTGGAGCAGGGGAGCGCGCTCGGCGTAGAGCGGGACGTGGTTTGTGGGGTTGGTTCGGGCAATCACCAGGATGGGTCGTTCGCTGGGGGTGCTCATCGCTGTGTCGAGAGCTGCCAGGTCGTGCCCGTCCACTTCGCGAGCGTCCCAACCGAATGCTGTGGCCCGGTCGGCCAACGGGTCGATCAGCCCGACGCTGGAGACCGCGCCGTCACACTGCTGGCCGTTGGCGTCGACGATGACCCGAAGACGGTTCAGCTTGTGGAATGCCGCGAACGCCAGCGCTTCCCAGGTCTGTCCCTCCTCGAACTCGCCATCGCTCATCATCACCCAGGTGTTGCCCGTTTCGCCGTGCATGCGCCGGCCGAGGGCGATTCCCGCGGCCTGGCTGATCGCCTGGGCAAGGGAACCCGTGGTGGTCTCGATCCCGGGAGAGTGTTCGGCGCCGATCATCTCCACCGTGGAGCCGTCCTGGTTGAAGGCCGCAAGAGCATCCTTGTCCAGCCGGCCCACCTCGATGAGGGCTGCGTACAGGACGAGGGCGTAGTGGGCCGGCGAGAAGATGAACCGGTCCTTGTCCGGGTGCCGGGGGCCATTGAATCGGGCTCCCGTTGCATAGTCGGGGTTGAGCCGACTGGGCACCCCCCTGAAGATGTCGGGGGTGAGCGGGCCTTCCACCGGCCCGAGCTGCAGCACCCGGCCGTAGAGCATCGCGAAGATCTCTGCCGAGGACAACGCCTGGCTGAGGTAACCCTCGCCGTTGCGAAGAACATGGTCGAAGACCCTGAGCCGAATACCGGCTGCGATCTTCTCGACCCCTACCTGCCACTCTGCCATCCATCAACTCCGATCTCTTGGCGGGACGGTGAACTTTAGCACACGTGATGCACGGTTGTGCATCAGGAGAATGCTCGCATGAAGTCGTCCAGCGCGGCGCGGGTAGTCAGCCCCGCGTCCGAGCCCAGGCCGGTCGCCACGCAGGAACCGGCCGCCACTCCCAGGCGAAGCGCTTCTCGGTCTCCTTTGCCTTCGAGGAGGCCGGCGATGAATCCGGCACTGAACGCGTCGCCGCACCCGGTTGTGTCCACGACTTCGACCGGTAGCGCGGGTTCCAGGATCTCGTCGTGTCCCCGCCTGGCGAGGCTGGCACCGCTCGCACCTAGCGTGATGGCGGTCGCGCCCACTCCGCGGTCATGGAACCAACGGATTGCGTCCGTGCGGTCGTTCTGCCCGGAGAGCATCAGGGCATCCTCCTCGTTCGGCATGAAGTAGTCGAGGTGGGGATAGCAA
>JADLEH010000227.1 GCA_020846255.1 Propionibacteriaceae bacterium
CCAGGCTCTCCACGCCCCACCACTTCAGCAGGTGCTGCATGTCCTCGACGATGCTCGCCGGCGCGTTCGGCTGCGCGGCCCAGTCGGCCAGGAACGTCAGGTAGTGGTGGCCGAGCTCGTGCAGGAACGTGGTTGGGTCGGCCTCGCGGCTCAGGAACAGGCGCAGGCTGGAGGGGTCGTAGCTGCCGCGCGGGCCGCTGTGCAGCCGGTGCTGGAACAGCGGCATGCCCTTGCCGACCTCGGCACGCATCTCGGGCGTGACGGTGAGGCCTGTGAACGGGGTCACCTTCGGTTGACGGTCGAGCTTTGTCAGGGCCTCCTGCGCTGCCTCATAGATGTCTTCAGCCTCCAACGCGTCGGACGACTGGTAGCGGCCGTCTTCATCAGGGATGCCGTAGAACCAGCCTCCGTCAGGGCCTTCGAACACACCGAGGAGAATGTCTCCGTTCTCGTCTTTGGCCTGATAGACGGTTCCACCGAGACCCCTCTTCTCGACCCATTCGACTGACGGGACTTCTGCGACAGGGACGCGCACCGGCCCAATGTCGCCACCGGTCTTTTTCGCGAGGTCCTTCACCGCGTTTGGGACAATCTCGTCGTAGAAGGCCTTCATGCCTTCACCGCCGACCTTGAGATCGACACCGCGGTAGACATGTCCCTTCTCTCCGCCGGCCCCCGTGTCTGGGTCGCCCGACTTCGCGAGGATCTTCTGTGCGAGGTCCTTGCCTACGAGGTTCTCGACTCCAGACGCGTCGAGCCCTTTCTCTGCGACCACAACGGAGCCACCGCGAACCGCGTCTACTGACCAAGTGCCGTCGCGATTCTGGAAAGCATGTACGCTGTCGATCTGCTTGCTGAGGTCGTAACGCTCCGCGCTCTGCTCGCCGTTGATGAACGCAACCTTGTCGTAGCCGCCTTCGACCGCGAGCATGAAGACCTTCTTCAGCGCGAGGTTGAGCCAGCCCTTCGTGTTCTCGACGAAGGGTGCCGCTGAAACCCCTTCTTGTGTCTGGTATCGCTCCTTGTCTTGCGTGGCGAAGTACTTGTGCGCGTAGGTCCGCGCCTCCTCTTCACTCACCATGGTGCCCTTGCCGACCTCCACGTTTCGACCGCTCACGGGGTCGGCAACCAACCACTGTGTGTCTGACTCCGTAACCGTGAGCCCCTCCAGGGGCCCGACAGTCACGTGGAGTTTGCGGAACCCCTCCTTCCGGCCCTTCTGCGCCCAGTCGCTCTGCAGCTCCTCGACGAACAGCACACGCTTGCCGTCCGCGTCGACGCGGTCGTTGAGGCGGATGTGCGCGAGAACGTTCGACTGGTCCCAGTGCTGCGATTTGAACCCCCCACCTGGGAGTGTCAACAGCACCTCGCGGTAGTTCGTGCCGCCGGGGAGGGTGTACCCGTCGAACTTCGTGACGGCGTCCGGCTCCGAGTCGTCCGGCTCCAGGATACTCGAGTCCTCGATCCACGCATCCACTTCGTCCTTCTGCCGTTCATCCAGGGCCGCCTGGGCTTCCTCCTCCGAGTCGAACCATTCGACCGGGTCATCGTCCTGATCGACAATCGCCCACCCGTCACGTGTCTTGCGCAGGGAAACTTGGCTTTGGTCTCTGACGACCTCTTTCGCGGCTTCCAGTTGCGCAGCCACAGCCTCTTCTTCGGTGGCGAAAGTCTCATCCCAGACACCCAAGCCCATCCCAGAGATACGCCAGCGTCCGGGCCCTTTGATGCTGGCCCCCTGACCGCCGAGCTGCACCGTCTCGACTTTCACTTCGTGGACCGCGAGGAACTTCTGCACCGCGTCCTTCGACACCTTGCCCTGCTGCATGTCGAGCCAATCGGTGATGCCCGACCATCTCACTTCCTCGGCCCTCACGCGGCCCTTGTTCACGGCCGCGGTGACCGCCTGCTTCCAGCCGGAAGCCTTGCGCTCGCTCTCGGGTAGAGACTCGATCTCCTGCACCAGCATGGAGCGGAACTCCGGCGTGTAGGTGCGCTCCTGGCGCAGGATGTTCGGGTCGTTCGGGTCGAAGGTGCCGCGGTTGTTGACGGACTTGATCTGCTCAGGGCGGAAGACAACCCACTGGTCGGATCCGATTAGCGCTCCATCATGGCCGGCCGATTGGGCTGCGCGCAGCGCCTTCGCCTGCTCCGCGATCGACAGCCCACCAGGGATCTCGGCCGGGTTACGCACCGACAAGTAGACGGGGATCGTCCGAGCGCCTTCTTCCTGTCCGCGGCCACCCTCCGTGTAGTAGCCAACCGCATCGGGCGAAGAGCTGAAGAAGATACCGCCAGAGTCCTGGCCGTCCCCGTACCGGAAGATGCTGACAGCGCCACGCTGAAACGACGTGAAGTCGGCTGTCGTTCCGTGGTAGACCACCAGCGGCTTGCCCTGCGCGTCCACCGCCTTGCTGTCACCGAACCAAGCCCGGAACTCCTCGGAGTCCGTCTTGAGCTGCTGCAGCTCGCCCTGCTGCGTCCCCACCTGCTCCCCGCCCGCCAGCACCCGCACCGGGAACTTGGCCTGGAACTCGTGCGGCAGCATCCCCGCCCGCAGCGCCTGCGCCGCCACCATCGTGGCGTAGACCTCCGACAGCGCCCCAGCGTCGGGC
>JADLEH010000228.1 GCA_020846255.1 Propionibacteriaceae bacterium
AGTGTCCCTCACCCGGTTCACGGGTGCAGGTGAGATGGCCAAACCAGCCAGGGTGGTATTTCAACGGTGACTCCCCCGGACCTGGCGGCCCGGGTTCACAGTCTCCCACCTATCCTACACAAGCTGTACCGAACACCAATACCAAACTATAGTAAAGGTCCCGGGGTCTTTCCGTCCTGCTGCGCGTAATGAGCATCTTTACTCATAGTGCAATTTCGCCGAGTTCATGGTGGAGACAGCGCCCAAATCGTTACTCCATTCGTGCAGGTCGGAACTTACCCGACAAGGAATTTCGCTACCTTAGGATGGTTATAGTTACCACCGCCGTTTACTGGGGCTTAAGTTCTGTGCTTCGCAAAAGCTAACACTTCCCCTTAACCTTCCAGCACCGGGCAGGAGTCAGTCCGTATACATCGTCTTTCAACTTGGCACGGACCTGTGTTTTTAGTAAACAGTCGCTTGGGCCTGGTCTCTGCGACCCTCAACGCTTCCGGCAGCAAGTGCCGTAACGCATCAGGTCCCCCTTATCCCGAAGTTACGGGGGTATTTTGCCGAGTTCCTTCACCATGATTCTCTCGATCGCCTTGGTATTCTCTACCTATCCACCTGTGTCGGTTTAGGGTACGGGCCGCTTACAACTCGCTCACGAAGATTTTCTAGGCAGCATAGGATCACCCACTTCAGAAGTCAGAGACTTCCTCGCCGTCATGTCTCAGGATATGTGAGGTGCGGATTTGCCTACACCTCTCCCTACGCACTTAGCCCGGGACTACCATCGCCCGGGATGGGCTACCTTCCTGCGTCCCTCCGCAGCTTGCCTAATACGAAATTGGGTCACAGACTCAAGACTACTTGGACCGAAGTCCGCCGCAGTCTCTTGCGTGTTTAGCATTATTCGCCTCGGCAGGGTCGTTGTTTCGCGGGTACGGGAATATCAACCCGTTGTCCATCGACTACGCCTGTCGGCCTCGCCTTAGGTCCCGACTTACCCAGGGCAGATTAGCTTGACCCTGGAACCCTTGGATATTCGGCGGACGGGTTTCTCACCCGTCATTCGCTACTCATGCCTGCATTCTCACTCGTGTGCTCTCCACGGCTGGGTCACCCCGCCGCTTCACAGCGCACACGACGCTCCCCTACCCATCCACACACCTGGACCACGAAGGCCTGGTTATTATGTGAATGCCACAGCTTCGGCGGATTGCTTGAGCCCCGCTAAATTGTCGGCGCAGAATCATTTGACCAGTGAGCTATTACGCACTCTTTCAAGGGTGGCTGCTTCCAAGCCAACCTCCTGGTTGTCTATACAACTCCACATCCTTTTCCACTTAGCAATCTCTTAGGGGCCTTAGCTGGTGATCTGGGCTGTTTCCCTCTCGACTATGAAGCTTATCCCCCACAGTCTCACTGCCGCGCTCTAACTTACCGGCATTCGGAGTTTGGCTGAATTCGGTAAGCTTGTAGGCCCCCTAGTCCATCCAGTGCTCTACCTCCGGTAAGAAACACGCGACGCTGCACCTATATGCATTTCGGGGAGAACCAGCTATCACGTAGTTTGATTGGCCTTTCACCCCTATCCACAGCTCATCCCCTCGGTTTTCAACCCAAGTGGGTTCGGGCCTCCACGACGTCTTACCGTCGCTTCACCCTGGCCATGGATAGATCACTACGCTTCGGGTCTAGAGCATGCGACTAAATCGCCCTATTCGGACTTGCTTTCGCTACGGCTTCCCCACACGGGTTAACCTCGCCACATACCACTAACTCGCAGGCTCATTCTTCAAAAGGCACGCCGTCACCCTTGCAGGCTCCGACGGATTGTAGGCAATCGGTTTCAGGTACTATTTCACTCCCCTCCCGGGGTACTTTTCACCTTTCCCTCACGGTACTTGTCCGCTATCGGTCATCAAGGAGTATTTAGGCTTAACGGGTGGTCCCGCCAGATTCATGCGGAATTTCAGGGGTTCCGCATTACTTGGGGTGACGCTCGAGAGAGATCAACTTACATCTACGGGGGTGTTACCCTCTTTGCCGGAACTTCCCAGAGTCCTTCGACTTCATTGATCTTTTCTTACTCTCTGACCGGTTGACAGCACGGTCTGAACGGCCCCACAACACCCAGCATGCAACGCCTGTCAGCTATCACACATGCTAGGTTTGGCCTCTTCCGCGTTCGCTCGCCACTACTTACGGAATCACGGTTGTTTTCTTTTCCTGTGGGTACTGAGATGTTTCACTTCCCCACGTTCCCTCCAGCTACCCTATATATTCAGGTAGAGGTCGCCGGACATTACTCCGGTTTCTTTCGAGGTTTCCCTATTCGGAGATCCCCGGATCGAAGCTCGTTTACCAGCTCCCCGGGGCTTATCGCAGGTTACAACGTCCTTCATCGGCTCTTGATGCCTAGGCATCCACCGATTGCCCTTAGTAGCTTGTTATTTCACTACAAAGATGCTCGCGTCCACTGTGCAGTTCTCAAGAAACGGGCGGGCCCAGGGCCTGCCACCGCGTGAGCGGGGCCGGCGTCTGGTCCGCAGAAGAGGGTTGCCGTAGCAACCGACCCTTCAGGACCCAACAGTGTGCTTGGGTTGCGCTCCTGGCCTCGAGGTTCCACTCCGCCGGCGAACCGACGGTTGTACTGACGAGCCAGGTGGCTCAACTTAATGGTCAATGTTCCACTTCGGTGCCTGCCCCGGTCATCGACGTTTGCGATGAAACCAGGAGCTGGACAGGTTGATTAAGCCTGCCAATGGGCTCCTTAGAAAGGAGGTGATCCAGCCGCACCTTCCGGTACGGCTACCTTGTTACGACTTAGTCCTAATTACCGGTCCCACCTTCGACGGCTCCCTCCACAAGGGTTAGGCCACCGGCTTCGGGTGTTACCGACTTTCATGACTTGACGGGCGGTGTGTACAAGGCCCGGGAACGTATTCACCGCAGCGTTGCTGATCTGCGATTACTAGCGACTCCGACTTCATGGGGTCGAGTTGCAGACCCCAATCCGAACTGAGACTGGCTTTCTGGGATTCGCTCCACCTTGCGGTATTGCAGCCCTTTGTACCAGCCATTGTAGCATGCGTGAAGCCCTGGACATAAGGGGCATGATGACTTGACGTCATCCCCACCTTCCTCCGAGTTGACCCCGGCAGTCTTCTATGAGTTCCCGGCATTATCCGCTGGCAACATAGAACGAGGGTTGCGCTCGTTGCGGGACTTAACCCAACATCTCACGACACGAGCTGACGACAGCCATGCACCACCTGTAAACCGGCCTTGCGGGGCACCTATCTCTAGGTGTTTCCGGCATATGTCAAACCCAGGTAAGGTTCTTCGCGTTGCATCGAATTAATCCGCATGCTCCGCCGCTTGTGCGGGCCCCCGTCAATTCCTTTGAGTTTTAGCCTTGCGGCCGTACTCCCCAGGCGGGGCACTTAATGCGTTAGCTTCGGCACGGATTCCGTGGAATGGAACCCACACCTAGTGCCCACCGTTTACGGCGTGGACTACCAGGGTATCTAAGCCTGTTTGCTCCCCACGCTTTCGCTTCTCAGCGTCAGGAAATGTCCAGAGAACCGCCTTCGCCACTGGTGTTCCTCCTGATATCTGCGCATTCCACCGCTCCACCAGGAATTCCGTTCTCCCCTACATCCCTCAAGTCTGCCCGTATCGAAAGCAGGCTCAGGGTTAAGCCCTGAGTTTTCACTTCCGACGCAACAGACCGCCTACAAGCTCTTTACGCCCAATAATTCCGGACAACGCTCGCACCCTACGTATCACCGCGGCTGCTGGCACGTAGTTAGCCGGTGCTTCTTCTGCAGGTACCGTCAAGGTAACCCTTCGTCCCTGCTGAAAGCGGTTTACAACCCGAAGGCCGTCATCCCGCACGCGGCGTTGCTGCGTCAGGCTTTCGCCCATTGCGCAATATTCCCCACTGCTGCCTCCCGTAGGAGTCTGGGCCGTATCTCAGTCCCAGTGTGGCCGGTCGCCCTCTCAGGCCGGCTACCCGTCGTCGCCTTGGTGAGCCGTTACCTCACCAACAAGCTGATAGGCCGCGAGCCCATCCTTGACCGTCGGAGCTTTCCACCCCGGCAGATGCCTGCTGGGGTCGTATCCGGTATTAGCAGCTGTTTCCAACTGTTATCCCAGAGTCAAGGGTAGGTTGCTCACGTGTTACTCACCCGTTCGCCACTGATCCGGAGAGCAAGCTCTCCTTCACCGTTCGACTTGCATGTGTTAAGCACGCCGCCAGCGTTCGTCCTGAGCCAGGATCAAACTCTCCGTTGAAATTTATCAGCTGGGCTTTTAGACCCGTATTGCTGTCAACATTGGTTTGACACTGACAGGACCCATTGCTGGGTCTATCAATAATCAAAGGAATCCGTTCCGGATTGCGTTCTGCCCGAAGGCTTCGCACGCCCCGGTACGGGGTTTGTTTGCACTCCGAAGAGTGCGTTTGTGCATTGACTTTTAAGCACACTGTTGAGTTCTCAAGTTTCGGGTGCGCACCTCGCTTTGGCTTTCACCGCCGCTTGGGGCAACTCGTGCTACTTTACTTGGCCCGTTTCCCGGTGTCAAACCGGGCTTCGGACCCTTCCCCCACCCGCGACTCGGCTCGGACTTGATGGGCTCTGGCATGAGCGCACATCGTATCCGTGCTAGTCAGTGGTGGTTTGGCGCCCCGATCCGTCCGTTCCAGATCTTGTCTGTCTCGTCCGTGTCACCGGCAGCGCTCGATGAACATTACGCAGTCGGCGGGTGGTGGTCAAATCGCCCCGAACCCCCGGGCGTGTCGTCAGTTCTCGACCGCGAGCGCACCGACGGTCTTGCGTCCGCGACGCACCACGACGAACCGGCCATGGAGCAGGTCGACGGCTTCCAGGCGTGCGTCCGGGTCCGTCACCTTTGCATTGTTCAGGTAGGCGCCGCCCTCCTCGATGGCGCGCCGGCCGGCCGACTTCGAGGCCACGACTCCAGCGGCCACGAGCAGCTCGACGACCGTCGGCAACTCCTCCCCCGTCCGTATCGGTGGAATGCCGAGTTCCGACACCACGGCCCGCAGCGTCGCCTCCGGGAGCCCGGCCAGGTCCTCCCGCCCGAACAGCGCTGCAGCGGCCGCCGTGGCCGCCCTGCGCTCCGCTGGGGAGTGCACCAGGTCGGTGATGTCGTCTGCCAGCGCACGCTGGCCCACCCGCAGGTGCGGGGACTCCGCGGTCTGGCGGGTCAGCTCGGCGATCTCCTCAGCCGGGCGCGTGGTGAAGATCTTCAGGTAGGTCTCCACCATGGCGTCCTCGGAGTTGAGGAAGAACTGGTGGAACGCGTACGGGCTCGTCATGGCCGGGTCCAGCCAGACGGTCCCCGACTCGGTCTTGCCGAACTTGGTCCCGTCCGCCTTGGTCAGCAGGGGTGTGGCCAGGGCGCTCACCCTGGCCCCCTCGGAGCGGCGGATCAGGTCAACTCCGGCGGTCAGGTTCCCCCACTGGTCGGAGCCGCCGGTCTGCAGCGTCACCCCGTGCCGGCGGAACAATTCCAGGAAGTCCAGCGACTGCAGCAGGACGTAGGAGAACTCGGTGTAGGAGATCCCCGACTCCAGGCGTGCCTTCACGACTTCCCGATCGAGCATCCGGTTGATGCTGAAGTGCTTGCCGACGTCGCGGAGGAAGTCCAGGGTCGAGAGCTCGGAGGTCCAGTCGTAGTTGTTCACGACGGTCGCCCCGGCCGGCCCGTCGAAGTCCACGAACCGGCTCACCTGGCCCCGGATGCGCTCCACCCACTCGCCGACCAGTTCCTTCGGGTTCAGGTTGCGTTCCGAACTCTGCTTCGGATCCCCGATCAGTCCGGTGGACCCGCCAACCAGGAGGTAGGGCTTGTGGCCGGCTGCCTGCAGGATCCGGACGAGCATCAGCTGCACGAGGTTGCCCATGTGGATGCTGGGAGCCGTCGGGTCGAACCCGACATAGAAGCTCACCTGGCCGGCATCGAGGGCGGCGCCGAGGGCGTCGGGGTCGGTGGAGTGGGCGACAAAGCCCCGCCAGGTCAGTTCGTCGAGTACGGCATTCACAACTCCAGAGCCTAACGGTGGGCCGTCAGCCGTACCGAATGTCCAGCGGCCACGGTCGCCGCAGGCTAGCCGGGCAGCGCGGCCAGGACCGAGCGCAACTCGGCGAGCTGCTCGACGACCCGGTCGGCGGCCGTTCCGCCGCGGCCGTTGCGGGAGGCAACGGAGCCGGCAGCTGTGAGGACGCCGAGCACGGCCGGGGTGAGGTCGGGCGAGATCCCCGCCAGTTGCTCCGGGGTCAGGTCGGACAGCTCGATCCCCCGCCTCTCACAGAACCGGACGCAGGCGCCGGCGACCTCGTGAGCGCGGGCGAACGGCACCCGGTTCCGGACCAGCCAGTCGGCCACGTCGGTGGCGAGGGAGAACCCGCGTGGCGCCAGGTCGGCCATCCGGGAGTGGCTGAAGGTGAGGGTGGCGACCATTCCGGTGACCGCCGGCAGCAGCACCGCCAGCTGGTCGAGCCCGTCGAAGACCGGCTCCTTGTCCTCCTGGAGGTCACGGTTGTAGGCCAGCGGCAGGCCCTTGCAGGTGGCCAGCAGCCCGGCAAGGTTCCCGATCAGCCGGCCGGCCTTGCCACGGGCGAGCTCGGCCACGTCGGGGTTCTTCTTCTGGGGCATGATCGAGGACCCGGTCGACCACGCGTCGTCGAGGGTCGCGAAGCCGAACTCGTGGGTGCACCAGAGGATCACGTCCTCGGCGAGGCGGGAGAGGTCGACCCCGATCTGGGCGAGGACGTAGGCCTCCTCCGTCACCAGGTCACGGGCGGCCGTGCCGTCGATGCTGTTGGCGACCGATCCGGCGAACCCGAGTTCCGCTGCGACCAGTTCCGGGTCGAGGCCCAGCGAGGTGCCGGCGAGCGCCCCGGAGCCGTAGGGGCTGATGGCCAGCCTGGCGTCCAGGTCGCGCAGCCGTTGCAGGTCCCGCACCAGGGGCCAGGCGTGGGCCAGCAGGTGGTGGCTGAGGAGCACCGGCTGGGCCGACTGCAGGTGGGTTCGGCCGGGCATGACCGCGCCGAGGTTGGCCTCCGCCTGGCCGGCGAGGGCTGCGGCGAGTGCACTGACGTCCGCTGCCAGGGTGCGGTTCGCGTCCCGCAGGTAGGCCCGGATCAGGGTGGCGATCTGGTCGTTCCGCGACCGGCCGGCGCGCAGCCGGCCACCGAGCTCGGCACCGACCCGCTCGATCAGGCCCCGCTCCAGGGAACCGTGCACGTCCTCGTCCGTCGGCGCCGGAAGGAAGGCTCCGGCTGCGACGTCGGCGTCGAGGGCTGCCAGCCCTGCGGTCATCCGGTCGAACTCGTCCGCGGTGAGCAGGCCGGCCGAACGCAGCGCCAGGGCGTGCGCCCGCGAGCCGGCCAGGTCGTGCCGGGCCAGGCGCCAGTCGAACTGGGTCGACCGGCTGAGGGCGAACATCGCCTCGGCCGGGCCGCCGGCGAACCGGCCGCCCCAGAGGCGGCCGGAATCTCCAGAATCGGTCATCGATGCCCTTTCAGCTGGTGTGCAGGTTCAGGAAGGCCTCGGCCATCGCCACCCCGCCATTGGGGTCGCGGGTCACGATGACCACCGTGTCGTCGCCGGCGATGCTACCGAGGACTGACTCCCAGCCGACCTTGTCGATCGCTGAGGCGAAGAACTGTGCTGCTCCCGGAGGGGTGCGCAGCACGCTCAGGTTCGCCGAACCCTCCGCGGAGAGCAGCAGTTCGCCGCAGAGCCGGGTCAGCCGGGCCAGGGCAGCCGGCGTGCCCGGGGCGTGCTCACCCGCGAGCAGGGCGTAGGCCAGCTCGCCGGTGGCCGTCCGCACCCGGACGGCGCCGAGCTCCAGCAGGTCCTTGCTGAGGGTGCCCTGGGAGACGGCGATGCCGTCGGCCACCAGGCGGGCGGCCAGCTCGGTCTGGCTGCGGATCGCCTCGCGCTCGATCAGCTCCGCGATGCGGGACTGGCGGGCGTTCTTGGTCACCGGCGTCCTCGACTCGGTCATCGGTGCCCTCCGACAACCTCGGGGCGCGACTGGGCCAGCAAGGCTGGCAGGGCGGCGACGAACGTGTCGAGCTGTGCGTCGGTCACGATCAGCGGCGGTGCCAGCCGCAGGACGTCCGGCCGGGGCGCGTTGATCACGAAGCCGGCGTCGAGGGCGGTCTGGGCCACCGCCGGAGCGATCGGTTCGGCCAGCACCACCCCGCGCAGCAGGCCCCGGCCGCGGACGGCCCGGATCCCTGGGTCACCGAGGCCGAGCACCTGTGCGGCCAGCCGGTCACCGGCCTCGGTGGCCCGCTGCAGCAGGCCGTCGCGCTCGATGATGCCGATCACGGCCAGCCCGGCAGCCGCGGCCACCGGGTTGCCGCCGAACGTGGTGCCGTGCGACCCGGGGCCGAGCAGGGAGGCCGCAGGGCCGGTCGCTACGCAGGCCCCGATCGGGAAGCCGTTGCCGAGGCCCTTGGCGAAGGTGACGATGTCGGCCGTGACGCCGGAGTCCGAGCTGGCCAGCCAGGCGCCGCAGCGGCCGATGCCGGTCTGCACCTCGTCGACCCACAACAGGGCGCCGACCGCTGCCGTCAGTTCGCGGGCCGCCGCCAGGAAGCCCGAGGGGGGTTCGACCACCCCGTTCTCGCCCTGGATCGGTTCCAGGATCACGGCCGCGACGGTGTCGTCGAGCGCTGCTGCCAGGGCTGCTGCGTCGCCGTAGGGCACGAAGGTGACCTCTCCGGGCAGGGGTTCGAACGGCTCCCGGTAGGCCGGGTTGGCGGTCAGGGCGAGCGCTCCGAGGCTGCGGCCGTGGAAGGCGCCGGTCATGGCGATCAGCCGTTTGCGGCCGGGCATCCGGGTGATCTTGAAGCCGGCCTCGTTGGCCTCGGTGCCGGAGTTGGTGAAGAAGACCCGTGCCTCGAGGCCGGGCGCGTTCACCGTCGCGAAGGCGGCCAGCCGCTCGGCGAGCGCGATCTGGGTCGGGGTGGCGAAGAAGTTCGAGACGTGGCCGAGCGTGGACAGCTGGGCCGAGATCGCGCCCAGCACCTGCGGATGGGCGTGGCCGAGGGCGTTGACGGCCAGTCCGGCGAGCAGGTCGAGGTATCGGCCGCCGTCGGCGTCCCACAGATGCGCACCCTCGCCCCGGACGAACACCCGCTTCGGCGCGCCGAAGGTGTTCATCAGGGCTTGCCCGTACCGGGCGGTGAGCTCGGCCTGGCCTCCGGTGGCTGCGGCGACCGTCATGACACCAGCTCCTCGAGGGCCCGGTCGCCGAGCACCATCGTGCCGATGCCCTCGTCGGTGAAGATCTCCAGCAGCAGTGAGTGCGGCACCCTGCCGTCGATCACGGTGGCCTTCGGCACCCCGGCCTCGACGGCGGTGAGGCAGGCCTCCATCTTGGGGATCATCCCTGCGGCGAGCGTGGGCAGCATCGCCGCCAGGTCGGCTGCCCCGATCTGGCGGATCACTTCCGTGGAGTTGGGCCAGTCGGCGTAGAGCCCGGCGACGTCGGTGAGCACGATCAGCCGTTCGGCTCCAAGGGCTGCCGCGATCGCGCCGGCTGCGGTGTCGGCGTTGACGTTGTGGACCAGGCCGTCCTCGTCGGGAGCGACGGTGGCCACCACCGGGATGCGGCCGGCGTTGATCAGGTCGAGCACTGCTTCGGGACGGACCTCGGTGACCTCGCCGACGAGGCCGAGGTCGACCTCCTCCCCGTCCAGCTCGATGCCCTTGCGCTCTGCGGTGAGCAGGCCGGCGTCCTCACCCGACAGACCGACAGCCAGGGGCCCGTGGGCGTTGAGAAGGCCGACCAGCTCGCGGTTCACCTGCCCCATCAGCACCATCCGGACCACGTCCATCGCCTCCGGCGTGGTGACGCGCAGGCCACCCCTGAACTCGCTGGCGATTCCCAGCCGGTTCAGCATCGCCGAGATCTGCGGGCCGCCGCCGTGCACGACGACCGGCTTCACCCCGACCATCCGCAGGAAGACGATGTCCTGGGCGAAGGCGGCCTTCAGCGCGTCGTCGATCATGGCGTTGCCGCCGTACTTGATCACCATCGTCTTGCCCACGTAGCGCTCCAGCCACGGCAGGGCTTCGATCATGATCGCCGCCTTGTCCCCTGCGTCGATCATGTCGAGTACTCCGCGTTCTCTTTGACGTAGTCGTAGGTCAGGTCATTCGTCCAGATGGCCGCTGCGGCCTCGCCGGCGTGCAGGTTCACCTCGACCAGCACCTCCCGGCCCCGCTTGAGATCCACACCGGAGCGATCGGCTCCCAGCTGGCCGTCGACGAACACCCGGACGCCGTTGAAGGCGACGTCGACGTGATCGGGGTCGAACTCGGCTGTCACCGTGCCGGCCGCGGCGAGCACCCGGCCCCAGTTGGGGTCGTTGCCGAAGATCGCGCACTTGAACAGGTTGCTGCGCGCCACCGCCCGGGCAACTGCGAGCGCGTCCGCCTCGGAGGCCGCACCCTCCACGCGGACCTCGATGTCGTGCGCCGAGCCCTCGGCGTCCGCCAGCAACTGCCGGGCGAGGCTCGCGCAGACCCCGGTGAGCGCTTCGGAGAACTCGGCGGCATCCGGCGTCACCCCCGAAGCCCCTGAAGCCAGCAGCAACACGGTGTCGTTGGTGGACATGCAGCCGTCGGAATCGGTGCGGTCGAAGGTGAAGCCGGTCGCCGTGCGCAGGGCGTCGTCGAGTTGGGCCGAGCCGACCACCGCGTCGGTGGTGAGCACGACCAGCATCGTCGCCAGCGCCGGCGCCAGCATGCCGGCGCCTTTCGCCATCCCCCCGATGGTCCAGCCGTCCGGGGAGGTGTGCACCTCCTCCTTTGCGGCGGTATCGGTGGTGAGGATGGCCTCTGCAGCCGATGGTCCCCCGGTGTTCGCCAGGTCCTGGGCCGCGAGCTCGATTCCGGTGAGCACGGAGTCCATCGGCAACCGCACCCCGATCAGCCCGGTGGAGCAAACCGCCACGTCCTCGGTGTCGCAGCCCACCTCCGCTCCGGTCCACTCGGCCATCTGCCGCGCGTCCGCCAGTCCCGCTGCCCCGGTGCAGGCGTTGGCTCCGCCGGAGTTCAGCACGACGGCAGCCAGGCGCCCGTCGGCCACGGCCTGCCGGCTCCACAGCACTGGTGCCGCCTGGAACTTGTTGCTGGTGAAGACGGCCGCAGCGTTGGCTTCCGGACCCGAGTTCACCACCAGCGCCAGGTCGGGCCGTCCGGATGCCTTCAACCCGGCGATCACACCGGCGGCGAGGAAGCCTTTGGCGGCGGTGACACTCATGGGGCTACTCCGATCGTGCTGAGGCCGAGTCCCTCGGGCAGGCCGAGGGCGATGTTCATCGACTGGATCGCCCCGCCGGCGGTGCCCTTGGTCAGGTTGTCCAGGGCCACCACGGCCACCAGCCGGCCGGCATCGGGGTCCACAGCGACCTGGACGTGGACGGCATTGCTGCCGGTGACCGACTGGGTCTGCGGCCACAGCCCTTCCGGTAGCAGCGTCACGAACGGTTCGACGCCGTAGGCGGCGGCATAGGTCTCCCGGACCACTGTGAGCGGCACCTCTGCTGCCAGCGGCGCGGTCACGGTTGCGAGGATGCCGCGAGCCATCGGCACCAGCACCGGGGTGAAGGAGAGGGACGGGGCGACGGCGCCGAGTAGCTCGAAGTTCTGCAGCATCTCCGGCACGTGCCGGTGGACCCCGCCGACGCCGTAGGCGCTCGCGGAGCCCATCACCTCCGAGCCGAGGAGGTTCGGCTTCAGCGCCTTGCCGGCACCGGAGGTACCGCTGGCCGCCACGGCGACCACGTCCTTGCCGGTGACCAGCCCGCCGACCAGGGCCGGCAGCAGGGCGAGGGTGACCGACGTCGGGTAGCAGCCCGGCACAGCAATCCGCCTTGAGGTCGCCAGCACTTCCCGCTGGCCGGGCAGTTCCGGCAGGCCGTAGGGCCAGGTGCCGGCGTGCTCCGAGCCGTAGAAGCGCCGCCACTGCCCCGCGTCGACCAGGCGGTGGTCCGCGCCCGCGTCCACGACCAGCACCTCCGGGCCGAGCTCGGCGGCGATCGCTCCCGAGGTGCCGTGCGGCAGCGCCAGGAAGACCACATCGTGCCCGGCGAGGTTCGCAGCCGTCGTCTCCTGGATGGTGCGGTCGGCGAGTGGAACCAGATGCTGGTGGTGGTGGAGCAGGGAGCTGCCGGCGCTCGAACCGGCGGTAAGGGCACCGATCTCCACCTCCGGGTGGGCCAGCAGCAACCGCAGCAGCTCACCACCCGCATAACCGGTGGCGCCGGCCACCGCGACCTTGATCGTCATAGGAATGATTATGCCGCACAGCGAATGGATATTCCACCAGGTGGACGGTGTGGCGAACAGACTGGGTTACCATGCTGGGCGTGCCGATAACCGCCGTGGGCATCAGCCACCACCTGGTAGCCCTTGAAGAACTGGCCGAGCTGAGCAGGGTCGCCGATCAAGCCACCACTGCCCTCGACGCGGATCCGAGGTTGCTCGGACGGGTCGTGCTGAGCACCTGCAACCGCTTCGAGGTCTACTTCGAGTCCGACTCCTTCCACAGCTCCCTCGAAGCCGTGCTGGCCACCATCTCGGCAGCCCTCCCCCCGGCGAGCCGCGACATCGTCGACCAGTTCGAGATCTACCCCGGCCAGGCTGCGGTGCAGCACCTGCTCGAGGTTGCGTCCGGGCTCGACTCGATGGTGATCGGCGAGGCCGAGATCATCGGCCAGGTACGCGAGGCGCTCGCCGGCGCCGGCAGCCTCGCCGGGCCCTCCCTGACCCGCCTGTTCCACGCAGCCCTCACCACAGCCAAGGCGATCAGCTCCAGCACCGGCCTCGGCGCTGCCGGACGCTCGATCGCAACCGTCGGGCTCGAGCTGGTCGAGCGCCGGCACTTCGCGCTCGCCGGACGCAGCGTGCTGCTGGTCGGCACCGGGAGCTACGCGCGGGTGGTCACAGCAGCCCTCAACCGGCTCGGCTGCACCGACCTGTCCATCTACTCCCCCAGCGGCCGCGCCGAACGGTTCGCCGCCACCCACCCGGTGCAGCCGGTGCCGCCGGCCGGGCTGGCAGCTGCCATCGGTGCGACGGACCTGCTGGTCACCTGCAGCGGCGGTCCGGTCGAGGCCGGGCCCGTGATCGGCGCCCGGCTGCTGGCGGAGTCGCGCGCCGCCACCCCTTCGCTGGTGCCGGTGCTCGACCTCTCCCTCACCGGCGACGTCGACCCGGAGGCCGCAACCCTGCTCGGGATCGACCTGATCGACCTTGAGGAGATCGGTGCCCACGCCCCGGCGGAGCAGGCTGCTGCCGTCCTGGCGGCCCGGGACCTGGTCACCCGCGGCGTCGACACCTACCTGCACCTGGAACAGGGTCGCGCGGCCACGCCTGCCGTCACGGCGATGCGGGCACATGTCAGCCAGTTCATCGAGCGCGAGATCGAGGCGGCCAGCCGCCGCCACGACCCGGCCACGGCCGCCGCGGTGGCCAGGTCATTGCGCCGCGTGTCGAACGCGCTGCTGCACACTCCTTCGCTGCGGGCCGCAGAGCTCGCCCGCAGCGGCGAGCTGGCCGACTACTCCCACGCCCTGCAAACCCTGTTCGGCATCGAAGTCCAGGCCGAAGCGTGACGGCTGTGCTGACCACTGCGCCGCTTCTGGCCGCGTACCGTGGCGAGCCGGTCTCCCGGCGTCCGGTGTGGTTCATGCGGCAGGCCGGACGGTCGTTGCCGGAGTACCGCAAGCTGCGTGAGGGCACCACGATGCTGGGTTCCTGCCTGAACCCGGAGCTGGCTGCGGAGATCACCTGCCAGCCCGTCCGCAGGCACGACGTGGACGCGGCCATCTTCTTCTCCGACATCGTCGTCCCACTGCGGCTGGCCGGTGTCGAGGTGGAGATCGCGCCAGGGGTTGGACCGGTCCTGGCTTCCCCGGTCCGCAGCTCGGCCGATGTCGACCGGCTGCCGCGCTTCGACCCGGCGGCCCTCGCCCCCGTCCGTGACGGGGTGGCGCTGGCGGTGGCCCAGCTGGGTCAGGTGCCGCTGATCGGCTTCGCCGGCGCGCCGTTCACGCTCGCCTCCTACCTGATCGAGGGCCGGCCGAACCGCGACCTCCCGGCCACCCGGGCCCTGCTCGCAGAGGACCCGGCAACCTGGCACCGGCTGCTGGCCTGGGTGGCGGACCTGACCGCAGCCTTCCTGCGCGCCCAGGCCGAGGCCGGCGCCTCTGCGCTGCAGCTGTTCGACTCCTGGGTCGGGCGGCTCTCTCCCGAGGTCTACGCCCGTACCGTCCAGCCCCACTCGACTGCCGTGTTCGCAGCTGTCGCCGACCTCGGGCTGCCGCGCGTGCACTTCGGCACAGCGACCCGCGACCTGCTGCCGGCCATGCTGGCGGCTGGGGCCGACGTGATCGGTGTGGCCAGCGACATCGGCCTTGACGAGGCCAGCGCGCTGCTCGGGCATCGCGTCCCCCTGCAGGGCAACCTCGACCCGACCCTGCTGGCCGGCGACTGGGCCGGGCTGGAGACGGCGACCCGCGACATCGTCCGACGGGGAGCGGCAGCGCCGGGCCACGTCTTCAACCTCGGCCACGGCGTCCCGCCCGACACCGATCCAGCAGTTCTCACCCGGCTCGTCGAGCTGGTGCATTCCATTCCGGCAGGACAGGTTGACTGACATGGCACATCCGGCGGGCATCGGCTCGGTCAAGCCCGACGGCTGGGCGTACCAGCGCTCACCGATGATCGTGTACTGGGAGCTGACCAACGCCTGCGGCCTGGCCTGCCGGCACTGCCGGGCCACGGCGATGCCAGACCCGGCACCCGGCGAACTCACGACAGCCGAGGCGATCGCCCTGCTCGACGACATCACCGGCTTCGCTGACCAGGCAGCAGGCGAGGCCCTGCCGCACGTCGTGATGACCGGGGGCGACCCGCTTCGCCGGGCCGACCTGGCCGAGTTGATCGCTGCAGCCCAGTCCAGGGGTATCGGGGTCTCGCTCGCGCCCGCCGTCACCCCCCTGCTGACGCGGGAGCGGATCCGCTGGATGAAGGACATCGGGATCCAGGCGATCTCGTTGTCCCTCGACGGCTCGGACGCTGCCCGCCACGACGGCGTCCGGATGGTTCCGGGCACGTTCGATGCCACGCTGGAGGCCCTCGACACGGCAGCGGAGTTCGGGCTGCCGGTGCAGGTCAACACCCTGGTCACCGCAACCACCGCCGGGGACCTCCCGGCCATCCACGAACTGCTCGCCCGACACACCCTGCAGCAGTGGAGCCTGTTCTTCCTGATCTCGATCGGCCGCGGCACCGAACTGACCGAGCTCGCTCCCGGTGAGGCCGAGCGGGTCCTGATCTGGGCCCAGGGGTTGAGCCGCACCTCGCCGTTCCGCGTGAAGACCACTGAGGCGATGCACTACCGCCGCCTCGGCGCGGCTGCGCTGCTGCGGGCCGGCAAGAGCAAGGAAGAGGTCGAGGCCCACCCGATGGCGCGGGCTTTCGGCATCCGCGACGGCAACGGGATCGTGTTCGTCTCCAACACCGGCGACGTCACCCCCTCCGGCTTCCTCCCGCTCGCGGTCGGGAACGTCCGCGAGTCGTCGCTGGTCAGCCTCTACCGGGATGACCCCACGATGCGCTCGCTCCGCGATCCCCGGATGTTCAAGGGCCGTTGCGGCGCCTGCGAGTACAACGACTGGTGCGGCGGCTCGCGAGCGCGCGCGTACGCGTGGACTGGTGATGTGCTGGAATCCGACCCGTTGTGCCCCTATCAGCCGAAGGGCGCCCGGTGAGGCTGCTGGTCGTCGGCGGCGGGATCACCGGACTGGCTGCGGCCTGGGAGGCCGTCCGGGGTGGCCCGGACCGTGCCCCTGCCGAGGTCCTGCTGGTGGAGGCAGCCGACCGGTTCGGCGGCAAGGTGCAGACCGAGACCACCGACGGGCTGCTGATCGAGCACGGGCCCGACTCCTTCGTCAGCTACCGGCCGGCCGCCCTCAAGCTGGCCGACGAGCTCGGGTTGTCCGGTGACGTGATCGGCACCAGCGGCACCCGGGTGGTCCACCTGCGGTCCCGGGGCAGGCTGCGACCGCTGCCGTCCGGCATGGGCATGGTGCTGCCGAACCGGATCGGTCCCTTCGTCACCACCGGCATCCTCTCCCCGGCGGACAAGCTGCGGGCTGGACTCGACCTTGTCCTCCCCCGCCGGCTGACCCCGGGCGAGGACGTGGCCATCGGGGCCTTCCTGCGCGCCCGGCTCGGCCCAGGGATCGTCCGCCGCTTCGCCGACCCGATGGTCGGTGGCATCTACGGCGCCAGCGTGGACGAGCTCAGCCTGGACGCAGTGCTCCCTTCGCTGCGGGCCGACGAGGTCGCCCACCGCAGCCTGATGCTCGCCGCCATCGCCCAGGGCCGGAAGGCACGGGCAGCCGGTCGCGGGCCGGGTTCGCCGTTCCGCACGTTGCGGGGCGGTCTGGGCAGCCTGGTCGAAGCCCTCGTCGCCCAGCTGGCCGGAGCCGGCGCCGACCTCCGCCTCGGCAGCCGGGTGGCCTCGATCCGCCCGGCCGGAGCCGGGGCCGAGGCCGTGTTCGCCGACGGCACCGTCGAGCCGGTGGACGCCGTGGTCCTCGCCGGTGGGGTGAAGAGCTCGGCAGCTCTCCTCGCCGAACCGGCTCCCGGTGCAGCTGCGGCGCTGGCCGAGGTGCCCCTTGCCACCTCCACGGTGGTCACGCTGGCCTACCCGGCCGCGGCCTTCGCCACGCCCGTCACCTCCCACGGCTGGCTCGAGGCCGATCCGGCCCCGATCAGCGGCATCACCGTCAGTTCTGCCAAGTGGTCGGGCCGGGCGCAGCGGGACACCGTCCTGATCCGGGCGTTCGTCCCGGAGCGCCTCGGGCCGATCGCCTCTGCCGGTGACGGTGAGCTGCTGGCAGCCGTCACACGACACGTCGGTGAGGTGCTCGGCGCCACCAGCGAACCCGGCCTGGTGCGGATCGCCCGCTGGCCGGCCATGATGCCCAAGTACACCGTCGGCCACCTCGACCGGGTTGCGGCTGTGGAGGCCGGCCTCGCCGCCCTGCCCGGCTGGCGGCTGGCCGGCTCGGCGCTGCGGGGGGTCGGCCTGCCGGACTGTGTCGCCGACGGACGACGCCAGGCCGGACTGGCGCTGGACGCAGTGGCAGCGCCGGCGGCTAGGGTCGAGGCATGACCGAAGCCGGCCCGGCAGGGCAGATCCACTACACCAGCTACGCCGTGTTCACCCGCCGGGAGCCGGTCCGCGCAGAGGTGGCCGATGCCACCCGCGAGCTCGTGGCCGAGCTGGCCGGCACCGGGGTGACCACCCGCGGGCTCTACGACGTCCACGGCATGCCGGCGGCGGCCGACGTCCTGGTCTGGCTGCACGGCCAGTCCGCCTCGGACCTTCAGGAGGCAGAGCGGCTCTTCCAGCGGGAGGCCTTCGGTGGCACCGTCGACCTGGCGTGGTCGGCGTTCGGGGTGCACCGGCAGGCCGAGTTCAGCCGCGAGCACGCCCCGGCGTTCCTGCTCGGCGTGGAGCCGAAGACCTGGCTGACCGTCTATCCCTTCGTCCGCTCCTACGAGTGGTACCTGTTGCCCGAGGCGGAACGCCGGGAGATGCTCGCCGAGCACGGCCTGATGGGGCGGGACTACCCGCGGGTGGCTGCCAACACGGTGGCGGCCTTCGCCCTCGGCGACTACGAGTGGTTGCTGGCCCTCGAGGCCGACGACCTGGTCGACCTGGTCGACCTGATGCGTCACCTGCGCGGTTCCGAGGCAAGGCGGCACGTCCGGCTCGAGGTGCCGTTCTACACCGGGCACCGGATCAGCCCGGACGACCTGACGCGGGTGCTGCGATGACGGGGCTCGCCTACGACGGCCTGGTGCTGCTCGGCTTCGGTGGTCCGGAGGCCACCGAAGAGGTGCTGCCGTTCCTGGAACGCGTCACCGCCGGCCGCGGGATCCCGCCGGAGCGGCTGAAGGTGGTCGGCCAGCACTACTACAAGCTCGGTGGGGTCAGCCCGATCAACGCCCAGAACCGCGCCCTGCTGGCGGCTCTCGACGATGCCCTCCGCGCCGAGGGTGTGGCCGTGGAGAGCGTGCTGGCGAACCGGAACTCGCCACCGTTCGTCGCCGATGTGCTCGGTGAACTGGCCAGCCGGGGGCACCGGCGGCTGCTGGCGGTAGCCACCTCCGCCTACTCCAGCTACTCCGGTTGCCGGCAGTACCGGGAGGATCTCGGCCTCGCGCTCGCGGCCACCGGGCTGGACCTGGAACTCCGCAAACTGCCGCCGTTCTACGACCTGCCCGCCTTCGCCGCCAGCATGAGCGAACTGCTGCTGGACTCCCTCCCGGCCGGCCTCGACCTGGCCGCGCCGGGCACGCGGCTGGTGTTCACCACCCACTCGATCCCGAACACGATGGCAGCCACCGCCGGACCGGACGGCGACGCCTACCTCGCCCAGCACCGCTGGGTCGCCGACCAGGTCGCCGACGCCCTCGCCGCAGCCACCGGGCACCGCCCGGAGTGGCGGCTGGTCTTCCAGTCCCGCAGCGGCCCGCCGACGATGCCCTGGCTGGAGCCGGACGTCAACGACGTGCTTCGCGGTCTGGCCGCCGAGGGTGCCACGGACGTGGTGCTGGTTCCGATCGGCTTCATCAGCGACCACATCGAAGTGGTCTGGGACCTCGACACCGAGGCCAGTGCAACCGCGGCCGAAGTGGGCATCCGCCTGGTCCGGACCCCGACGGTCGGCACCCACCCGGCCTTCGTCGCCGAACTCGCTGCCAGGATCGCAACCGAACTGCGGACCGGCTCACCGGTGCCGGCGGCCGGCCAGTTCTGCTTCGGCGGGTGCTGCGCCAACCCACGCCGGGAGGCGCCCACCGTCCCCGGGCTCGGGTTGGATCCCCGGCGGTGAAGCTCAGGCTGGCCACCCGCGGTTCCAGCCTCGCCTGGACCCAGTCGGGCCTGGTCGCGGACTCGCTGCGTGCCCTCGGCCACCGGGTCGAACTCGTTCGGATCACCACCACGGGCGACGTCAGCGACGCCCCGCTGGCCAGCCTCGGCGGGGCCGGGGTCTTCGTCGGCGCCGTCCGTTCGGCAGTGCTCACCGGTGACTGCGACCTGGCGGTGCACTCGTTCAAGGACCTGCCGACCGCGCCGGCTCCCGGACTGCTCCTGGGCGCCGTCCCGCGCCGCGAGGACCCGGCGGATGCCCTCTGCGCCCGCGACGGGCTGCGGCTCGCCGAGTTGCCGCACCGGGCCCTGGTCGGCACCGGTTCGCCCCGGCGCGCCGCCCAGTTGCTGGCGCTGCGGCCGGACCTGACCATCGTCGAGATCCGGGGCAATGTCGAGACCCGGCTCAACCGTGCTGGAGCCGACCTCGACGCGGTGGTGCTGGCAGCGGCAGGGTTGCGCCGGCTCGGCCTTGCCGACCGGATCACCGAGCTGTTCGACGTCGAGTCCTTCCTGCCGGCACCGGCCCAGGGCGCCCTCGCCGTCGAGTGCAGCTCCGGGGCCTCCGCAGAGCTGCTCGCGGCCCTTGCACAGCTGGACGACCCCGAGACCCGGCTCGCAGCCCTCGCCGAGCGGGCTGTGCTCGCCCGGCTGGAAGCCGGTTGTGCTGCCCCGGTGGCTGCTCACGCCAGGCTGATCGACGACCGGCTCACCCTGCAGGCGACCGTCGTCTCGCTGGACGGGTCAAGGCAGGTCAGCCGGGGCGCGATCGCCGAGGCGACCCGGAGCGCGGCAACCGAACTCGGCGCCGTTGTGGCCGACCGGCTTCTGGCCGCCGGCGCCGGCAGCCTCGCCGAACTCGGGGCGACCAGGCTCAAACCGCTGTCCGGGCGCCGCATCCTGGTGCCCGACCGGTCCCCGGAGGGCACAGCTGCAGCGCTGGAAGCTGCGGGCGCGATCGTGGTCCAGGCCGCGTTCACAAGCTACCGGCCACTCCCCACCGCCGAACTGGCGCACGCGCTCGACGAGCACTGGGACTGGGTGGTACTGACCTCGGCCAACACCGTGACGACCCTGGCCGGGTTCGGCCTGGCCGGCCGGCTACCGGTCGGCACGAGGATCGCG
>JADLEH010000229.1 GCA_020846255.1 Propionibacteriaceae bacterium
CGAGCACCCGCGGCGTGAGGTGGTTGATGTGGGTGGTCGGCACCCCGCCGATGTCGGCTGCGACGCCGGAGATGGCCGCGAGCCGGCCGTACCAGGCTCGGTCCACCGGTTCGGGGGAGAGCTCGAAGCAGGCTGTGGCCAGGCGCAGGAACTCGGCTGCGGCTGCGTCCGGCAGGCCGCCGTCGGCCTCTGCCCGCTCGGCCAGGGCCAGCACCTCCGGGGTGAACAGCTGTCGCCGGGCAAGGAACGCGTCCAGTTCGGCCTGCAGGCCGGCGTCGAAGTAGCGCCGGTCATCGGTGACCAGCACAGAGGTGAACACCCGGAACGGGTTGATCGCCAGCGCCTGTGCCGTGGTCGGCCGGAACGCAGTCGAGACGATCGGCAGGGAAGTGGACTCGGTGCCGCGAAGGTCATAGAAGCCGACCGGTTCCATCCCGAGGGCTGCGAAGATCTGGGCCACCTGCCGCAGTTCCGCTGCCGTGCCCACCCGGATCGCGCCGTGCCGCTCTGCGGTGACCCGGTCGATCCGGCCGAGTCGCTCGGCCCGGACGGGATCGGCGGCAAGGACGTCAGCGTTCACGGCCGTGGAGACGTCCACCAGGGTGTTGTAGGCGGGCACCTCGGTGCCGTACATGGCCGAGAGGGATCGCGCGAAGCCGGCGCGCAGGTCATGCGTACTGAACATCGCCGTCCCGATCGCGGTTGTTCTCGACTGCGCTGACCGCCCGCTCCAGCGCGGCGAGGGCCACCTGGATGGTCTCGCTGGTCACGGTGAGCGCCGGGCGGACCCGCAGGGAGCGGTGCCCGCAGCCGAGCATGATCACGTGCTCGGAGTCGAGCAGTACCTTCAGGACGCGGTCGCGGACCTCGCGGTCGGGCATGGTGACGGCGCACATCAGGCCGAGGCCGCGCGGGTTGGTCAGCATCGGGTGTGCGCCGGCCAGCTGCTCCAGGCCGGCCAGCAGCTCGGCGCCGCGGACCTGGGCCTGCTCGAACAGGTTGTCGGCTTCGATGATCTCCAGGATGCGCCGTGCCCGGACCATGTCGGTCAGGTTGCCGCCCCAGGTGGAGTTGATCCGCGAGGGCACCTGGAAGACGTTGTCCGCCACCTCGTCCACCCGGCCGCCGGCCATCACGCCGCACACCTGGAGCTTCTTGCCGAAGGCAACGATGTCCGGGGTGACGCCCTTCCACTGGTAGGCCCACGGCTTGCCGGTGAGCCCGCCGCCGGTCTGTACCTCGTCGACGACGAACAGCGCGTCGTAACGGTGGCACAGCTCCTGCATGCCGGCGAAGAACTCCGGTCGGAAGTGGTGGTCGCCACCCTCGCCCTGAACGGACTCCATGATGAAGCACGCGATGTCGTGCGGGTTGGCCTCGAAGGCCTCCCTTGCCTGGGCCAGCGCCCGCGCCTCGTAGGCCGGGACGTCGCGGTCGTCGGAGATCCACGGGGATTCGATCCGGGGCCAGTCGAACTTGGGGAACCGTGCCACCTTGTTCGGGTCGGTGTTGGTCAGCGACATGGTGTAGCCGCTGCGGCCGTGGAAGGCGCCGGTCAGGTGCATCACCTTGGTGCCGAGCTCCGGGGAGATGCCATGGGCCTCGTTCCAGCGGCTCTTCCAGTCGAAGGCCACCTTCAGGGCGTTCTCGACGGCAAGCGAGCCACCCTCGATGAAGAACAGGTGGGGCAGTGCCGGGTCACCCATCACCCGGGCGAAGGTCTCGACGAAGCGGGCCATCGGCACGGTGTAGACGTCGGAGTTGCTGGGCTTGTTGAGCGCGGCCTCCAGCAGGTCCTCGCGGAACTCCGCGTCGTCGGCCAGACCGGGATGGTTCATCCCGAGGGCTGAGGAAGCGAAGAACGTGAACATGTCGAGATAGCGTTCGCCGGTTGCCTGGTCGATCAGCCAGGGCCCCCGGGAGGCCGTCAGGTCGAGGACGAGCGGTAGCCCGTCGACAAGCATGTGCTGCGCGAGGAGTCGGTGGACTCCCGAAGCGCTCGGATCAGTCGCCATTCCCGGAGCATAGGCCGAGCGGCCGAAGCGCGCAGGATTCCCGGGTAGCACTGCGGGGCTTCCCCCCGCTGCCGGGCGGTCTCAGCTCCAGCGCGACAGCCACACGGTGGTGTCCGGCGGCACGAGCCCGCCGTCCAGCGGCCCGGAGGAGAGCAGCAACTCGGCGCCGGCTGGCAGCGCCACCGGGGCCTCGCTGAGGTTCACCAGGCACCCGAAGCCGGGTTCCCGGGTGAAGTGGAGCACCGCCGGCGGGTGGTCCTCGTCCCAGGCGAGGGTGCCGTCGCCGAGGGCCGGGTGCCCGGCCCGGATCGCCAGGGCGCGCCGGTAGAGGCTCAGCGTGGAATCCGGATCGGTGTCCTGGGCAGCGGCGCTCAGCCCGGCCCAGATCGGCGGTTGGGGCAGCCAGGGGGTCGCGTCCACCCCGAAGCCGTAGGGGGCTGTCGTCCCCGACCAGGGCAGCGGGACGCGACAGCCGTCACGGCCCTTGATGCGGCCGCCGGTACGGAAGAAGCTGGGGTCCTGGCGGGCCTCGTCCGGAAGGTCCTCCACCTCCGGCAGGCCGAGTTCCTCGCCCTGGTAGATGTAGGCCGGACCGGGCAGTGCGAGCTCGAGCAGGGCGGCCGCGCGGGCCCGCCGCCGGCCCAGTTCGATGTCGGTGGGCTGCGGGTAGAAGTAGTCGCCGAAGCGGGCCCGCCACGCCGGGTCGCCGCCGTCGAGGGTGTACGGACGGCCGGTCTCCGGCTTGCCGTAGCGGGTGGCCACCCGGGTGGTGTCGTGGTTCCCGAGCACCCAGGTGGTCGGGGCGCCGACGCTGGCGTGGGCGATCAGGTTGCGGTCGATCACTGCGCGCAGGGTCGCGGCCGTCCACTCGCACAGCAGGGCGTCGAAGTTGAAGGTGGTGTGCATGCGGCCCTCGTCGACGAACCGCATCAGCGCGTCGAGTTCGCGGACGTTGGCCTCGCAGACGAAGATGCGCTCCCCGAGGTGCCGGCCGGAGTACTCCTCGGCGATGCTGCGCCAGTGCCGCTGGATGGCGTCCAGCTCCGGCTGGTTCCACAGCGGCGAGCCCTGGTAGTAGTAGGCGATGCCGAGGCCGGTGGCCGGGTCGATGGGGGTGTCCGGCATGTCCGGGTGCTTGGCAAGGCCGTCGGCCACGTCCACCCGCAGGCCGTCCACCCCGCGGTCGAACCAGAACCTGATGACGTCGTCGAACATCTCCGCGACCCGCGGGTTCGCCCAGTTCCAGTCGGGCTGTTCGGGCGCGAACATGTGCAGGTAGTACTGCTCGGGGCCTTCGGCGCCGACGACCCGCTGCCAGGCGGAGCCGCCGAACAGGGAGCCCCAGTTGTTGGGCGGCACCGAGCCGTCCGGGCCGCTGCCGTCCCGGAAGTGGAACAGTTCCCGTTCCGGCGAGCCCGGTCCGGCGGCGAGCGCGGCCTGGAAGACCGGGTGCTCGATCGAGCAGTGGTTGGGGACCAGGTCGATCAGCACCCGGATGCCGCGCTCGTGGGCAGCGGCCAGGAACTCGTCGGCGTCGGCGAGGGTCCCGAAGGACGGGTCGATGTCGCAGTAGTCCGACACGTCGTAGCCCCCGTCCGCCATCGGCGAGGGATACCAGGGGCTGATCCAGACGGCGTTGACCCCGAGGGTGGTCAGGTGGTCGAGCTTGTCGATCATGCCCCGGACGTCACCGGTGCCGTCGTTGTTGGAGTCGGCGAAGGAGCGGGGGTAGATCTGGTAGACAACGGCGTCGCGCCACCAGGAGCGTTCAGTGCTGGTCACAGGCCAGACTTTATCGGCGAAAGCCCCGGAGGTGGCCAGGCCTGGCGAGCCCCGCCGCGGCACGAGGACCGCCCAAAAGGGGACAGACCCCTTTTCCGTTCACTTCGCGCCCGGTCCGCACAAGCGGGGACAGTCCCCTTTTCCGTTCACTCGCGCCCGCCCGCACGAAAGGGGGCTGTCCCCATTCGTCCCGGTCAGGCGCGGCGGTGGTCCGAGGAGGCCCGGACGATCAACTCGGGCTTGAACAGCTCGTGCGGGGTCTCCGTCAGCAGCAGGTCGGCAGCGGCCCAGCCGAGCTGCCGCATCGGTTGGCGGACGGAGGTGAGCGGCGTCATCAGCTCTGCGGCAAGGAACAGGTCGTCGTAGCCGACAACGGCCATGTCGGCGGGCACGGAGAGCCCACGGCGGCGCAGTTCGCGCATGGCGCCGAGGGCGACGATGTCGTTCATGCAGAACACGGCTGTCGGTCCCCAGCCGGATTCGAGCGCCTCGATCAGGCCCTGCTGACCGTCGTTGGCTGTCTGCGACGGCAGTGTGATCACCCGGAGCACGTCGGACGGGTTCAGGCCGGCTGCCTGGACGGCTTCGGCGGCGCCCCTGAGCCGATGGCGGGTCTGCTGCAGTTCCGGAGAGCCGGCCAGGAACAGGATGCGGCGGTGGCCTTGCTCCAGCAGGTGGCGGATCGCCTGCTCTCCACCGGAGACGTGGTCAACGCCGACCGAAGCGTGCTGGCGGCTGTTGGAGTCCATCAGGACCGATGGGATGCCGAGCCGGCGCAGGTCGGCGAGCCGGTCCTTGGTCGTCGACATCGGGGTCACGAGTACTCCCCGCACGCCCTGTTCGGCGAGCAGCCGCAGGAACCGGGCCTCGCGTCGGGGGTCATCGTCGGAGGAGCACAGGATCAGGGTGTGGTCATCGATCGCGAGCCGGTCCTCGATACCCCTGGCGAGCTCGGTGTAGAACGGGTTGCCGACGTCCATCACGATCGCCCCGACCGTGCGCGACACCCCGGCCCGCAGCTGTCGGGCGGAGGCGTTGCGGTGGAAGTTCAGCTCGGCCATCGCCTGCTCCACCCTGGCCCTGGTCTTCGCCGCCACAGTGTCGGGCCGGTTGAGCACGTTGGACACCGTCCCCACCGAAACCCCGGCTGCCGCGGCCACGTCCTTGACGCTGGCCCGCTGTGGCGTCATCACTGCCTCCTCGCGAAGCGAATCGGCATGAGCATAACCACACACCCGC
>JADLEH010000230.1 GCA_020846255.1 Propionibacteriaceae bacterium
GAGGAGCAGCCCGGCATCCCGTCGGGCACGCCCTAGGCTGACGGGCATGACGCAGTTCAGCCTCGGCGATTTCCAGCCGGTAGCCGACCGGGTGTTCGTCGCGGTCGCCGAGCCGGCCGGCGTGAACATCGGTCTCGTGGTCGGACCCTCCGGGGCCCTGGTGATCGACACCGGGTCCGCCCCAGCCCAGGGGGCAGCCGTGCGGGCGGCGGCGGAGCGCTTCGCCGGTGTCCCGGTCGTCGCCGTGCTGGTGACCCACTGGCACTACGACCACCTGTTCGGCCTGGCCGGGTTCGCCGGGGTGCCCAGCTTCGCCCACGACACCGTGCCGGCCTGGCTCGGCCGGCCGGAGTGCCGGACGGCGGCGTCCGGGCTGGGGGTGGCTGTGGAGTCGCTCGCCACCCCGACGAACACGTTCTCGCTGGCGCGCGTCCTGGACGCCGGTGGACGCCGGGTCGAGGTGGTGCACTTCGGCCGCGGGCACACCGACGGCGATGTGGTCGCGATCGTCCCCGATGCCGGAGTGATCTTCACCGGCGACCTGCTGGAGGGTGCGGGGCCACCGGACTTCGGCGCGGACTGCCACCTGAAGGACTGGCCGGGAGCCGTCGACGGGATCCTCGGCCTGGTGGCGGAGGAGACCGTCCTGGTTCCCGGGCACGGGGCTCCGATGGACCGGATGGCGGCCTTCCGGCAGCGCGCCGAGATCTCCGGGCTCTTCGGCCAGGTGGAGTACCTGATCAGCCGCGGCGTCCGGTTGCCGGACGCGTACGCCGAGGGCGACTGGCCCTTCGATGAGGCCACCGTCCGCCAGGTGCTGCCGTTGGCCTACGCCCAGCTCGCCGGCGCGGGGATCGTCCCCAGAACCCAGCTACCCCTGGCCTGACTCCCCCTACCCCCACGTTGCGCCAGTTGCTGCCCATCGCGCCGGTGCAGTGGGCGCAACGTGCACCAGGTGGCGCAACGTCGAGAGGGGGTGGGGGACGGCTAGCTGCCGCCGCCGGCGGACTTGCGGCGGAACATGGTGCCGCCACCCTGGCGGCCCCGCTCGGCCGGGCCCTTCTCCTTGTGGTGGCCACCGTCGCCGACGGTGCCTTCCGAGGCCTGCTGCTTGCGGGCCAGGGCCTCGAGCATCTTGGCTTTGAGGTCCTCGTTCGGGTCGTTCTCGGCCATTGTTGCTGCTCCTTAGCTGGACACGGTTACGGGGTCACTCTGCCACCCGGCCACAAGGAGCGTCGAGTCCCGACCGGCGCTCCGAGCAGCGCCTCCGGCTCAGTCGCCGAACAGGGCGTCCCTTGCGGTCTGCCAGAGCACGGGGTTGTTGGCGGAGAGCAGCCGGCGTCCGATCACTCCGGCGTGGTAGTCGGCTCCGGCGTCGGTGGAGATGCGGCCACCCAGCTCGGTCACCATCAGGCCACCGGCGAGATGGTCCCAGGGGAACATCGAGCGGTAGCAGAGGAAGTCGACCTCGCCCTCGATCAGCTTGGGATAGTCCACCCCGCACGATCCCCAGGACCGGATCACCTTCACGTCGGCGCACTCCTCCCCTGGCACCGGAAGGTAACTGGCCCCGAGCGGCACCGGGCGGGCGCTGGGAGCGGGCGGGGGAACCGCCGCGCCGTTGCAGGTGACGCCGGCACCCCGTTCGACGACGTAGAGCCGGCGGTGGATCGGTTGCCAGATCCAACCCCGGACGGTCTCGCCGTTGCGGACCTCGGCCAGCATCACGGCGAAGTCCGGGCGGCCACGAGCGAAGTTGCGGGTGCCGTCGATCGGGTCGATCACCCAGGCGTGCCTTGCGCCGGCGAGCAGCTCGAGGCTGGCCGGGTCGGTGAAGACCCCCTCCTCGCCGACCACCAGCACACCGGGTTCGGCCTCCCGGAGCACCCGGGCGAGCTCGAGCTCGGCCTCCCGGTCGGCGACCGTGACCAGATCGCCGGGCTTCTTCTCCTGGATGTCGGCCGACTCCAGCGCGCCGAAGCGGGGCAGGATCAGTCGTTCGGCAACGTCGGCGAGGAGGTCCGATACCTGGTCGGTCTGCACTTCGGAGCTCCTGAGTCGCCGGTACTGGGGATTGCTGGACAGGGTATCCACCCGCCGGAGCGCCGCCGGACGTCGTCCGTTCTGCAGTCGGTCCGGATCAGCCGCCGGTGACGAAGTCGATCAGGCGTTCCAGCTCCCTCGGCAGGGCCGGATCCAGGTCGTGCCAGTCGCGAACCCGGCCGAGAATCAACCGCCAGGTGCCGGCGATGTCGGCCTGGCTACGTGCGGGACGGCCGAGCGCAGCGCTGATCCCGTGCTTCCAGTCGGTCCCGCGCGGGATCTCGGGCCAGCGTTCCAGGCCGACCCGCTCGGGCTTCACCGCCTGCCAGATGTCGATGAAGGGGTGACCGGTCACCAGAACGTGGTCGGAGTCGAGGCCGGTGACGATCCGGGTCTCCTTGCTGCCGGCCACCAGGTGGTCGACCAGCACGCCGAGCCGGCGTCCCGGGCCCGGCCCGAACTCGGCGACGATCGCCGGCAGGTCGTCGATCCCGCCGAGGTACTCGACAACGACCCCGACGTGGCGCAGGTCGTCGCCCCAGATCTTCTCCACGAGTTCGGCGTCGTGGCGACCCTCGACATAGATCCGGGAGGCGGCGGCAACCCTTGCCGGCTGACCGGCTCCGATCCGCGAGCCGGAAGCGGTGTGCGTCGGCGCGGCCCGTGGGGCGGGTCGGGGCTGGACGAGGCTGACCGGCTTGCCGTCCAGCCAGAAGCCCGGACCGAAGGGGAAGCTGCGGCGGGCCCCGGTGCGGTCCTCGAGCACGACCAGTCCGTTCTCCCAGCGCACGACGGCGCCGCAGAAGCCGGAGCTGGGGTCCTCCACGACCATCCCGACACTGACCGGGGTCTCCACCGTCACCGGCTTGCCCGCCCGCTGCCAGCCGGGCCTCAGGACGTCCTTCTCGTACCGCACCCGGTCACCCTACGGCCCACCCGGCGAAGCCGATGGCTGGACGGCGGCGTGCCGCAGCAGTCCCTCCGGACCCGCTCGGCTCCCTCCCGACCCCGTTCGGGTCCCACCGGACCCGTTCGGGTCCCACCGGACCCGTTCGGGTCCCACCGGACCCGTTCGCTCCCGAAACGCGGGCGTGCTCCCCCTGGTTCGGGGGC
>JADLEH010000231.1 GCA_020846255.1 Propionibacteriaceae bacterium
ACCAGCTCGCGGGCGACGTCCTCGGCCCGCACCTCGCCGCCGGCGTCACGGATGGTCTCGGCCAGCATGTAGGCCTGCTGCGTGTCGTCGGTGACCTGCCCGGCCATGAAGCCGTCCACGATCTGGTGCCCTGCGGGTGCGGGATGGAAGCCGGAGAGCCAGCCCCAGGTCGCCCGGATCCGCTCGGGGACCCACAACTCCCCGGGCATGCCCATCGCGTCGCCGAGGGCCAGGCCGGCGAGGGCGCCGGCAGCCTTGTCAGTGCTTCCAGTCATGTCACACAACTCCATATCCGAGGCCGTAGCGCAGCCAGATCACAGTCAGCAGGACCGCCGTCACGACGGTGAGCACCAGCACGTCGTAGCCGCGGAACTTGAGGTCACGCATGGCCGTCATCGAGTTGGTGGCTCCGTAGCCGCGGTTCGTCATGGCGATGGCGAGGTTCTCGGCCAGGAGGATCGAGTTGGTGATCAGGGGGACCATGATCGGCACGAAGGACACGATCTGGCCGACCGGGCCCTTGTCCCGCACCCTGGCGCCGCGGGCGCGCTGGGCTTCCACGATGAGGTCCTTCTTGTGCGCCATGGTGGGGATGAACGAGATGGCGGTGGTGACCAGGATCGACAGCCAGTAGGGGGCACGCACCTGCGACATCACGATCAGCAGGTCGTCGATCGGGGTGCTGATGGTGAAGGCGTACGTCGCCACGACCATGAGCAGGATCCGGACCACGAAGTTCAGGCCGACCAGCAGCCCGCCGAGGGTCGCCTGCATGCCCCACAGGCTGAACAGCACCTGTGCGTTCTCGGCGAGGGTGAACTGGTTGCTCGCCACCATGGTGACGGCGACGATCAGGACGAACACCAGCAGCAGGGGTTGCAGCATCGTCCACAGTCCCTTGAGCGGGGTGCGGGACGCCAGGAGCGCTGCCAGCAGGAGGGCGAGGAGAACGAGGTTCCCCAGCGGGTGCGTGATCATGAACAGGGCGATCATGATGGCGACGAAGGTCGCGATCTTGATCCGCACGTCGAGCCGCTCGAGCCTCATCGGGCACCTCCTGCCGACAGGACCCGGGCCAGGTGACGACCGAGTTCGACCTCGTCGAGCTGCGCCGGGGACTCGGGCCACAGGCGTCTGGACAGCGCAACGGTCTGGGTGGTCTCGACCGCTGCGGCGGCCAGGGTCTCCAGCCGGGCGAGGACGTCGGCGGTCGGGCCGTCGGCGGTGACCCTGCCGTCGTTCATGACCACCACCCGCCGGGCGTGCCGGGCGACGACGTCGATGTCGTGGGTGACCATGAGAATGGTGGTGCCATTGGCGTTGAGCTGGTCGATCAGGCTCATCATGGCCTGCACCCCGGCCCAGTCCTGGCCCGTGGTTGGCTCGTCGACGACAAGGATCGCCGGACGCAGCGCGAGGATGGATGCGACCGCGATGCGCTGCCGTTCGCCCTTGCCGAGCGAGAACGGGTGCTCGTCCCGGACGTCCTGGAGCCCGGTGACGGTGAGCACCTCGTCGATGCGTTCCTCGATCTCGCCGGCCTGGAGGCCGGCGAGCTTCAGTCCGTAGCGAACCTCCTCGGCGACGGTCGTGCTGAAGATCTGGTGGTCGGGGTTCTGGAACACGTAGCCGACATGCTGGGCCAGCTCCCAGGGTTCGAGCCGTGCGGCGTCCAGCCCGTTCACCATCACCTTGCCGGAGGTGGGGTCGAGGATCCGGTTCAGGTGCTTGACCAGGGTGGTCTTGCCGGCGCCGTTGCGGCCGACGATGGCGACGTACTCGCCGCGGGCGACCGTCAGGTCAACCCCGGCGAGACCTCGATACCCGCCCGGATAGGTGTGCACGAGGTCGCGGAGCTCGATGATCGGCTCGCCTGCAGGGGCGGTGGCCGGAGCCGGCTCTGCCGCGATCGCTGGCGGGGGCAGCTCGCGTCCGCCGAGAAGGCGACGGACCAGTTCCTCCGCGGCGGCTACGTCCAGGGGGACCTCGTCGGGGCCGACCAGGCCGGCCGCCACCAGTTCGGCGCCCATCACCGCAAGGGGGATCGGCTTGACCAGGTTGGCGCGGACGAGTTCCGCGTCCCGGAAGAAGGTGGCCGGGGAGCCCTGCCAGCTGACCTCCCCGTCCTTGAGGATGACGAGGTGGTCGGCGCGATGGACCACGTCGCTGCTGGCGTGCTCGACGGCGATGATCGTGGTCTCGCTCGAGCGCCGCAACGAGTCCACGGTGTTGTAGATCTCGGCCCGTCCCTGGGGGTCGAGTTCCGAGGTGGGCTCGTCGAGGCAGATCACCGTCGGTCGAAGGGCAAGGATGCCGGCGATCGCCAGGCGCTGCTTCTGCCCGCCGGAGAGTTGGGAGGTCTCGCGGGTCTCGAACCCGGTGAGCTGGACGTGGGCAAGGCATTCGGCGACCCGGTCGAGGATCTCGGCCCGCGGCACCAGGTAGTTGCGGGGCCCGAAGGCCACATCCTCGGCAACGGTTCGGCCGAGGATCTGGCTCTCGGGGTCCTGCAGCACGAGCCCCACGTACTCGGTGATGGTCTGGACCCGGAAGTCCCGCAGGTCGGTGCCGTCGAGGACGACCCGGCCCTGCAGGGTGCCTTCCTTGAGGTGCGGGATGACTCCGTTGAGCGCCATCAACAGCGTCGACTTGCCGGCACCGGTCTGCCCCATCACGACGGTGAAGCTGCCCTTGCCGAAGCTGAGGTCCACGTCGTGCAGGACCTCGGCTTCGGCCTTCGGGTACCGGTAGCTGACCCCGACCACGTCCAGTGATTGCTCCATCGGTCAGTTCAGCAGCTTGCTGTTTCGGACCGCGTAGTAGGCGACTGCCGCGATGATCAGGTTGACCACCGCTGCGATCAACAGCGACGGCACCGAGGCGATGTACATGCCCCAGCCGCCGATCGGGAGCACGATCAGGCCAAGGCCGAAGCTGTTCAGCAGCGAGGTGACGATCACGCCGACGACGAGCCAGACCAGGCCCTTGCGGCCGAACCAGCGGAAGGCGAGGGCGCACAGGCCCATGCCGACGGCGACTGCGAGGTGCACCGGGAGGGTCAGCGGGAAGCCGACGATCGCGGCTGACAGCAGGTGGCCGACGGCGATCACAGCGAAGCCGACCCAGCCCCCGAAGGCGACCGCGGCAAAGAAGCCCGGTGCCGAGTCGAGGCCGATGGAGCCGAGCGGGCTGGGGATCTTGATGAGTGATCCGACAGCGCTCAAGGCGATGAAGATCGCCATGATGGCGAGCTTCCTGGCCGAGACCGGCGAGGCCTTGGTCTGGTCAGGGGCTCGATCGGAAATGGACATCCCTACTCCTTTGTGTACTCGATTTGGAAGGCATGGAGGCCGGCACGGTCCGGGCCGGAGCGGGCACCCAGGCGGGTGCAGGAGGCGGCGGCGACCGTGTTGGCGAGGCGGATTGCGTCCGCGACCTCAAGTCGGTCGACGTAGCGGAAGGCGAGGAAGGCGCCGGCGAACGCATCACCGGCCCCGGTGGTGTCCACAGCTGTGATCGGCACACCGGGCACCTGGAGCCGGGAGCCGTCGGGGGAGAGCGCCACGGCGCCCGCTCCGCCCAGGGTGACGATGGCTGTGCCCTTGCAGAGTCCGGCGAGGAAGTCCAGGCCGGTCTCGAGGTCGTCCGACCCGGCCAGGTCGGCGAGGCCCTCACGGCAGGGCAGGAAGACCTGGGCGGCTGCGGCCACGGACCGGATGTCCTCGGTGCTGACACCGAGGCCGTTCATGGTCGCCACCCCGACCTCAAGCCCGAAGACGATCGGGACGGAGGCCGCCCGGGCCGCCTCGATGCCGGCAAGGGCTGCGTCCCGCGGCAGCAGGTCGGTGTAGAAGACGTCGGCGGCGGCGATCGATGCCGTGTCCACCTCGCCGGGCGTGAGGGAGGCGAACGCGTCGCCCAGGTCGAGCAGGATGAACCGCTGGCCCGACGAGTCCACCACAACGGTGGTGCTCAGCGACGTGCCGCCCGGCAGGACCGGCATTCCGGAGGTGTCGACGCCTTCTGCGCGCAGCGAGGCCACGATCTGGGAGCCCAGCTCGTCGTCGCCGACCTTGCCGATGAAGGCGCAGTCCGAACCGAGCCGTGCGGCCTGGGCGATGACGTTCGTCCCGGAGCCACCGGGGAGGAAGGTCCGTCCGGTCACGACTGCGAAGCCGTCCGGTCCGGGGAGCCGATCCACCTGCACCAGGACGTCCATGGCGAGGGTGCCGAGGCCGACGATGGCACCCATCACTTCCTCCGTAGCGTGATCGTGTGGCGGTACCGGTCGGCGCGGATCGAGATCCGGCTGTACTCGATCGGCTTGCCGGCCTTGTCGAACCCGCAGCGGGCGATGATCAGCAGCGGCTCGCCCGGCTTCACCCCGAGCTCTGCCACAGCCTCTGCGTCGGCCTTGGCGATGCCGAAGGTGTCCTCGGTGGTGTGCACGACGACGTTGTAGACGTCCTCCAACTGCGCGTACAGCGACTGGCCGGCGAGGAGTTGCTGGATGTCGTAGCCGCGGAACAGGTCCAGTGGCAGGTAGGAGACGTTGAGCGAGACGGGCGCGCCGTCGGCGGTGCGGACCCGATGGAACCGGACGACCTGGGCGCCGGCCTGTAGTGCCAGTGCTGCTGCGATCTCTGCGTTCGCGGGCTCGACGTCAAGTGACTCGCGCTGCCGTCCGGGCTCGATGCCCTGGGACAGCATCATCTGCGTGAAGCTCATCAGCACTGCGGGATTCAGGCTGAGCCGCTGCGACACCACCCGCGTGCCCATGCCGTGGATGATCGCCAGCTGGCCTTCGCCCACCAGGTCTTCCACGGCCTTGCGAATCGTGGTGCGGGAGACCCGGTAGCGCTGCTGCAGGTC
>JADLEH010000232.1 GCA_020846255.1 Propionibacteriaceae bacterium
CACGTAGATGACCTGCTCGGGGTGCAGCGTGCGGCTGGCGATGTCCCTGGCCAGGTCGCCCTTGATATCCAGCAGCACGATGCCGTCTCCGGCGGCACAGAACTGCTCGCAGAGGTTGCCGAGGAAGGTGGATTTGCCCATGCCGGGGGAGCCGGCGACGTAGAACGCCGTGCGCAGGGCATCCACTGGTCGAGAAAAGGGGACGCGGGTCGAGGCGTAGCGGCCGAGGCGGATCCTAGACATCACGCGGCCGCAGGCCGCCGATCACCCGCGGCAACGACTGCAGCAGGATCTGAATCTGCAGGTGCTTGTCGTCCTCGGTGAACGCCGGGTTGCTCCGAATCTCCGCCAGCTTGTGGCCGACGGCGCTGGCGGCGTCGATCATGGCCTGGGTCGGGTTCTCACCCAGCTGATTCTTGATCGCGTCAGCGAAGATCAGCGTAATCTGGTGCTCGAACTGCTGGTCCCGTTCGTCCTTCCGCCGTCGTGATGCCGCGTCCTCGCCCTGCTGGCGCAAGTCGTGTTCGAGCCGTATTTGCTCTTGGGCGATGCGGTGATTGATCTGGCTTATCCGCTCGTGTTCTTTGATCCGCAGCTCGCTTTGGTGTTCGCTGAAATGCTTCTGTTCCTTGAGGCGAACGTCGGCGTCGAACAGGACCGCCTGCCGACGTCGACGCTCCTGGTCGTCGGCCCGGATCTCATCCTGGCGTCGGGTGATCTCGAACTCCAGGTCGCGAACGATCGAGCTCATGATGGTGCCGCGCAGGTCTTTGCCGGCGGTGCGCACCACCTTGTCCCATTCGCGGTGCGCCCGCGCCCGCCGGATGAGGTTGAGGGGCACACGGATCGGATCCTCAGGGTAGGCGACATCGATTTGCTCATGTCCCCAGTCGATGATGCGTTGCAGCGCCTCTCGATCACCGAGGATTGAGGCCCGCTGAAACAGCAAGCCGGCCTCGACGACCGGGGCCGGTAGGTCGCTCATTACCACACTCCTTTCACGATCCGTCGCGCCAGCCGTACTGAGAGGTAGGCCGCGACCACGGCCAACCCGTGGCGGACGGCGGTCGTCCAGACCACGGTGCGGAACTCGGCGTGGCGGTACCAGGCGCCCATGTAGTCGGGCCAGTCGTCGAGTCTGGTGTCTTCCGTCGTGTCGTAGATGGTCTGCATCGCGTTCGACCATTGCCCCTGGAACACGTGGGGAACGTGGATGGTGTCCAAGTAGCCGTACCAGAGCGTGTTGGATACGGTGTCGAGGATGTCGTACCGCTCCCAATAGGGGGAAAGTCCAAAAATGAAGGCGAAGAAGCCGGTGACCAGGGCGCCGGTGACAACAAAGAGCGCCAAACTGACCCAGACGGTGGGGGAACTACCGGCCCAGCCTCCGACCTTGCGCAGGCCCGCCCAAGCCAGGGCAGGAGGCAGGGTGAGCAGATACAGTGGAGAAGGAGAGGAGGACGACGAGGATCGGACCGAGGTAGGTGGGCGGGGCGGCGGGGATGCTGACCCACCGAGGCGACCGGCGGCGAGCCGCCACCAGACGGTGATCACCAGCGGTGGCAGCGCCAGGATGGCGCTCCACAGGGCAACCAGCACTGTAAAGCCGACGAAAGCCACGACCGCTCCACCGTTTTCGAGCCAGTCCCACGCGACCGAGGACAGCGGCGAGACGAGCACGGGATAGGTTGGCTTGTCTTCCAACCAGTGCCAAACACGGTGGAAGCCGTTCGTGCCACCGCCGAAGAAGCGCACGACAATGCCCCACCCAAGAAAACTGGGTGCAAATATCCAGATCCAAAGCGTTACAAATCCAGACGCCAGGCGCTGTAGATCGCCCCTCGCCACGATGATCCTCGCCAACATTGAGTCGTCAAGACCTAGAGTATCTCAGAGATAAGAAATTGAGCAAGCCCATCCGGAAGCGGTACGGTGGCGCTTCTGGATGGGCTATCGCTGGCCAGACGCCGCGGCTTACGCGGGCTGTTTGGCGGAGTAGCGGTGGCGGCGACGTGGCATGTCGGTCGCCTGAGCGTCGCGGGCTATCAACCGCTCGAACGGGCTGACCTTGGCATGCGCCGCGGCAATGTCCGAGTCATCGAGCGAGAGGTAACGGCGAGTGGTGTTGTAATCTTCGTGCCCGAGCATCACGCCGATCACCTCCAGCTTGATGCCTTCCCGCAGCATCGTGGTGGCGAACTGGTGGCGCAGCTGGTGGGGGTGGAACTTCTCCAGTCCCGTCTCCTGTTGGATGCGGCGAAACACCGTGCGGATGCCGGCCGCGGTCAGGTGGAACAACGGCTCATCGTCCACGCCCCGGATGGCCAGGAACGCCTTCAAGTGGTCGCGCACCGTGGGACTAAAGACCATCTGCCGCTCTTTGTTGCCCTTGCCCACCACCGTCAGCCGACGCTGGTCCATGTTGAGCGAATCGAGCGTGAGCGAGGCGACCTCCTCGCGACGGAGCCCGGTGTCCAGCATCAGGGCGATCAATGCCCGGTTGCGGATGGAGAGCGCGCCATTGCCGGTCAGGTACCGACTCTGCATCAATCGCTGGAGCTCCTCGTCGGTCAGTACCCGGAAGAGCCGCTTGGGGATCTTGGGCATGGGGTAGTCGATCACCCGGTCCAGAAGTCCGGCCTTGGTGAGGTAGCGGGTGAAGGCGCGCAGGTCGCGCAGGTGGGCGTGAACCCCGGATTCCGCCCGCTGGGTGGTGCCGTGGTGCGGCTTGACCGGGGTGTCGCGCAGCCAGCGGGCGAACGCCTCCATCGTCGCGGTGGTGAGCACGGCACTCGTCGGTTCCAGCCCCTCGGCCGCCAGGAAGCGGTCGAACAGGAGAAACGAGTTGCGGTAGCGCTCCCGCGTGCCGTCGGCAAAGTTCCGCGACGCCTGGTAGTCGCGGAAGCGCGCGATCAACGCATCTAGGGGAATGGTGTCCATCGGTGTCCTTTCACGGTTTACGTACCGATGGCGCGAGCGTGACATGGCAAAGCTCCTTGCCCATAGAGTCTGGCAGGCACGCGCAGGTGAGCTCTTTACGCCACTGCGTAAGGACCCTTTACGCGCCTGCGGCCGGGCAAGGCGTCTAACGTGCCGTTAAGGCCACTTGCTTGGTGGTTGTAGGGGGTGGTACGCCCGACAGGACTCGAACCTGTGACCTCTTGCTCCGGAGGCAAGCGCTCTATCCACTGAGCTACGGGCGCATACGGGCGCGGAATCGGTATCGGGGCCAGAGCGCCCCACGCGGACCGACCGCGTTCGCATCGGTCGACAAGTGTAGCA
>JADLEH010000233.1 GCA_020846255.1 Propionibacteriaceae bacterium
AGGTCACCGCAGCGCCGGAGGGCTTCACCGTGAACGCCCGGTCGCCGCGGGCCACCGTCGCAGCCTTCGAGAACGACGAGCTGCGGCTGGCCGGCGTCCAGTGGCACCCCGAGGTGCTGCACTCCGAGCACGGCCAGGCCGTGCTGGAGCACTTCCTGATCGACATCGCCGGCTGCCGTCCCACTTGGACGAGTTTCAACATCGCCGATGACCAGATCGCGCGGATCAAGGCGGAAGTGGGCGACGCCCGGGTGCTGTGCGCGCTGTCCGGCGGCGTCGACTCCGCCGTGGCCGCTGCGCTGGTGCAGGCGGCGATCGGCGACCAGTTGACCTGCGTGTTCGTCGACCACGGCCTGCTCCGCAAGGGCGAGGCCGAACGGGTCGAGACCGACTTCGTGGCCGCGACCGGGGTGTCCCTGGTCGTTGCCAACGAGCAGGACCGGTTCCTGAACGCCCTGGCCGGGGTGAGCGACCCGGAGACCAAGCGCAAGATCATCGGCAGGGAGTTCATCCGGACGTTCGAGGACGAGGCGCGCAAGCTCAACGCCGAGGGCCCGATCGACTACCTGGTGCAGGGCACGCTGTACCCCGACGTCGTCGAGTCCGGCGGGGGTGAGGGTGCGGCCAACATCAAGAGCCACCACAACGTCGGAGGCCTTCCCGACGACCTGCAGTTCAAGCTCATCGAGCCGCTGCGCACCCTCTTCAAGGACGAGGTGCGCCAGGTCGGGCGCCAGCTGGGACTGCCCGAGCACATCGTCGACCGGCACCCGTTCCCGGGCCCCGGCCTCGGCATCCGGATCGTCGGGGCAGTGGACGCCGAACGCCTGCGGATCCTGCGGGAGGCCGACGCGATCGTCCGCGAGGAGACCACGTCTGCCGGCCTCGACCACGACATCTGGCAGTTCCCGGTCGTGCTGCTGGCCGACGTCCGATCGGTCGGGGTGCAGGGCGACGGTCGCACCTACGGGCACCCGGTCGTGCTGCGTCCGGTCTCCAGCGAGGACGCGATGACCGCCGACTGGAGCCGGCTGCCCTACGACCTGCTGGAACGGATCAGCACCCGGATCACGAATGAGGTACCGGAGGTGAACCGGGTGGTGCTGGACGTCACCAGCAAGCCCCCCGGCACCATCGAATGGGAATGACCGATATCGGGGACGGTTCCTTTTCCGTTCACCCGACGCAAGCGGGGACGGTTCCTTTTCCGTTCGGGGTGAACGAAAAAGGAACCGTCCCCGTTGTCGGTCAGCGGTAGTCGGACGGCGGCGGCGGGGTAGTGCCGGAGCCGCTGAACATCTTCTTCAGCTCGTCGAAGCCGGTCGGGCCACCGGTCTCGAGCGGGAGCACGAGCCAGAGCGCGACGTAGACGACGAGGACGACGCCGAAGAACAGCGACAGCACAACGGCGAGGATTCGCACGAGGCTGGCATCGAGGCCGAACGAGCGGGCGACCCCGCCGCAGACGCCGGCGATGATCTTGTCGGTTGCGGAACGGGTTAGGGGTTCCTTCATGGTTACTTTCCTTTCTTGAAACTTAGTTGCGATTTCGGGAGAGCAGGAGCATCCCGATCCCGATGACGACCATCCCGGCCGGGGCGAGGACCCCGGCAAGGTTCCAGTCGACATGTCCGTAGTTGCCCCAGAGGGCAAGGCCCGCGAGGGCTACGGCGAGGACGCCGACGGCGAAGGCAGCCCGATCGCGGTTCATGGGTGCACCGTCACGTCGCCGAAGCCCACGTCGAGCCGGATGAGCAGCTTCGGGGAGTCGGCTGCCCCTGGGTACAGCTTGGAGCCGGAGAGGTCGAAGCCGTTGTGGGTCTCCCCGCCGGCGGCGTCGAACTCACCTCCCCGCATCTTCCAGGTCACTTCCGAGGTCACGCCCGCGGGCAGCTTCAGGTCGACCGACCCGGCGCCCACCTGGACGTCGAGGGTGCGGTTGGCGTCCAGCTGCAGCCGGCTCAGGTCGAGGGAGACATCGCCTGCGGACACGTTCACGGCCGGCGGCAGGTCGGTCGTGGTGGCGTAGACCCGCTTGACGTCCCCGAGCTCACCGATCGGACCCACCGCGGCCGAGCTCATCAGGCCTGCCGTCACCAGGCCGGCGATGATCGTCGCCGGGAGCAGTAGCGGTGGCCGCCCGGAGCGGGCGGAGGCGATCAGGGTGAGGCCGAGACCAGCCAGCACCGCTGCGGCGTAGGCCACCGCGCCGGCGTGGAAGCCGAGCAGGCCGAGGACGGTCACAGCCAGCACGCCGATCCCGACCAGGGTCAGCGCCAGCCACCAGAGGTGCCAGCGACGCCGCCGCTCCGCCATGACAGCGGGCGGTTCGTTGTCCCGGACGACGAGGTCGGAGGCCGGTTCGGTGTAGGGCTGGGTCCAGCGTTGCTCGGTCGGTGCCGCGAGGGCCACCGTCTCGAAGCCGGGGGTGTTCTGCTCCGCCATCCGCTGGCGCCACGCGTCGGCGGCCCGTTCGAACGGGGTGGGCTCAGGCGGCGGCACCGGACGGGCACCGGCGCCATGGTTGCGGAACCCGAAGAACCAGATCGCAAAGATGACCAGCACCGGTCCCAGCCCGATGCCACCTGAACTCGAGAGCCCGACCACCACGACCAGGGACCCGATGGTGGCTGCCACCACGGCCGGGGTGGACCACGACCGGGTGAACGGCAGGAAACGTCGGACGGGCAGTTCGGCCTGGCCGTCGCGGGGCATCAACAGCATCCCGGCGCCGTAGGCAGCGAGGCCAAGGCCGCCGAAGAAGGCGAGTACGACGACGGAGATCCGCAGCAGGTTGGGATCGACCTGCCAGCGCCGCGCCAGCCCGGCGCACACGCCACCAACCATCGCTCCGCTTCGCGGGCGAGTGATGACGACTGGGAGGTTCTCGGGCACGTCCCCATTCAACCCAGTCGTTCCCCGCGATGCCATCGGGGTCGACCCTGAAGCCTCCCTGCATCGCAGTTCGGGGTCGGGTGCGGCAACAGAACGGTAACGATCCGGCAACGCCGCTTGACGATGAGAGCGCTTCCATACTTGAATGGCAGCAGGCCTAAGAGCGCTCTCATGACTGCTCGGGACCTAGACCATTGGCATGATCGACGGGCAAGGCGCCCGCCACCGACGAAGGAGTCCACATGCGCTCATCCCTGATGCGGGGCGCGGCCGCTGCGGCCGGTTTCGCACTTCTCCTGGCCGGGTGTTCAACCAGCCCCGCGGCCCCCTCCGCCACTTCGGCGGCACCTAGCGACGAGAAGGTCACTCTTACTGTCGCGACCTTCAACGAGTTCGGCTATGACGACCTGTATGCCGAGTACACGAAGGCTCACCCGAATGTGACGATCACTCCGAAGAAGGCTGCGACGTCGAATGAGGCTCGGGAGAACTATTTCAGCAAGCTTGCTGCCGGTTCTGGCCTGAGTGACATTGAGGCTATCGAGGTCGACTGGATGCCTGATGTGATGCAGACCGCTGACAAGTTGATGGATCTGGGCGGCGATGATGTGGCCGGCCGTTGGCTGGACTGGAAGACGAAGGCTGCGACTTCGACTGATGGCAAGCTGGTCGCCTACGGTACTGATATCGGCCCGGAGGGTGTGTGTTACCGCTCCGACCTGTTCAAGAAGGCGGGCCTGCCGACCGACCGTGACGAGGTCGCGAAGGCTTTGGGTAGCACGTGGGAGGACTACTTCAATCTGGGTAAGCAGTTCGTGGCCAAGTCTGATGGTGTGGCCTGGTTCGATTCTGCTGATGCGATCATGCAGG
>JADLEH010000234.1 GCA_020846255.1 Propionibacteriaceae bacterium
CTGGCATCCCGGGCTGACGTTGACGAGTTCGAGCAGGAGATCGTCGACCAGCACGCGTTGGCGATGGTGGGTGCGGGGCTGAGCGACGGCTACATCGACGACGAACGCGCTGCGGTGATCGAGTTCGCCAGGTTTCTGGGCGAGCCGGTGTGGAAGGCGACCGAAGCCGACGCCGATCGGTACCTGACCTGGCTGAGGCGCGAACGCGGTCTTACCCAATCCACTGTCCACCGCCGTGCCGGGGCGGTGGGGCGGTTCTTCGAGTTCATGATCGCCCGCTACCAGGGCGACCTGCACGCCTTGACCGGAGTGGTGGTCGTTCAGCCGATCGACGAGTTCAACCGGCCGGCCAACACCTGGTCGCGCGCTGTCAGGGTCCCGCCCGACGACGACGAGGTCGACCGGCTGTTCTCCGGCTGGGCTCAGGCCCTCCCGGACCAGCGCAAGTATCTGACCGCGGCGCGCGACTACGTGGCGGCCTCGTTGTGGCGCCGAGCCGGGCTGCGTCTGAACGAAACCGTGATGCTTGACCTGCGCGATTGGCGCCCCGACCTGGGCGAGCACGGCAAGCTCCACGTCCGGTACGGAAAGGGCTCCCACGGCCGCGGACCCAAGACCAGGCTCGTGCCGGCGATCAACGGTGTCGACGCTGTTCTGGACTGGTGGCTGACCGATGTGCGTCACCAGTTCGGCGACGACTGGGACGACCCGGACGCGCCCCTGCTTCCCAGCGAGCGCCACGACAACATCACCGGCCGTCCACGCCGGGCCGGGGCTGACACCCTCCGCTCGGGTCTGGCCGATGCGGTCAGCCGCTGGCTGCCGGAATGGAGCGGCCGGCTGAGCCCACACTGCCTGCGGCACTACTGCGCCAGCTCGCTGTACTTGCACGGACTCGGCCTGAAGGCGATCCAGGAGCTGTTGGGCCACGAGTGGCTCCAAACCACCACCCTGTACGTCCACGTCCACGACGACCACATCGAACGGGCCTGGGCCGAGGCGAACCAGCGGCTGACCGACCGGTTCGGCCTGCCACCACAGAAAGGATGACCCAATGCAGTGGAACCTGCGCATGGCTGCCGCCGAAGTCGGTATCTGGCGCTCCACCGAGATGCGCCGCAAACTCGCCGACGCCGGCCTGGAGATCTCTGCCGGGAAGATGTCAGCGCTGTGGACCACCACCCCGACCACGATCCGGCTCGAGGACCTCGACATCATCTGCGCGGTCCTGGACTGCGAACCCTCCAAACTGTTGATCCGCGAACCCGAGAAGGTCGCCGCCCGCCGTGCCGCGAAGACCGCCACCGGCGAACAGCCCTCCCCCGCTCCCACGACGATCCAGCCCCGGCTCGGCCGTAACCGCACCCGTCCGCCCGCATGACGGCTGGTCTTCTCCTCGATAGCACCACGAACGACGCGGCCGAGAGCGGTGCGCCCCGACGCACCAAGGTCGGGATGTGGAAACCGAAACCGTGCCTTGGCTGTCGCTCCAATGTGGTGGCCTGGACCAAGCCTCGGGTCGACTACTGCTACCAGTGCCTGCCCGGTGGCCCGTTCCCACCGCCCCCGTGCGGCCGGTGCGGAGGCACCGCCGACACCGGAGACGACTACTACTCCCAAGGGTTGTGCATCCGTTGCCACCGCGCTGCACCTCAGCACGTCGAGCAGTGCCGCGACTGCCTCGCCTGGGGCGTGATCCGCAAGTACAAGTGGCTGTGCTGGCGCTGCCACAGCTGGCGAGCCCGCTGCCCACGCGGCACCTGCCGCTTCTGCAAGCGCCCCGACCTGCCCCTCAGCGACGAACAAGCCTGCGTCCTTTGCGACCGGCAGCACTCCATCAAACCCGGCCTCACCCTCGAGGAAGCCAACGCCGGCGGGCAGCAACTGTTCCTCGCCAACACACCCTGGCTGCCCACCCGCCTTCACAACGGTGTCCGCAGCATCGAGCGGCCCAGCGACCCGACCTCCCCCACCGTCGAAGAACCACTCGTGTTCGTTCCGGTCGAACCGACCCAGCCCACACTGTTCGACACCGAACGTGACCTGGCCCACGCCTCCGCCAACGGACACCTCGACCCCGGCCGGATCGCCGACCCGCCCAACGAGAAGATGGCAGCCTTCATCGACGCCGCCGTCACCGACCATGCCCGCCGCCACGGCTGGACAGCCTCGACCATGTACCGCACCAAACACTCCCTGCACGTCCTGCAACTCATGCAGGACCACCCCGGCACGATGCTGCTCGCCAGCGACGCCATCAAGCTGCCATCCATCGGGCTCACCGCCATCCCCGTCATCGACGTCGCCACCGCGGTCGGGATCATGCTCGACGACCGCGAACCGGCCATCCACAACTGGGTCGCCACCACCATCGCCGACCTGCCCGCCGGCATGCAGGCCGAAATCAACCGATGGTTCGACATCATGCTCAACGGGTCCGACACCCCGCCCAGGCGGAAGCCACGCGAACCGAACACCATCCGCCAGTACCTTCGGTACTCCATGCCCGCCCTCACCCGGTGGGCCAACGAGGGCCACACCAGCCTCCGCGACATCACCCCCGCCGACGTCCGCGCCGTGCTGCCAGCCACCGGCAACCCCCGCTCCACGATGGGCGCCGGGCTGCGATCCATCCTCACCCTGCTCAAAGCCTGCAAAGTCCTGTTCCTGAACCCGATCGCCCGCATCACCACCGGCCGCCACCACCAGAACGACCCGATGCCCGGCAACACCGAACAGATCCGTCATGCCCTTACCGGCCCGAACCCCGCAGGGGCAGCGCTCGCCGCCCTGGCCACCTTCCACGGCCTCCGCGCCGGCCAACTGCGGAACCTCCAGCTCACCGACCTCGCCGACGGCCGCCTCCACCTCGGAAACCGAACCATCCCCCTCGCCGAACCCGTCCGAGAGCGCGTCGCGGCCTGGCTCGACCACCGGAACCGCCGCTGGCCCAACACCGCCAACCCCTACGTGTTCCTGAACCACCGCAACGCGACCCGCACCACACCCATCGGCTACCGGTGGCTCGC
>JADLEH010000235.1 GCA_020846255.1 Propionibacteriaceae bacterium
AGCCGGTCTTGGCGACCCACCCGAGGTGGGTCTCCAGCACCTGGCCGACGTTCATCCGGGAAGGCACGCCCAGCGGGTTCAGCACGATGTCGACCGGGGTGCCGTCCTCCATGAACGGCATGTCCTCCACAGGCAGGATCTTGGAGATGACGCCCTTGTTGCCGTGACGGCCGGCGAGCTTGTCACCGTTGGAGATCTTCCGCTTCTGGGCGACGTAGACCCGGACCATCTGGTTGACGCCCGGAGGAAGTTCGTCGTCCTCCTCGCGGTCGAAGACGCGGACGCCGATGACCGTTCCGGTCTCGCCGTGCGGGACCTTCATCGAGGTGTCGCGGACCTCGCGGGCCTTCTCGCCGAAGATGGCGCGCAGCAGGCGCTCCTCCGGGGTGAGCTCGGTCTCGCCCTTGGGCGTGACCTTGCCGACCAGGATGTCGCCGGTGCCGACCTCTGCACCGATCCGGATGATGCCCCGCTCGTCCAGGTTGGCGAGCATGTCCTCGCCGATGTTCGGGATGTCGCGGGTGATCTCCTCGGCACCGAGCTTGGTGTCGCGGGCGTCGATCTCGTGCTCCTCGATGTGGATCGAGGTGAGGATGTCGTCCTGCACCAGGCGCTGGCTCAGGATGATGGCGTCCTCGTAGTTGTGACCCTCCCACGGCATGAAGGCGACCAGCAGGTTCCGGCCCAGGGCCATCTCGCCCTGGTCGGTGCAGGCGCCGTCAGCGAGCGGGGTGCCCACCTCCACCCGGGCACCGGCTGCGACCAGCGGGCGCTGGTTGATGCAGGTGGCCTGGTTGGAACGCTTGAACTTCGACATCCGGTAGCTGGTGTAGGTGCCGTCGTCGTTGGTGACGTCGATGATGTCGGCGCTCACCGAGGTGACGACCCCGGCCTTCGCTGCCACCGTCACGTCGCCCGCGTCGATCGCGCCGCGGTACTCCATGCCGGTACCGACGAACGGAGCCTCGTTGCGGATCAGCGGCACGGCCTGGCGCTGCATGTTGGCACCCATCAGGGCGCGGGACGCGTCGTCATGCTCGAGGAACGGGATCAGCGCGGTGGCGACCGACACCATCTGGCGCGGCGAGACGTCCATGTACTGCACGTTCTCCGGCGGGACGGTGTCGACGTCGCCGTGCTTGATCCGGACCAGCACCCGCTCCTCGGAGAACTTGCCACCCTCGGCCACCTTGGCGTTGGCCTGGGCGATGATGTAGCGGTCCTCCTCATCGGCGGTGAGGTAGTCGATCTGTTCGGTGACGTAGCCGTTCTCCACCTTGCGGTACGGCGTCTCGATGAACCCGTAGGGGTTCACCCGGGCGAACGATGCCAGCGAGCCGATCAGGCCGATGTTCGGGCCTTCAGGGGTCTCGATCGGGCACATCCGGCCGTAGTGGCTGTGGTGGACGTCGCGGACCTCCATGCCGGCCCGGTCGCGGGAGAGACCGCCGGGGCCGAGGGCGGAGAGCCGCCGCTTGTGGGTCAACCCGGCGACCGGGTTGGTCTGGTCCATGAACTGCGACAGCTGGGAAGTACCGAAGAACTCCTTCAGCGCTGCCGAGACCGGCCGGATGTTGATCAGGGTCTGGGGCGTGATCGCCTCGATGTCCTGGGTCGTCATCCGGTCGCGGACGGTGCGCTCGAGCCGGCCGAGGCCGATCCGGAGCTGGTTCTGGATCAACTCGCCGACGGTGCGCAACCGGCGGTTGCCGAAGTGGTCGATGTCGTCGGTCTCGATCGGCTGGCCGGCGAGCTCGCCGCTGCCGTCGTGCAGGGCGACGATGTAGCGGATCGCAGCGACGATGTCGTCGATGGTCAGCACCTGGGTGTCGAACGGCAGCCCGGTGCCCAGCTTCTTGTTGATCTTGTAGCGGCCGACCTTGGCCAGGTCGTAGCGCTTCGGGTTGAAGTAGTAGTTCTCCAGCATCTGCTGGGCGGCCTCACGGGTCGGCGGCTCGCCCGGGCGCAGCTTGCGGTACAGGTCGAGCAGCGCCTCGTCGGTGTTGGCGGTGTGGTCCTTCTCCAGCGTCAGCCGCATGGACTCGTACTGGCCGAACTCCTCGAGGATCTGCTCGTTGCTCCAGCCGAGCGCCTTGAGCAGCACGGTGACGTTCTGCTTGCGCTTGCGGTCGACGCGGACGCCGACCATGTCGCGCTTGTCGATCTCGAACTCCAGCCAGGCGCCCCGGGACGGGATCATCTTGCAGGTGAAGATGTCCTTGTCCGAGGTCTTGTCAGCGGTCTGCTCGAAGTAGACGCCCGGCGAGCGGACCAGCTGGGAGACCACGACGCGTTCGGTGCCGTTGATGATGAACGTGCCCTTGTCCGTCATCAGCGGGAAGTCGCCCATGAACACCGTCTGGCTCTTGATCTCGCCGGTGTCGTTGTTCATGAACTCCGCCGTCACGAACAGCGGCGCGGCGTAGGTGAAGTCCTGGTCCTTGCACTCCTCGACGGTGTGCTTCGCCTCTTCGAACCGGTTGTCCCGGAACGAGAGCGACATCGTCTGGGAGAGGTCCTCGATCGGCGAGATCTCCTCGAAGATCTCCTCGAGGCCCGACTTGGTGTTCACGTCGGTACGGCCTGCGGCTTTGGCGGCCGCTACCCGGGCCTGCCAGGTCTCGTTGCCGATCAGCCAGTCGAAGGATTCGACCTGAAGATCCAGCAGGTTCGGGACCTCGAGCGGCTCGTGAATCTTCGCGAAGGAGATCCGACCGCTGGGTGAGACAACATTGGTGTTCTTCGACGCAGTGCGCGAGACGGCCAAGGTGGAGTCCTTCCGCAAAATCCCGGTAGCTACCGGTTTCGTTGCACGCAGAACGGCCCGCGTCAAGTTTCACGGGTCGTCGATGGCAATGGGCAAAGCGATAGCTTACCCCAGCAGGCCAGAGCCCGCAAACCGAGGACCCCGTAGCTGGACGGGCCTCGTCGCTCTGTGATCGTAGCCCTTGGCGGGCCTCCAGGGAACGTTCGCGGCAAGACAGCGCCGGAACCTTACGGGGACGCCACAAGGCCGGTGTCTGCGGCAGGCACGGGAGGGGTTTCCATATGCTGCAGAACACCGGCCTAAGTGGTGTGTACTCATCCGACGCATTAGGGGGGGCGCCGACGTGATAACTCCATCAGACTTGACGGCTTCTGTCAACCCAGTGTCAAGAAATTGCTCAAGCCTTCTCTGCCGGCACTCCGACGCCAGGCGTCGACCGCTGCCCGGAGCCGGCCTTCGGCCTCGTAATGGATGGCTGCGGAGACATACCGGTTGCGGGCAGCCTCTTCCTGCCCGAGGGCTGCCAGGGCATGCCCGAGGATCAGCTCCGAGCCGCCCTTGGACATGGAATCCCCGCCGAGGACGGGGTCGTCGAGCACAGCTGACATGATCCTGGCCGCCTCGCCGGGATCATCGGTGCGGAGGGCGAACATGGCCTGCACCTGGCGCAGCTCCACGACGTCGTAGGCGTTGCCGAGGATCTGCAGCCCGAGGGCTGCTGTCTGGATCAGGTCCTCCACCTCAGCGATGATGCCGGCGTTCAGCCGCCAGCGCGCAGCAGTGCTGCGGAGCCGCAGCCACAGCCGGAGGTCGCGACGGGGATCGAGCAGTTCCTTGGCCAGGTTGTGCTGGCGCAGGCCCTCCTCCACCTCGCCACCGAAGAAGGCGGCTGTACCCATGGTCCAGGCGATCGTGCCGCGCGAGTGGTCAGAGGTGAGGCGGGGACTGAGCTCGGCGAGCCGGGCCAGTGCCGGACGGTTCTCCTCCAGCGTGTGCCCGGCCTCGGACATGGCTCCCACTAGGGCCATCAGTGCCTCAGCGAGGATGATGGGCGGGGCGGTCGAGGAGGCCTCCACCGCCCTCGCGCCGTACGCGACGGCCCAGCCGAGGCGGTCCGAGGCCCGGAACGAGGTCGAAGCCAGGCTCAGTGCCTGGGCGCGGGCGATGCTGAACCGGCGGGCCGTCTCGTGCTCGGCCAGCTGTTCGGCCAGTTCGGCAGCACCGACGAAGTCGCCTGAGGAGAACTTCGCCTGGGCAAGGACGTAGAGCGATTCCCAGTGCCGTCCGGTGTCGCCGGCGGCAAGGGCGATGGCAGCAGCCTGGGAGGAGTGCTTGATCGCTGCGGCCCAGTCGTGTTCCGACCACGCCCGCTCAGCGACCAGGAGGTCTTCGATGGTGTCGCTCGCAATCAGCTGCGCCGGATCGCCGGCCGGCGAGACCCCCCATTCGAGCGGGGAGACACCAAGTCGCCTGGACAGGAATTCGATCACTTCGGGCGTGGCGTTACGCCGCCCGCTCTCCAGGTGGGAGATGTAGCTGCCGGAGTACTTGCCGGCGCCCAACTCGTTCTGGGAGAGCCCCTGCCGCCGCCGGGCCTCTCGCAACAGAGAGCCGAACTGCACCGCGGCTGACGCGTTCACACGACCTCCTAGATCTTCTTCTCTCGAAACCTTGTCAAATGTTGACAAGCTAGTCAAGTGCCCGCTAGCTTTCACTCATTGAGCCAGTCAAACGAGAGGCCTTAAGGGAAATGACCAGCGTTCGCAAGATCCTCGCCGCCGCCGTGGTTGCCGGTACCCTCGCCGTGCTGCCGATCAGCGTGATCGCAAACGACGTAATGACCGCCGGCGGAGCCGCCGGTCGTACCACCATCACGGTCACCACCATGGGCGGCCAGGGCAGCTGGCCCTTCAAGCCCTGATCCCCGAACGCCTCCCGGCCAGGAACGGCTGGGGCAACTGAGTCCAACATCATTTCCACCCCCAGTAGAGTCAGAACGGCGGTGGCCCAATGGGCCACCGCCGTTCTGAATTGTCCCGGGAGCGCCGGGGCCGAGAACACAGGATGGCGGCGACCCCCGAAGGGGTCGCCGCCATCCGGCTTGGTTCAGTTGGTCACTTGACGCTGACCGCGGCGCCGGCGGCCTCGAGGGCCTCCTTGGCCTTGGCCGCAACCTCGCGGGTGACCCGCTCCAGCACAACCTTCGGAGCTGCCTCGACCAGGTCCTTGGCCTCCTTGAGGCCCAGGTTGGTGAGTGCGCGCACCTCCTTGATGACCTGGATCTTCTTGTCGCCAGCGGATTCGAGGGTCACGTCGACCTCGTTGCTGACCTCTTCCTCCTCGACGGCCTCGGCAGCAGCTGCGCCGGGGGCCGCTGCGACCGCAACCGGGGCGGCAGCAGTGACACCGAAGGTGTCCTCGAACAGCTTCACGAACTCGGAGAGCTCGATCAGGGTCATTTCCTTGAACGCGTCAAGGAGCTCGTCAGTAGTGAGCTTCGCCATAACGGTCAGTCCTTTCTCAACTCATTCGGATGCAGCGTCAGCCGCGTCGGTGGTGGCCTCAGCAGCAGGTGCCGCATCGGTAGCCGGGGTCTCCCCGGCCTGCTTCTGGGATTTCAGGGCGTCCAGGGCCCGTGCGGCCTGGGACAGCGGTGCAGCGAACAGCCCAACAGCCTTGGCCAGGTTCCCGTTCATAGCGCCAGCGAGCTTGGCGAGGAGAACCTCGCGCGACTCGAGATCGGCCAGTTTCCTGACCGAATCGGCGTCAAGGACACGACCGTCCATGACTCCGGCCTTGATCACCAGATGCGGATTCGCCTTGGCGAAGTCACGCAGTCCCTTGGCAACGGTTGCAACGTCGCCGGAGATGAACGCGATCGCCGTCGGACCGGCGAGAGTCTCGTCCAGCCCTTCAATGCCCGCCTGGCGGGCAGCGATCGTGGTCAGCGTGTTCTTCGTCACGGCGTAGGTGGCGTTCTCACCAAGGGCCCGGCGCAACGCCTTCAGGTCCTTGACGGTGAGCCCGCGGTACTCGGTCAGCACTGCGGCAGCGGACTTGCTGAACTGATCAGCCAGCTCCGCCACGGCTGCTGCCTTGTCCGGCCTCGCCATGGGTCTCCTTCCCACTTCTCATCGGATCGCCGACAGGCCGCGGGCAAAGAAAAACCCGGAGCGCGTTGGCGACCCGGGACAACTCAGAACTGAGCGATTCACGTTTCACCTGCGCGGGATTTGCCTTCCCTGGCTAACCAGGTCGAGTACCAGCGGTCTTCGGCAGCTGCCAGTTTAGGCCAGCGGCGTCCACGCAGCCACATCGGCCCGGCCCCGCACGAAAGGGGACAGTCCCCTTTCGTGCCGATTTCGTGCCGACAGACAGCTCGGCCCCGATCCAGGGCTGGATCGGGGCCGGCAGGCTAAGGCTTACTCAGCGCTCGGCTTGACCTTCGTCGAGTCGACGGGGACGCCGGGGCTCATCGTCGAGGCGACGGTGATCTTGCGCAGGTAGCGGCCCTTGGACGAGCTCGGCTTGAGCCGGAGCACCTCGTCCAGCGCCGAGAAGTAGTTCTCGATGAGCTGCTGCTCGGTGAAGGTCGCCTTGCCGACGATGAAGTTCAGGTTCGCGTGCCGGTCGACGCGGAACTCGATCTTGCCGCCCTTGATGTCGGTGACAGCCTTCGTCACGTCCATGGTGACCGTGCCGGTCTTCGGGTTGGGCATCAGGCCGCGCGGGCCGAGGACCCGGCCGAGCCGGCCGACCTTGCCCATCAGGTCGGGGGTCGCGACCACTGCGTCGAAGTCGAGGTAACCGCCCGCGATCTTCTCGATCAGCTCGTCACCGCCGACCTCGTCAGCGCCGGCCGCGATGGCGTCGTTGGCCTTCTCACCGGTGGCGAAGACGAGGACCCTTGCCGTCTTACCGGTTCCGTTGGGGAGGTTCACGGTGCCCCGGACCATCTGGTCCGCCTTGCGGGGGTCGACCCCGAGCCGGATGGCGACCTCGACGGTCTCGTTGAACTTCGCCGAGGCGTTCTTCTTGACGATCGCCAGGGCAGCCTCTGGGCTGTACAGCTGGTTGGCGTCGATGTTCTCACTAGAGGCCCGGTAGGCCTTGCTGCGCTTCATTCTGGTCTCCTGATGATTCGCGACCCTCGTGTGGGCCGGGTGCCAGTCGTGGTGTGGGCGCGCTGCCCTGCCACTGGATGGATTTTGGTCAGAGCTGGACGGTGACGCCCATGGACCGGGCGGTGCCGGCCACGATCTTCATCGCGGCGTCGATGTCGTTGGCGTTGAGGTCGGGCATCTTGGTGTTGGCGATCTCGCGCACCTGGTCGGCGGTGAGCGAACCCACCTTGTCCTTGTGCGGACGAGCCGAACCGCTCTTCAGTCCGGCGGCCTTCTTGATCAGCTCAGCTGCCGGCGGGGTCTTCGTGATGAAGGTGAAGGTGCGATCCTCGTAGATGGTGATCTCGACCGGGATGATCGTGCCACGCATGGCCTCGGTCTCGGCGTTGTACCGCTTGCAGAACTCCATGATGTTCACGCCGTGCGGGCCGAGCGCGGTGCCGACCGGCGGAGCCGGAGTTGCCGCGCCCGCGTTCAAGGCCACCTTGACGATCGCGGCTACCTTCTTTTTGGGAGGCATTTCGATTGGGTCCTTTTGTTGTTTTCTTCGGTGTTGCGCCGACGGCCGGGCTGACCGTCGGCGATGCGACGGCTAGACCTTCTGGATCTGGCCGAGGGTCAGGTCGACCGGGGTCTCCCGGCCGAGGATCTCGACCAGAGCCTTGAGTCGCTGGCTGTTCGCATTGATCTCGGTGATGGTCGCGTGGACACCGGCGAACGGGCCCTGGACCACCATGACCGAGTCGCCGACCTTGAAATCGGCGATCTCGATCTTCTTGGTGTTGCGCTTCGGACCGGTGGACGCAGCCGCTGCCCGGGCGAGTGCCGCCGGGGCGAGCATCTTCTCCACCTCTTCGAGGCTCAG
>JADLEH010000236.1 GCA_020846255.1 Propionibacteriaceae bacterium
AGGAGTCGGTCCACCACGGGCTGCCGGATGCCGCCACTCCGTTCCGGGCCACCACCAGCACGTGGTGGCCGTGCAGGTGCATGGGATGCGCCTCGCCGGTCCGGTTCTCGATGCTCATCCCGACGAGTTCGCCCTCGGCAACGACGAACATCGGGATGTCCGGGTACAGCCGTCCGTTGATCGCCCACCAGACCCCGGGCCGGCCCTTGACGAAGCCCGGCTGCTGGGTGACCACGTAGGCGAAGCTGCGGTCGGTCCTCGCCGGGTCGAAGCCGACGTCCGCCGGTTCGCCGTAGCTGATCAGGTCGAGCCACGTCCCGGGCTGGACGGGAGCCGGCGGCGCAGCACCGGGTGGCCCGACCACCACTGCGGTCGCCTTCGACAGCTGCACCCGGGCAGCACCCGTTGCGGGGACGGTGACCAGCAGGTCCACCCGCCCGCCGGCCGCGATCCCGACCTGCTCGTCGCGAACCGGGGTCGGCGCGTTCACCTCCGCCCCGTCCACCGCCGCGACGAGGACCGGCTCGCCCGCCCAGACCGGCAACGTCACGTTGTCGGTGTTCACCACCCGAATCCGGACCCGGTCCCCCGGCGAGGCAGCCACCTCCAGATCCTGGGGTGCCCCGTTGATCGTGCGGACGCCGGCATAGGTGTGGGCAAGGGCGACCACCTCGGTCACCGGTTGGGGCACGGCGTCGGCCGGCTCGACGACCAGCGGACCGAACAGGCCGCCGATGACCTGCTGGTGGGAGACCTGGTGGGAGTGGTACCAGTAGGTCCCGACACGGTCGGCCACGAAGCGGTAGGTGAACTCCCGCCCGGGAGCGACGGCGTCCTGGGTGACGCCGGCGACACCGTCCATGGCGTTCGGTACGTCCAGCCCGTGCCAGTGCAGCGTCGCCCCGCCGGCAACGGAGACGTTGGTGAACCTGACCTCAACCAGTTGCCCTGCCCGGGCCCGGATCTCCGGCCCAGGCGAGGTGCCGTTCACGGTGAAGCCGGCGATCTCCCTGCCCCCGATCACGAGCCGGGTCGCCTCCGCGCGCAACTCGAAGCGGACGTCGGCAGGCCTGGCCGGGTCCTCGATCAGCCCGGTGAGGCTGGCGCCACCACCGGTATGGCCGTGCTGGTGCCCCAGTGGTGGTCCGGTACCGAAGTCCGCAGCACCCATCTCCATCACCGACAGCGAGGCCGGCAGCAGGCTCGACCACCACATCACCGCGAGGGGCACCACCAGGCAGGCCGCCAGCCCGGCCGGCAGCCAGACCTTGAGGAGGCGTCGCCTCCCCGACCGGGCCGTTGGCTCGGTGGTCACCTAGACCGTGGCGGAAACCGTGTCGGCCGGCGCCGGGGCCACCCGCTCGGCGCGCCACGCCTTCAGCCCGGCGAGCAGGGCGACCGTGAACAGGACCAGCGCGTTGATGCCGTGGGTCAGCCCGGCGATCGAGACCGAGTGGCCAAGGATGCCGAGGGTGACCTGGAGCGCGACGAGCGCGGCCACAGCCACGGCCCAGGCGATCCCGCGCGGCACCTTCGCGAAGAACGAGACCACCAGAAGCAGCAGGGCCACCACCGGGATGACCATCATGCCGTTCATGCCGTGGATCATGAAGCCGGCGGCCTCCGGGAACGGTGGCTGCCAGTCCGACTCCAGCGTCGCCTGGTCGATGGCACCGCCGTCCCTGGTGATCCAGAGGAACAGGCCGGACTCGGCCCAGACCGCAACGGCGGCCTGGACGGCGACCAGGCCGCAGACGACGAATGCGAGGACAGCGTAGACACGCTTCATTTTTCGGCTCCCCCAAGCCGGGGCCGGGCGCCCCTCACGGAAAAGCGTGGAAGAGGGCCCCACCGGGGCGCCAGCCGCACAAATGCGCAGGGCGACCCGGGCCCCGCTCAGTCCCGCGCCTCGGCGCGGCGGATCCGCTCCTCGAGGTCCCGCAACGCGGCACGGGCGGCTTGCTCGGGGTCGACGCCGAGCACTTCGGCCCTGCCGACGAGCCGCAGGAACTCCCCACCCAGTTCGGAGGCGAGCAGCTCGCTCGGGGCGACGCCGATCATCTCGGGAGCCAAGCCGTGGCTGCGGGCCCTCGTGATCACCTTGTGGGCCCGGGTGAGGGCCGACATGCGGTGCGGGATGCCGTCGAGGGCGGAGTCCCGGCCCTTCTCGACAGCTTTGGCCCGTTCCCAGGAGCCGACCAGGTCGGCAGGGACCTCGGCTTCGGCGAAGACGTAGGGGTGCCGGGCGATCAGCTTGTCGCTGATCCGGCGGGCGACGTCCTCGATGTCGAAGCGGCCGGACTCGCCGGCGATCTCGGCGTGGAAGACCACCTGCAGCAGCAGGTCGCCGAGCTCCTCGACCAGCTGGGTGTCGTCGCCTGCCTCGATCGCCTCGACAACCTCGAGGGTCTCCTCGACCAGGTAGCGGACGAGGCTGGCGTGGGTCTGCTCGGCGTCCCAGGGGCAACCGGTGCGCAGGCGGTGCATCACCGCGACGAGCCGGCCGAGCTCGGGCTGGGACCCGTTCACCCCTGCTTGATCGGCGCTACCGAGGACAGCGAGCCGGAGCTGCCTTCGACCAGACCGCCGGCCTCCGGATCCCAGGTGCCGAAGCGGGGATTCACCCTGATCGGGGTGGAGGCGATCAAATCCTTGTAGGCGGCGAGCGCCGCCTCGTTGCCGAGGATCACCGAGGTGTTGGCGTAGCCGGTCATGAAATCGGTGGTCACCGGGTTCTTGAGCAGGCCCGCGTAGAGCTCGTTCTGGGCATAGATCTGCTGGCGCTGCTCCTCGGTGACGCTGATGCCCTTCGCCTCGCCGGCCTGCGCAGCCAGCTTGGTCTGCACCATGATCTGCATCACGGTCGGGCTGAACGAACCGGCGGTGTCGTAGGCGTCGGAGCTGGCGTCGGCCAGCACCTGCGAAACCGCCTCGACCGTGTCCTGCTGCACCCGGAAGTCGCCGACATAGGCGGCAACCTGCGGACTGTTGCCGCAGCCGGCGAACGCCAGCAGCCCGGCCGTCGCCAGCGCCGCAACCATTACCCGTGCCTTGCTCATCCTGCCCACCTTTTCGTGTCTTGCGTGATCCTACCGGGTGCCCGCGGGCCCGAAGACGTCGCTCAGCACCCTGGCGGCCCAGGCCAGCAGCGGCGCGTCGGTGACCGGCTGGCCGCCGATCGGCTGGGTCATCGGCCTGGGAACCAGGATGTAGCCGGACGCCTTCCGCACCTGCGACCCCGGATGCAGCCGCGCCAGCCGCAGCTGGGCTGAGTCGGGCAGGTCTGCCGGGGCGAACCGGATCATGCCGCCCTGCGCGACCACCTCGTGGATCCCGCGCCGGCGGGCCTCCATGCGGAACGCAGCCACTGCCAGCAGGGCAGCCACCGGTGCCGGCGGCTCGCCGTAGCGGTCGGCCAGCTCCTCGGCGACCGCAGCGATGTCGGCGTCGCTGTTGACCGCGGCGAGCCGCTTGTACATCTCCAGCCGCAGGCGCTCGGACTCCACGTACTCCGGTGGCAGGTGGGCATCGATGGGCAGCTCGATCTTCATCTCCGGCTCGGGCTCGGCCTCCTCGCCCCGGAAGTCGGCGACCGCCTCTCCGACCAGCCGGATGTAGAGGTCGAACCCGACCTCGGCGATGTGGCCCGACTGTTCCCCGCCGAGCAGGTTGCCGGCACCCCGGATCTCGAGGTCCTTCATGGCGATCGCTATGCCGGAGCCCAGGTCGGTGTGCGCAGCCATGGTCGCGAGCCGGTCGTGGGCGGTCTCGGTGAGCGGCTTCTCCGGGGGGTAGAGGAAGTAGGCGTAGCCACGTTCCCGGCCACGGCCGACCCGTCCACGCAGCTGGTGCAGCTGGGAGAGGCCGAGCAGGTCGGCCCGTTCGATCAGGAGGGTGTTCGCTGTCGAGATGTCCAGGCCGGCCTCGACGATGGTGGTGCAGACGAGCACATCGGAGCGCCGTTCCCAGAAGTCGACCATCACCTGCTCGAGGGTGTGCTCGTTCATCTGGCCGTGGGCCACGGCGATCCGGGCCTCCGGCACCAGCTCGGCGATGTCCTTGGCCGTCTTCTCGATCGACTGCACCCGGTTGTGGATGTAGAAGACCTGCCCTTCGCGGGCGAGCTCACGGCGGATGGCTGCCCGGACCTGGGCGGAGTCGTAGGGTCCGGCGAAGGTGAGCACCGGGTGCCGTTCCTCCGGCGGCGTGGCGATGACGCTCATCTCGCGGATCCCGGTGATCGCCATCTCCAGCGTCCGAGGGATCGGGGTGGCGCTCATCGCCAGCACGTCGACGTTGAGCCGGAGCTTCTTCAGCTGCTCCTTGTGCTCGACGCCGAACCGCTGCTCCTCGTCGATGATCACCAACCCGAGGTCCTTGAACGTCACCTCGTTCGCCAGCAGGCCGTGGGTGCCGACGACCACGTCCACAGTTCCGTCGGCGAGGCCGGCGATCACCTTCTTCTTCTCGGCCGGGCTGGAGAACCGGCTGAGGGCCGCGACGGTGACCGGGAACCCGGCGTACCGGTCGGCGAACGTGGCGTGGTGCTGCTGGACCAGCAGGGTGGTCGGGACCAGGACGGCCACCTGCTTGCCGTCCATCACGGCCTTGAAGGCTGCCCGGACGGCGATCTCGGTCTTGCCGTAGCCGACATCGCCACAGATCAGGCGATCCATCGGGATCACCTCTTCCATGTCGGTCTTCACCTCGCTGACCGCGGCGAGCTGGTCCGGGGTCTCCACGTAGGCGAAGGCGTCCTCAAGTTCACCCTGCCAGACCGTGTCCGGGCTGAACGCGTGGCCCCTGGAGGCCTGCCGGGCAGCGTAGAGCTTGATCAGCTCCGCGGCGATCTGCCGGACGGCCTTGCGCGCCCTCGACTTCCGCTTCGCCCAGTCGGCCCCGCCCAGCTTGTCCAGGGTCGGGTTCTCCCCGCCGACATAGCGGGTGACCAGGTGCAGCTGGTCCATCGGCACGAACAGGCGGTCGCCGGGCTGGCCCCGCTTGGACGGGGCATAGTCCAGCACCAGGTACTCCCGCGTGGCGCCGGCCACCGTCCGCTGCACCATCTCGACGTAGCGGCCGACGCCGTTGGTCTCGTGCACGACGGCGTCTCCGGGACTCAGCTCGAGCGGGTCGATCTGGTTCTTGCGCCGGGCCGGCATCTTCCGGGACGCCTTGTCGGGGTCCCGCTGGCCGGAGAGGTCACCGGCGGTGAACAGGTCGAGCCCGATGCCGGGCAGGCTGAAGCCGTGCCGCAGCTCGGCCCGGACGACGGTGACCAGTCCGGCCGGCGGTGCTGTCGTCAGGGAGTCCGGTCGGGCCACCGGGATCTCGGCGGCCTTGAGGATCTCCTCCATCCGGGCGGCCAGGCCGCTGGAGTCGGCGACGACCACCGTGTGCCGCTGGCTCCTCGCCGAGTCCCGGATGGTCGCCACCGCAGCCTCGGTGTCCCCTCGCCACACCGGCGCCTCGGACGCAGCCACCACCCGGCTCGGTACGGCGCTCACGTCCGCTGCGGTCAGCCCTTCGCCGGTCTCGCCGGGAACGTCGAGGTCACCTGAACTGAACGAGGAGAGGCTCCACCAGGACTGGCCGAGCGCCATCGCGTGCGCGCGCACGTCGGCGAGGCTGCGGTAGGCGGAAGCACCGAGGTCGATCGGGGCCTTGCCACCCTCGGCGGCGGCGGCCCAGGAAGCCTTGAGGAACTCGTCGCTGGTGACGAACAGTTCGTGCGCCCTCGCCCGGATGCGTTCGGGGTCGCTGAGCAGGATCTGGGTGTCGGCCGGCAGCACGTCGATGAGCAGTTCCAGCCCGTCGACGAGCACCGGGGCCAGGGCCTCCATGCCGTCGACCGCGTGGCCGGCGGCGATCCGCTCGAACAGCTCGCCGAGGTTGCCCGGGGTGTTCAGGTGTTCCCTGGCCAGCTCCGCAGCCCGGGCGCGCACGGCATCGGTGATCAGCAGTTCGCGGCAGGGTGAGGCGATCACGGCCGGCAGGGTCTGTTCGAACGAGCGCTGGTCGGCGACGGCGAAGGGCCGGATCTCCTCGACCGTGTCGCCGAAGAAGTCGATCCGGACCGGGTGCTCGAGGGTCGGGGGGAACAGGTCGATGATGCCGCCCCGGACGCAGAACTCGCCGCGCCGCTCAACCAGGTCCACCCGGACGTAGGCGGCGTCCACCAGGCCGCGGACCACTTCGCCGGTGTCATAGTCCTGGCCGGCCACCAGCTGCACCGGGAGCAGGTCGCCCAGCCCCACCACCTGCGGCTGCAGCACCGAGCGCACCGGGGCGACCACCACTCTCGGCATCGGCAACGGGTCGTTCCCGACCAGGCGGCGGAGCACGGCGAGCCGGCGACCGACCGTGTCCGAGCGCGGGCTGAGGCGTTCGTGCGGCAGCGTCTCCCAGGCCGGGTAGTACGCGATCTCGTCCTCGCCGAGCAGGGACGCCAGGGCTGCAGTCGCGGCCTCCGCCTCCCGGAAGGTCGAGGTCACCAGCAGCAGCGGGCGGCGGGTCTGGCCGGCGAGGGCAGCCACGAAGACCGGCCGCGCAGCCTCCGGAAGGGTGATGTCGAGGGTCGGCAGCCGCCCGGAGCGGCAATCGGCGATGGCTTCGGCCAGTACCGGCTCGCTGCCGACGAAGTCGACCAGGCCGCTGAGAATCACCGCATCACCCTACTCGCGGCCGACCGGCTCGACGGCCAGTGGCCGGCCGCACCGCCGCTGGGCACCGCAGGCCGGCGGTCACGCCTTGATGGTGCCGTATTCGACGCCCTTGACGCATTGGGTCGCCCCCGGAGCAACGGTCGCCTTGATCTCGAACTCGCTGGTCTTGCCCGGCGCGAGGTCCTCGATCACCTTGAATCCGCGACCCATCACGTCACCGGAGGCAGTCGTCCAGCTCACGGTGACCAGGAAGTCGGCGGCGCTGTCCAGCGTCGAGGTCAGCTTGCCGGTGACGACCTGCTCGCCGGCCTCGGTCTTGCAGTCGCCGAGGGTGAGGTCCTTCACGTCGCCCTGCGGGTCCGTCACCGTCGGCGGGGTCGGCAGGTCCGTCGGGGACACCCGGCTGGGGTCGACCGATGGTCCGGCGGAGGGGCCTGAGGGTCCCGAGCAGCCGACCAGGCCGCTCCCAAGGACCAGGCCCAGCAGGGCTCCGGCGATCACTGACTTGTTCATGTTCTCCTTGTTTCGATTCTCGGTTGCCGGCGGGACGCGAACCCGGCCGTCAGGCTTTCCGGCGCCGCGCGACGAGCAACAGGAGCATGCCCGCTGCGAGGATACCGCCGCCCAGCCCGATCAACTCGGGTGCGCCGGCGACGCCGGTGTAGGCCAGGCCACCGCCGCCGTTGCCGCCGTGGTCGTTGCCCCCGCCCTCGTGTTCGGGGTCCACGATGGCTGTCGACACGGTGACGCTGTCGCCGGCCTCGACCTGGACGCAGCCGGTGACCGGGCAGAAGCCGGCGGAGACGGTGGCGCTGTTGACCAGCCCGCCAAGGACCACGTCCTGCTCGGTGACGGTGTAGGGGGCGCCGGTGCAGGCCATCGACTCCCCGGCTGCCAGGGTGTTCGAAGGGCAGGCGACAGCAGCGAGCATCGGATCGCTGACGACGACCGGGGACAGGGTCACGTTGCCGGTGTTGGTGACCACGAAGGCGAAGTTGATCTGGTCGCCCTCCTGCGCCTCCTCAATGACGTCCGCGGTCTTGTCCAGCATCACGGCGGCCACCTGCGCCAGCGGGGTGGTTACCGAGTCCGAGTCGGCCACTGCCTGGCCGGCTGGTGGGGTGGCCGTCACCGTTGCGGTGTTGACCACTTCGCCCCGGTCGAGGTCGGCCCGCGTCAGCGTGTGGGTCGCGGTGCAGGTTGTCGACTCACCCGGTGCCAGGGTGTCCACGGGGCAGGCCACCGGACCGGTGGTCGGATCGCTGACGGTGACGGCGGTCAGGGTCACATTGCCGGGGTTCGTGACCACGAAGGTGTAGTCGATGGTCCCGCCGACCTGCGCAGCGGACGGGATCCCGGCCTGCTTGTCGATCGTGACGGCCGCTCCCGGCACGATCGGCGTGTCCACCGAGTCCGGGGCGGTCACCGGCTCACCGGTCGGCGGGGTGCCGGTGGCGGTGGCTTCGTTGTGAACCACACCGGCGTCCACATCTGCCTGGGTGAGGAGGTAGGTGGCCGTGCAGGTGGTCGACCCGGCAGGTGCGAGCGTGTCCACCGGGCAGGTCACCGCGCCGACCTTCGCGTCGGTGACCCCGACAGCGGACAGGGTCACGTTGCCGGTGTTGGTGACGACGAAGTCGTAGGCGATGGTGTCGCCGGCGCGGTCGCCGGCGGGCGTACCGGTCTTGGCCAGGTCGATCCCGGGACCGGCGAGGATGGGGCTGGTCACGGTGTCGGTGTCGGTGACCGGGTCGCCGGTCGGCGGGGTTCCGGTTACGCCGGCAGTGTTGTGGACCGCGCCGGCGTCCACGTCTGCCTGGGTGAGGCTGTAGGCGGCCGTGCAGGTGGTCGATTCGGTGGGTGCGAGCAACGTGACCGGGCAGGAAACGGCTCCGACCCTGGCGTCGGTGACCTCGATGGCGGTGAGGGTCACGTTGCCGCGGTTGGTCACCAGGAACGTGTAGTCGATGGTGTCTCCGGCCCGGTTTCCGGTGGCTGGGCCGGCCTGCTTCTCGAGCGTGATCGCCGGGCCGGCCGGAACCGGCGTTGTGGTGCTGTCGCCGGCCGTCACCGGTTCACCGGCCGGCGGGGTGCCTGCGACCGAGGCGTTGTTGACCACGGTGCCGGCGTCCACGTCGGCCTGCGTCAGGACGTAGGTCGCAGCGCAGGTCGTGGAGGCGCCCGGCGCCAGCGTGGTGTCCGGGCAGACGACCGTGCCGACCTTCAGGTCGGTCACGGCAACCGAGGTCAGCGTCACGTTCCCGGTGTTGGTGACCAGGAAGTTGTAGTCGATGGTGTCACCGGCCGAGTTGCCGGACGGGGCACCCGCGGTCTTGTCGAGGGTGATCGCCGGTCCGGCATTGATGGGCGTATCGGTGGAGTCCACCGATACCGGCGTGGGGTTGCCGTTGGCCATCCCCACGGCCGAGGCGGTGTTGGCGACATGTCCGGCGTCCACATCGGCCTGGGTGAGCGAGTAGACGATCGGGTCACAGGTGAGGGTCGCACCCGGGGCCAGCGGCCCGGCCGGGCAGGTGATCGAACCCAGCAGCGGGTCGTCGATGACGATCGGCTCCAGGGTCAGGTTGCCGGTGTTGGTCACCACGAAGGCGTAGGTGACGGTGGCGCCGGCTGCCCCGCCAGTGGGCGCCCCGGCCTGCTTGTCCAGGACGAGAGCCGCCTCGGCATCGATGGCTACGTCGACTGAGTCGTTGGCCGTCACAGCGGGGCCGGTCGGCGGGTTCGCGGTCACCGAGGCCGTGTTGTGCACGGTCCCGGCGTCCACGTCCGCCTGCGTGAGCAGGTAGTCCGCGGTGCAGGTGGTGGACGCGGCCGGAGCAAGGGAGGTCTCGGGGCAGGTCACTGTGCCGACCTTGGCGTCGGTGATCGCGATCGAGCTGAGGGAGACGTTGCCGGTGTTCGTGACCAGGAAGGTGTACGGCACGGTGTCCCCGGCCGACTCGCCGTTGCCGGTGGCATCCACGAGCGCTCCGGCGCCCTTGTCCAGCGTGATCGCCGGGCCGGCCGGGATCGTCGTGGTCGCCGAGTCGGTGGCTGTGACGGGGTCGCCCGTCGGCGGGTTACCGGCGACCGAGGCGGCGTTCACCACAGTGCCCGCGTCCACATCGGCCTGCGTCAGGACGTACGTCGCCGAGCAGGTGGTGGTCGCGGCCGGGGCAAGGCTGGTGTCGGGGCAGGTGACCGTGCCGACCTTGGGATCGCTGACCGCAACTGAGGTCAGCGTGACGTTGCCGGCGTTGGTCACCAGGAAGGAGTACGCGATCGTGTCGCCGGCCGAGTTGCCGGACGGGGTGCCGGCGGTCTTGGCCAGCGTGATCGCGGGTGCAGCCGGGACCAGGGTGGTCACCGAGTCGGTGCCGGTCACCGGCTCGCCGGTCGGTGGGTTACCGGCCACAGAGGCGGCGTTCACCACACTGCCGGCATCCACGTCGGCCTGGGTCAGGACATAGGTGGCCGCGCAGGTCATCGACGCCCCGGGAGCCAGCGTGGTGTCCGGGCAGGAGACCGCACCGACCTGGGGATCGGTCACCGCAACCGAGGCCAACGTCACATTGCCGGAGTTCGTCACCAGGAAGGAATAGTCGATCGTGTCGCCGGCCGAGCTACCCGACGGCGTACCGGCGGTCTTGACCAGCGTGATCGCCGGACCAGCGCTGATCGCCGTGTCGGTGGAATCACCGGCGGTCACCGGATCACCAATCGGCGGATTGCCCGCCACCGAAGCGCTGTTCGCCACGTGCCCGGCGTCCACATCGGCCTGGGTCAACACGTAGGTACTGGCGCAGCTCGTGGTCGCACCAGGGGCAAGGGTGGTCTCGGTGCAGGTGACGGCACCCAGCTTGAGATCGGTGATGCCGACAGCGGTGAGGGTCACGTTGCCGGTGTTCGTCACCACGAACGTGTAGCCGATGGTCGAGCCGGCGGTGCTCCCGGTGGGGATACCGGCCTGCTTGTCGAGCGCGATGCCAGGGCTGACCGAAATCGTCGTCGTGGTCGAGTCGGTGTCAGTCACCGGATCACCGGCCGGCGGGTCACCGGCCACCGAGGCCGTGTTCTCCACCGCGCCCGCGTCCACATCGGCCTGCGTCAGGACATAGGTGGCCGCGCAGGTCGTCGACCCACCCGGAGCCAACGTGGTGTCCGGGCAAGAAACCGCACCGACCTGAGGATCGGTCACCGCAACCGAGGCCAGCGTCACATTGCCGGAGTTCGTCACCAGGAAGGAGTAGTCGATCGTGTCGCCGGCCGAACTACCCGACGGCGTACCGGCGGTCTTGACCAGCGTGATCGACGGGCTGGCCGGGATCGTCGTGGTCACCGAGTCGGTGCCGGTCACCGGGTCACCGGCCGGCGGGTTACCGGCCACCGAGGCGGTGTTCACCACGCTGCCCGCATCCACGTCGGCCTGGGTCAGCGTGTAGGTCGCAGCGCAGGTTGTCGACCCACCGGGCGCCAGCGTGGTGTCCGGGCACGTCACAGTGCCAACCAAGGCGTCCGTGACCGAAACCGAGGTCAAAGTCACATTGCCGGTATTGGTCACCAGGAAGCTGTAGGCGATGGTCGACCCGGCCGTGTTGCCCGATGGGGTTCCGGCGGTCTTGACCAGAGTCATAGCCGGGCCAGGTGTGAGCGAGGTGTCGGTGGAGTCAGCACCAGTCACCGGGGCGCCGATCGGCGGGGTCCCGGACGCGGTCGCGCTGTTCGCCACGTGACCGGAATCCACATCGGCCTGGGTCAACACGTAGGTCGCTGCGCAGGTCGTCGACGCACCCGGAGCCAGAGTCGCCTCGACGCAGGTCACCGGACCGGCCTTCAGGTCGGCGATGGCCACCGACGACAGGGTCACGTTGCCGGTGTTGGAGACCAGGAAGCTGAAGTCGATCGTGGAACCGGCGGTGCTCCCGGTGGGGACACCGGCCTGCTTGTCGAGCGCGATCGACGGGCTGGCCGGGACCGTCGTGGTCACCGAATCGGTGCCGGTCACCGGATCACCGGCCGGCGGGTTACCGGCGACCGAGGCGGTGTTCACCACAACGCCCGCATCCACATCAGCGTGGGTCAACGTGTAGGTCGCCGAGCACGTCGTCGACCCACCCGGAGCCAACGTGGTGTCCGGGCAGGCCACAGTGCCGACCTGAGGATCGGTCACCGCAACCGAAGCCAGCGTGACGTTGCCGGTGTTCGTCACCAGGAAGGAGTAGTCGATTGTGTCGCCGGCCGAGCTACCCGACGGCGTACCGGCGGTCTTGACCAGCGTGATCGCCGGACCAGCGCTGATCGCAGTATCGGTGGAATCAACAGCAGTCACCGGGGCGCCAACCGGCGGCGTCCCGGACGCGGTCGCGCTGTTCGCCACGTGACCGGAATCCACATCGGCTTGGGTCAACACGTAGGTCGCCCCACAGGTCGTCGAAGCGCCTGGCGCCAGAGTCGCGCTGGCGCAGGTCACGGTGCCGACCTTCACATCGGTGATGCCCACCGAATCCAGGGTCACGTTGCCGGTATTGCTGACCACGAAGGCGTAGGCAATCGTCGAGCCCGCAAGGGAGCCAGAAGGAGTGCCGGACTGCTTGTCCAGCGTCAAGGCCGGGCTGGCCGGGATCGTGGTGGTCACCGAGTCGCTGTCGGTCACCGGGCCACCGGCCGGCGGGTTACCGGCCACCGAGGCGGTGTTCACCACAACGCCCGCATCCACATCAGCCTGGGTCAGGACGTACGACGCCGAGCAGGTGGTCGTCGCGGCCGGGGCGAGGCTGGTGTCGAGGCAGGTGACCGTGCCGACCTGGGGGTCGGTGACCGTAACCGAGGCCAGCGTCACATTGCCGGTGTTCGTGACCAGGAAGCTGTAGTCGATCGTGTCGCCGGCCGAACTACCCGACGGCGTACCGGCGGTCTTGACCAGCGTGATCGACGGGCTGGCCGCGACCGTCGTGGTCACCGAATCGGTGCCGGTCACCGGGTCACCGGCCGGCGGGTCACCGGCCACCGAGGCGGTGTTCACCACAACGCCCGCATCCACGTCAGCCTGGGTCAACGTGTAGGTCGCCGAGCAGGTCGTCGACCCACCCGGAGCCAGCGTGGTGTCCGAGCAGGCCACAGTGTCGACCTGGGGATCGGTGACCGCAACCGAAGTCAGCGTCACATTGCCGGAGTTCGTGACCAGGACGGAGTACTCGATTGTGTCGCCGGCCGAGCCGCCCGACGGCGTACCGGCGGTCTTGACCAGCGTGATCCCAGGGCCGGAAGCAATCGTCGTGTCCGTGGCGTCACCGGCTGTGACCGGGTCACCGACCGGCGGATTGCCCGCCACCGAAGCGCTGTTCGCCACATGACCCGCATCCACATCCGCCTGGGTCAGGACGTACGTCGCCGAGCAGGTGGTGACCGCTCCCGGGGCGAGGCTGGTGTCGAGGCAGGTGACAGTGCCGACCTGGGGGTCGGTGACCGCAACCGAGGTCAGCGTCACATTGCCGGTGTTCGTGACCAGGAAGCTGTAGTCGATCGTGTCGCCGGCCGAGCTGCCCGACGGCGTCCCCGCCTGCTTGTCCAGCGCGATCGAAGGGCTGGCCGGGACGGTCGTGGTCACCGAATCGGTGCCGGTCACCGGGTCACCGGCCGGCGGGTTACCGGCGACCGAGGCGGTGTTCACCACAGCGCCCGCGTCCACATCGGCCTGGGTCAGGACGTACGTCGCCGAGCAGGTCGTCGACGCCCCCGAGGCCAGCGAAGTCTCTGGGCAGGAGACAACCCCGACCTTCGGGTCCGTGACCTCGACCGAGGTCAGGGTGACGTTGCCGGTGTTCATCACGGTGAAGGTGTAGGCGATCGTCGACCCGACCTGGTTGCCCGAGGGCGCACCGGCCGTCTTCTCCAGTGTGATCGACGGGCCCGCGGTGATCGGGGTGTCAGTGTCGTCGCCGGCGGTCACCGGTTCGCCGGTGGGCGGATCGCCCGCAACCGAGGCGGTGTTGGCCACGTGCCCGGCGTCAACGTCGGCCTGGGTCAGCAGGTAGGTCGCAGAACAGGTCGTCGAGGCACCCGGCGCCAGCGTGGTTACCGGGCAGGACACCGCACCGACCTTCAGGTCGGTGATCCCGACCGACGTCAGCGTCACGTTGCCCGAGTTCGTCACCAGGAAGCTGAAGTCGATCGTGGAACCAGCGATCGACCCCGATGCAGGGCCTGCGGTCTTGTCGAGGGCGATCGATGGGCTGGCGGGAATCGTCGTCGTGGCCGAGTCCGTGGCGATCACCGGATCCCCGGTGGGCGGGTTGCCGGCCACCGAGGCTGTGTTCACCACAGCACCCGCGTCCACATCGGCCTGGGTCAGCGTGTAGGTCGCCGAGCAGGTCGTCGACCCACCCGGAGCCAGCACGGTGTCCGCGCAGGTCACGGCACCCACCTTGGCGTCGGTGACCGCGACGGAGCTCAGGGTCACATTGCCGGTGTTGGTGACCAGGAAGCTGTAGGCGATCGTCGAACCGGCAGCGCTGCCCGAGGGCGCACCGGCGGTCTTCGCCAGTGCGATCGCCGGACCAGCGCCGATGGTCGTGTCGGTGGTGTCGGTGGCGCTCACCGGGCCACCGACCGGGGGTTCGCCGGCCGCGGTCGCGGTGTTGGCAACGTGCCCGGCGTCGACATCTGCCTGGGTCAGCAGGTAGGTCGCAGAGCAGGTCGTCGAGGCACCCGGCGCCAGCGTGGTTGCCGGGCAGAACACCGCACCGACCTTCAGGTCGGTGATCCCGACCGACGTCAGCGTCACGTTGCCCGAGTTCGTCACCAGGAAGGTGAAGTCGATCGTCGACCCGGCCGCGGCACCGGAAGGCGTACCGGCCTGCTTGTCCACGGTGATGGCAGGGGCGGCAGCGATCGGGGTGGTGATCGTGTCGGTGGCGGTCACCGGATCACCGGTCGGAGGGGTCCCGACGGCAGCGGCGGTGTTCTCCACATGCCCGGCGTCCACGTCAGCCTGGGTCAGGGTGTAGCTCGCCGTGCAGGTGGTGGAGGCCCCGGGCGCCAGGGTGGCGGCCGGGCAGGTCACGGCGCCGACCTTGGCGTCGGTGACCGCAACCGAGCCGAGGGTGACGTTGCCGGTGTTGGTAACCAGGAACGTGTAGGCGATCGTCGATCCGGCGGTGTTGCCGGTCGGCGCAGCTGAGTGCTTCTCCAGGGTCATCGCCGGGTCCGACGTAAGGGGGGTGTCGGTGGAGTCCGTTGCCGTCGGCTCGGTGAGGCCGGTTGGTGGCGTGCCGGTGGCGGTGGCGGTGTTGGGCACGTGCCCGCCGTCGACATCAGCCTGGGTGAGCTCGTAGGTGGCCGAGCAGGTCGTCGAGGCCCCGGGCGCAAGCGTGGCGGCAAGGCAGGACACCGAGCCCAACCTGGGGTCGGTCACCCCGACCGAGGTCAGGGTGACGTTCCCGGTGTTCAGCACGGTGAAGGAGTAGGCGATCGTCGAACCCGGCGTTGTCCCCGACGGGATGCCGGCCTGCTTGTCGAGGGTGATCGTGGCCGTGCGCTCAATGGTGACCGTGGCGGTGTCGGTGTCGGACGGCGGGGTCATCCCGGCCGGGGCGTCGGCGGTCACGGAAGCCGTGTTGTCCACAACCCCTGCGTCGATGTCGGCCTGGGTGAGGACATAGCTCGCCGTGCAGGTGGTCGAGGCACCCGGCAGCAGCGTGTCCACCGGGCAGGAGACCGGGCCGGTCTTGGCGTCCAGCACGCTCAACGCCGTCAGGGTGACGTTCCCGGTGTTGGTGACGACGAAGTCGTAGGAGATCGAAGAACCGGCGGCCGTCCCCGCCGTGCCGGCCTGCTTGTCGAGGGTGAGGGTGGCCGTCCGGGTCAACGTCGACGTGGCGGTGTCGGTGGCGGTCGGCGAGGTCAGCCCGGCCGGAGCGTCGGCGCTCGCCGTTGCCGTGTTGTCCACAACACCGGCGTCCAGGTCGGCCTGGGTCAGCAGGTAGACCGCCGTGCAGGTGGTCGTTTCGCCCGGCAGCAACGTCGACACCGGGCAGGAGACCGGGCCGGTCTTGGCGTCCAGCACGCTCAACGCCGTCAGGGTCACGTTCCCGGTGTTGGTGACGACGAAGTCGTAGGCGATCGAAGAGCCGGCGGCCGTCCCCGCCGTACCGGCCTGCTTGTCGAGCGTGAGGGCTGCGGTCCGGCTCAGCGTGCTGGTGGTGCTGTCGGTCGAGGTCGGCTTCGCCAGGGCACCCGGCGGAGTGCCGGTCGCCGTGGCGGAGTTGTCCACGGTGCCCGCGTCGAGGTCGGCCTGGGTGATCGGGTAGCTGGCCACGCAAGTCGTCGCAGCGCCGGGCGCGAGGGTGGTCACGGGGCAGGTGACCGTCCCAGCGGTCGGATCGCCGACGTTCACGGCAGTCAGGGTGACGTTGCCGGTGTTGGTCACGACGAAGGTGTAGGGAATGGACGAGCCCACCGAGTCGCCCGACGGCGTTCCGGCCTGTTTGTCAAGGCTGATGGCTGCGGCCTGGGCCAACGCGATGTCGGTGGAGTCGGTGGCGTTCGGGGTGGTCACCCCGGTCGGCGGGTTCCCGGTGACGGTGGCGGTGTTGGCCACATGGCCGGAATCCAGGTCGCCCTGGGTCAGGTCATGGGTCGCGGTGCAGGTGGTGGTCTCCCCCGGAGCCAACGTCGTCGTCGGGCAGGCGAGCCCGGTCACGTCGGGGTCGGTGATGGCAAGTCCGTCGACAGTCACTTTGCCGGTGTTCGTGACGACGAACGAGTAGGCGATCGTCGAGCCGGCCGTGCCGCCGGACGGCGTGCCGGCCTGCTTGTCCATGGTCAGGGCGGCGGACCTGGTGATCGTCGAAATGGTCGAGTCGGTCGCTGAGACGGTCGCGTTGGTGGGCGACGTGCCGTTGGCCGTGGCCGTGTTCGCCACCGATCCGGCGTCCACGTCTTCCTGGGTCAGGAGGTAGGTCTTCGTGCAGGTGGTCGAGGCCCCGGGGGCGAGGGAGGTCGACGGGCAGGACACTTCCCCCACCTTGGGGTCCGTGACGCCGACAGCCGTCAACGTCACATTTCCGCTGTTGGTCACGAGGAACGAGTAGGCGATCGTCGAGCCGGCGGTGTTGCCGGACGGCGTCCCGGCTGTCTTGTCGAGGGAGACTGCCGGGCCTGCGGTGACCGGGGTGTCGGTGGAGTCGATCGCCGTCGGCCTGGCCACCCCACTCGGCGGCGTGCCGGTCGCCGTCGCGGTGTTGGCGACGTGCCCGGCGTCCACGTCAGCCTGCGTCAGCAGGTAGCTCCCGGTGCAGCTTGTGGCTGCGCCGGACGGGAGCGTCGTCAGCGGGCAGGAGACCGTTCCGACCTTGGGATCGGTGACCGTGACGGAGGTAAGGGTCACGTTGCCGGTGTTGGTGACGAGGAACGTGTAGTTGAGCCGGTCGCCGGCGTCCTGGCCGTTGGAATCGAGGTCGGTCAAACCACCGAACTGCTTGTCAACGGTGACAGCGGCGGTGCGCGCGACGGTGACCGTCGCGGTGTCGGTCGCGGTGGGCGAGGTGACTCCGGCCGGAGCGTTCGCGGTCGCGGTCGCGGTGTTGTCCACCTGGCCGGCGTCAAGGTCGGCCTGGGTGAGGAGGTGGGTGCCGGTGCAGGTGGTGGAGGCGGCCGGCGCCAGCGTGCTCACCGGGCAGGAGACCGGGCCGGTCTTGGCGTCGAGCACGCTCAAAGCTGTGAGGGTCACGTTCCCGGTGTTGGTGACGACGAAGTCGTAGGCGATCGAGGAACCGGCGGCAGTGCCCGACGGGATGCCGGCCTGCTTGTCGAGCGTGATCGCGGCGGTCCGCGTGATGCTCCGGTTGGCGGTTGCGCTGGCGGTGACGGCCGACCCGGACGGCGGGGTGCCGGTGGCTGTGGCGGTGTTGTTCACAACCCCGGCGTTCACGTCGGACTGCGTCAGGGCGTAGGTCTTCGTGCAGGTGGTGGCCGCGCCGGGCGCGAGGGTCGTCGCCGGGCAGGAGACGGTTCCGATGGTCGGGTCGTTGACCCCGACGGTGGTCAGGGTGACGTTGCCGGTGTTGGTCACGAGGAAGCTGTAGGTGACGGTCGAGCCCGCGGTGTTCCCGGTCGGGGCACCGGCGGACTTGGTGAGGCTGATCGCCGGGGTCCGGGGAATCGTGGACGTGGTGCCGGCGGTGCTGGTCACGGCCGTCCCCGAGGGCGGGGTGCCCGACACCGTTGCGCTGTTGACGACGGTGCCGGCGTCAACCTCCGCCTGGGTAAGGGTGTGGTTGCCGGTGCAGGTGGTGGACGCCCCGATGGCGAGGGTGGTGGCAGCACAGCTGACCGAGGCCACCTTCGGGTCGGTGATCGTGATGGACGTCAGCGGCGTCTGGCCGGTGTTGGTCACCGTGAACGTATAGGGCAGGGTCGAGCCGGCAGTGGCTCCCGTGGCCGTGCCCGCTGCCTTGACCAGCCCGATCGAGGGCCGACCGTTGCGGAAGTCGCAGGTGATCACGGCACCGGGGACGATTGCCGAAGCCGGCAAGGTGAGAGTCGTGCCGGAGAGGCTGCCGACGTTCTGGCCGCCGCTGGTGCAGCTCACGCTGGACAGGGCCCAGCCGGTGGGGATCGTGGACTCGTTGATGCCGACGGCCGTGCCGGTCTGGGTGACCAGGAAGGCCTGGTTGCCGGTGGTGGCCGGGTCCCCGTCGACCTGGGTTGCGGCTCCCGCTGTGGTCGTCGTGACCGTGCCGCTGCCCTGCAGCGTGTTGGTCAGCGTGAAGCCGTAGGGGCCGCCCGACGCGCCGAGGGTGGTCTTGCGCAGGATGATCCTTGGCTTCGCCCCGGCCACCAGCCGGTAGTCCTCGACCTCGCCGCCGGTGCTGAGACCGGTCGGGTTGAGCTGGGTCGTCGTCGGCGCGAGCCGGACCCGCAGGAAGGTGTTGAGCGTGCCGCCGGATCCGAGGATCGTTGACGGTACGGCGAAGCTGAGGTTCACCGAACCACCGGTGGGACAGGCGGGTGTGCTGGTCGACCGCTCGCTGGTGTCGAAGGTGCCGTTGCCGTTCCAGTCGATCCAGCCGGCGACGTAGCCGGTACCGATGCAGCTGACCGGCCCGATCACTGTCGTGCCGCCGGGCGCCACCTCGATCGGGTTGGCCAGGGTCAGTCCGTTCTCGTCGTCCGGCCCACCGGAGGCTGCCTCCCCCGTTGAGTCGTCTCCGGTTGCGTCCGCGCTGTGCTCCTGCGTGGCCTCCGGGTCGACGGTCGCGCCGAGCCGGGGCGAGGGCTGGACGTTGGTGGCGAGCGTGATCGAGCCGAAGACGGGTGTGCCGCGGTTCTGGGCCAGCGTCAGCGCGCTGGACGTCTGCGGCACCTCGCCCCCGGTGTAGGCGTACTGCAAGGCCGCGCCGGCGTCGCCGTAGGAGTCGGGGGCGTCCCCGAAGTCGGTGTTGAACGCCACCCCGAGTGCGATGGCGCTCTTGCCGCTGCCGGAGATCGTCACGTTGGTCGCGGACGTGGCCCCGTCCATGAAGGCCACCGCGGAGGGACCCGGACGGAACGCCCCGGTCCCGTTCTCGCAGGTGTTGTCCACCGGTCCGTACAGCTCCAGGCGGTTGGCGGTGCCCGCCACGGTGCGACGGGCGTAGGCGTCAAGCGTGCAACTGGCACCGCGGACGCGGTCGAGGATGCGCCAGGTGGCCGTCGTCGGGATCGTGGCGCCGACGTACTCGGTACCGCCGGAGGCCTCGGCGTCTGCCATGACCAGGCCGGCGAGGGGGAACGGGTTCCCACCCAGGGTCGCAGAGCAGTTGAAGCTCAGCGTGATCGTGTTGCCCTGGATGCGGTTCGACAGGCCCACGACCATGTTGTTGGCCTCATCGACGCCACCGATGTTGTACAGCTGGTCGAAGCCGTCGCCCTGCCAGGTGCCCGAGCGGTAGGACTCCAGATAGCTGCCGGTGCCGGTGCCCCCGACCCGCGTGATGTTGCTGATGCTGCAGGTGATGTCGAAGGACTGGCCGGCGAGGGTGTAGTGCTCGGTGCGGGTCACGCCGTTGTTCGAGATCACCGAACCGTCGGCGCCCCAGGAGAACCATTCGATCGAGGGGAAGCGCGCGGCGCCACCGGTGGCCTGCACCGCTGCAGCCGGGGTCGCCGGCAGCCCGAGGGCAAGGAAGCCGACAGCCAGAACCAGACTGGTTCCAACCTGCAACAGCTTCCTGCCCAGACCGACGCCGTTACCACCCCTAATGGTCGACCGTCTGCTGTACACCCTGATCTATCCCCTCCCGGCACACGGCCGCCACCCGCGCAGAACTGGGTGGGTCGGGTTACCACCAAGACCCCTCCTGGTAAGGCCCGACGAGCCATAACTGTAGGGGACCGGGCGACAATTTTCCTGCCGAAAGTGTCACCTGTTCGGGCGACTTTTCGGATTACCGGAATGCGGGTTGTCCAGACGCGGAAACCAGCCCCGGCAAGGCCATTGAGGATGGGGCATCCACCGAGCCCGGAATCAGCAGTGGCTGCCGGCGGCGAGTCGGCGCGTCCCGAAGCGACTGGAATGATGAATTTCTTCTTTACGCCGCACCATTGGTGGGCGTCACGGAATGAACCTGGATCAAGTAATGGGTAGTCCGGCTTGACCCTGGTCAATGCGGTCGCCTTGAAGTGCGAACCGCCTCAGTTGTTGAAGCGGCTCTGGGCGAGGTCCAGACCAACGGTCAGGAGGGCCTCGACCGCGTCCGCGCACCGGGAAACCTCGACAGCCACATCCTCGGCGAGGGCGGTCGGGAAGTTGCTGAGCAGGAAATCGGCCGGGTCCTGGCGACCCGGCGGCCGCCCGACCCCGAGACGGGCGCGAAAGTAGTCGCCGGTGCCGATGCTGCGCCGGATCGACCTCAGCCCGTTGTGGCCGTTGTCACCGCCACCGAACTTGAGCCGCAGTTGGCCGAAGTCGAGATCCAGCTCGTCGTGGATGGCCACCATCCGCTCCGGCGGGATCCGGTAGTAGGCCAGGGCCTTCCCGACGGCAGCGCCGGTCTCGTTCATGAAGGTCCGCGACTTCAGCAGGATCAGCTGCTCGGCTTCGGCGCCGATGCCGCCCATACCCCCGGACGCGGTGAGCCTGGTCTGGGCGACGTCGGACCGCAACTGCCCGGCCCCGGTGAACCGGACGCCGGCCCGGCGGGCCAGTTCGTCGACGACCAGGTAGCCGACGTTGTGGCGGTGAGAAGCGTAGGTCGGGCCCGGATTACCGAGCCCGACCAGTAGCCAGTTCGACATGAGCCTTGCTCAGGCCTCCTCGGCGGCTTCCGGAGCCTCGGCAGCAACTTCACCGGTTCCGGCGAGTTCCGCGTCCAGAGCTTCCTGGCTCGGCGTTGCGGCCACGGAGAGAATCAGGTCCTCGGGCTCGCCCGGGAACACTGCACCCTCGGGAAGCTTGAGGTCCTTGGCTGCGATGGAGTCGCCGATGTCCAGGCCGGTGACGTCGATCTCGACAGAGGTCGGGATGTGCGTGGCCTCGACCTCGAGGCTGATCGTCTGCTGGTCCATCAGGATCATCCGGTCGGCCGGGTGGTCGCCGACGACGACAAGGGCGACCTCGACGGTGACCTTCTCGCCCTTGCGGACGATCACGAGGTCGACATGCTCGATGTCGCCACGGATCGGGTCGCGCTGCACCTGCTTGGCCAGGGCCAGCTGGGGCTTGCCCTCATCGATGGAGATCTCGAGGACGGCGTTGGCGACGCGCAGGGCCAGCAGGACTTCATGGCCGGGCATCGACAGGTGGACCGGATCGGTGCCGTGTCCGTAGAGGACGGCGGGCACAAGGCCGGCGCGGCGGGTGCGGCGGGCGGCACCCTTTCCGAATTCGGTGCGGGAAACGGCCGCGATCTTGCTTTCAGACACTATTGGTTACTCCTCAACCTCGTACAGTTCGGGCACGACGAGGGATGACCAGCGGCGCTCAGCGCGCACGCCTTGTCGATCACGGGCCATTGGGCCCCTCGCCGAGGCAACCTGCACACCTTATCGCCTCCGGGCTGACACCCGGAAATC
>JADLEH010000237.1 GCA_020846255.1 Propionibacteriaceae bacterium
CGGTGGCCGCGCGGTTGTCGGTCGGGAACCCTTTCGGCGGGGCGGCCGACCGGTAGGGTCGGTTCACGAAGGAGGTGGCAGATGGAGGTTCCCGACCGGATCCGGCTGACCGGAATCCAGGTGACAGCGCGGCACGGCGTCTACGAGGAGGAGAAGGTGACGCCGCAGTTGTTCGTCATCGACGTGACCTGCAGCCTGCGCCCCCGACCCGCAGACGACGACCTGGCCACAACTGTCGACTACGCCGACCTTGCCCAGCGGATCACCCGGGTGGCCCGCACCGGGTCGGTTGACCTGATCGAGACCCTCGCCGAGCGGGTCAGCGAGACGTGTCTCGCCGACCGGCGGGTCGCAGAGGTCGAGGTGACCGTGCACAAGCCGCAGGCCCCGCTCCCGGTACCGGTCGCCGACGTTGCCGTGACCATCACCAGGAGGAACCACTGATGACCGGCGCCTATCTGGACGTGGACACCCTCTCGGGGATGGCGCCGCTGCGGGTGGCCGTGTTCTCCCTTGGGTCGAACCTCGGGGAGCGCTTCGACTACCTGCAGGGGGCCACCAATGCCCTGCGGGCCACCCCCGGCCTGAGGATCACCGGGATCTCCTCTGTCTACGAGACCACCCCGGTCGGCCTGGTCGACCAGCCGGACTTCCTCAACCTGGTGGTGGTCACCGAGTCCACCCTGCCGTCGATGGTGATGCTGGAGCGTGCGCTGGCGATCGAGGACGCCTATTCGCGGGTGCGGCTCGTGCCCGGCGGGCCACGGACGGTCGATGTCGACCTGATCGCCGTCGGCGACCGGGTCCTCGACGGGGAGTCGCTGACCCTCCCGCACCCCCGGGCCCACGAGCGGGCATTCGTGCTGGCGCCCTGGCATGAGGTGGAACCCGAAGCCGTCCTGGTCGGCCACGGCCGGGTCGCCGACCTGCTCGCCGGCCTCGACGCCTCCGGGGTGCACCGCCGCGACGACCTCCGGGTGGAGTGATGGCGGGGGAGCCACCGTCGGGCACCGTGGTCCCCACCGGCTGGCAATCGGTCGGGGTCGCGCTCATCGCCGGTGCCGGCATCGGATGGTCGCTGTTCTGGCTGCTGGACGCCTTCGGGGCTCCGCTGCCCCAGTTGCCGCTGGCCGTGACCTTCGCGATCGCGCTGCTGGCCGCCCTCGTCGGTGGCCAGGCCGCGATCGCACACCGTTCGATCCAGGTGCGTCGCCAGCCGATCGCGCCGCGCCGGGCCGTTGCCCTGCTCGCCCTTGGGAAGGCCTGCCTGCTCACCGGCGCCGGCCTCGCCGGTGGCTACCTCGCCGTCGCAGCCTATTTCTGGAGCCGGCAGGACGCCGCCCTGCCAAGGGAGCGGGTGATCAGTTCCGGGGTGGCCGTGGTGGCCAGCGTCGCGCTCGCGGTCGCCGGCGGCATTCTGGAGCGATCCTGCCGGATTCCCGGTCCCCCGGACGAGGACGCCACGCCGCCCACCATTCACCGAAGTTCGGATAACGAGAACTAGACTCCGCCCTGTGAATACCGCCGCCACTCCGAGAAAAGCGAATCCTTCCCCGCTGCGCCGTTACGCGTGGCTCTCGTTGCTCGGTTCGGCCGCCGTCGCCGTTGTTGCCGGTTTTGGTGGGGTCTGGACGACCCGCGCGGGACTGGCCCTTGCGGTTGCGGGGGGTGCCCTGGCCTGTGTCTTCGCCTGGCGCGAAGTCCGGGTCACCCGAACTACGTTGATGGCCCAGCAGTCCGCCGATTCCCGGCGGGCCGGGGAAAAACTGCATGCCGAGAGACTTCAGCACGTCCGGCTCCTCCAGGTGCTGCAGGCCCGCAATGGTGAGCTCCGCAGCAAGCTGAACACCGCGCGCGCCGAAGCAGCAGAGCTGCACCAGGAGACTGCACAGCTGCGGGGCGACAAGGTTGCCCTGCAGGTTCAGCTGTCCGAGCACCAGGCGGCCGCCGAAGCCGAGGTGCTGGCCTTGCCACGTCGGGTTTCCGGCCGCGCCGGTGCCGTTGACATGTGGGGCGTGGACGGTGCTCCGACAGTGGTCGAGCTGCAGGCACTCGCGAATCCGCCGCGGGACCCGGTCGAACTCCGCCAGCAGGCCTGAAGCAATCGGTCCACCTGCGGGGCCGGATCACTCGCGTCCGGCCAATCGGGTACTTGAGGTGCAATAGTGCTTATCGGCGCGCCCAGCGCTACAGCGATTGTCGGGGTATCGGATTAGCCGGCGTTCCCGAGCGATCTTTACGGGTGCGGTCAACCCCGAAGGGTATGGGCAGGACTTCCCGAATGCGTTCGGAAATGCCGGTCATTCACCTCGACGGGTATGCCGTTACTGGCGCCGGGTATATGCTCTTCTCGCATTGGGGGAGCCAATACGCGTCGCCTTGGCGGCGGCTCATTCGAAAGGACCAAACATGGCCAAGCGAGTTCAGGTGATCCACACCGACGACATCGACGGCAGCGAAGCAGCCGAGACCATCGCCTTCTCGTTGGACGGGATCACTTACTCCATCGATCTCTCCGCCGACAACGCAAAGAAGTTGCGGGACGCATTCGCGCCCTACATCGCAGCCGGCGAACGCGACCGGAACGCCTCGGCTCGCCGCGGTGGCTCCAGCCGCCGCAAGTCCTCCGGTACCGCAGCCACCGACATTCGTGCCTGGGCCGCCGCCCAGGGCATGCAGGTCTCGGCCCGCGGTCGGGTTTCCGCCGAGGTCCGCGAAGCCTACGAGCGCGCGCACAGCTGATCCACGCAGCGTTGATTTCGGTACTTCCGCCCCCGGCCCGATTCGATTGAGCCGGGGGCGAACACTGGAACTGACTGGGTCCCGGCTGCGTTGACTAAGCTGAAGAGGCGAGCCGAGCGGATCCCCGGATCCACGGGGAGCGCCCGCAGCAGCCGGATTAAGGAGTTCCAAGCATGTTCGACCGGTTCACCGACCGCGCCCGGCGAGTCATCGTCCTCGCCCAGGATGAGGCGCGCATGCTCAACCACAACTACATCGGGACCGAGCACCTGCTGCTGGGACTGATCCATGAGGGTGAAGGCGTGGCCGCCAAGGCGCTCGAGTCGCTCGGGATCTCGCTGGAGGCTGTCCGCGAGCAGGTGGAGGAGATCATCGGCCAGGGCCAGCAGGCCCCGACCGGTCACATCCCGTTCACGCCCCGGGCCAAGAAGGTGCTCGAGTTCTCGATGCGCGAGGCCCTGCAGATCAACCACCCCTACATCGGCACCGAGCACATCCTGCTCGGCCTGATCCGTGAGGGTGAAGGCGTCGCAGCCCAGGTGCTGATCAAGCTGGGGGCCGACCTCAACCGCGTCCGCAACCAGGTGCTGCAGCTGCTCTCGGGTTTCCAGGGCAAGGAGGCGGCCACGGCCGGGGCGCCGGAGACCGGACAGGCCTCGGCGGCGGCGACGATCCTCGACCAGTTCGGCCGCAACCTCACCCAGGCGGCGCGGGAGAACAAGCTCGACCCGGTGATCGGGCGCGAGAAGGAGATCGAGCGCGTGATGACCGTGCTCTCGCGCCGCACCAAGAACAACCCGGTGCTGATCGGCGAGCCCGGGGTCGGCAAGACAGCTGTCGTCGAAGGCCTCAGCCAGGCCATCGTCCGCGGCGACGTCCCGGAAACCCTGCGCGACAAGCAGATCTACACCCTCGACCTGGGTGCGCTCGTGGCCGGCTCCCGATACCGCGGTGACTTCGAGGAGCGCCTCAAGAAGGTGCTGAAGGAGATCAAGACCCGCGGTGACGTGGTGCTGTTCATCGACGAGATCCACACCCTCGTCGGTGCCGGTGCTGCTGAGGGCGCGATCGACGCCGCGTCCATCCTGAAGCCGATGCTGGCCCGCGGCGAGCTGCAGACCATCGGTGCGACCACGCTCGACGAGTACCGCAAGTACATCGAGAAGGACGCGGCCCTCGAGCGCCGGTTCCAGCCGATCCAGGTCGCCGAGCCGTCCATCGCGCTGACCATCGACATCCTGCGGGGTCTGCGCGACCGGTACGAGGCGCACCACCGGATCACGATCACAGACAGCGCACTCACCGCTGCTGCCCAGATGGCCGACCGGTACATCTCGGACCGCTTCCTGCCCGACAAGGCGATCGACCTGATCGACGAGGCCGGCGCCCGGTTGCGGATCCGCAGGATGACCGCTCCGCCGGACCTGCGCGAGTTCGATGAGCGGATCGCAGCCGTCCGCCTGCAGAAGGAAGCCGCCATCGACGCCCAGGACTTCGAGCTGGCCGCCCGGCTCCGCGATGATGAGCGGAAGCTCACGATCGCTCGGGCGGAGAAGGAGGAGGCCTGGAAGCTCGGCGACTCCGACCTGCCCGCCGAGGTCGATGAGGAGGCCATCGCAGAGGTCCTGTCCAGCTCCACCGGGATCCCCGTCTTCAAGCTGACCGAGGAGGAGTCCTCGCGTCTGATGAAGATGGAGGAGGAGATCGGCAAGCGCTACATCGGCCAGCACGACGCCGTCAAGGCGCTCTCACGCTCGATCCGCCGCACCCGGGCCGGGCTCAAGGACCCCAAGCGGCCCAGCGGCTCGTTCATCTTCGCCGGCCCGTCCGGTGTGGGCAAGACCGAGCTCACGAAGGCGCTCACCGAGTTCCTGTTCGGTGACGAGAACGCCCTGATCACCCTCGACATGAGCGAATACTCCGAGAAGCACACGGCTTCGCGGATGTTCGGTTCACCACCCGGATATGTGGGTTATGAAGAGGGTGGCCAGCTCACCGAGAAGGTGCGCCGCAAGCCGTTCAGCGTCGTCCTCTTCGACGAGATCGAAAAGGCGCACCCGGACATCTTCAACTCGTTGCTGCAGATCCTCGACGAGGGTCGGCTCACCGATGCCCAGGGACGTGTCGTCGACTTCAAGAACACCGTGATCGTGATGACCACGAACCTCGGCACCCGCGACATTTCCAAGTCGGTGAATCTCGGTTTCAGCCAGAGCTCCGATGAGGCCGGCAGCTACGAAAAGATGAAGGCCAAGGTCTCCGATGAGCTCAAGCAGCACTTCCGTCCGGAATTCCTGAACCGGGTGGACGAGATCGTCGTGTTCCACCAGTTGTCGACCGAGGACATCGAGCACATCGTCGACCTGATGGTCGCCGAGATCGAGAACCGGCTTCGGGATCGGGACATGGGGATCGAACTCACCGCTGCCGCCAAGTCGCTGATCGCGAAGCGGGGCTTCGACCCGGTCCTTGGTGCCCGTCCGCTGCGCCGCGCGATCCAGCGCGACCTGGAGGACATCCTGGCCGAGAAGATCCTGTTCGCCGACATCCATCCCGGCGAGATCGTGGTGGTGGATGTGGCCCCGGAGGGGTCGGAACTGCCGTTCTCGTTCACCGGTGTCCCCAAGACGCCGCTGCCCGACTCGCCGACCGCTGACCTGGGCCGGACTTCCTGACCCAACCGGACCGACAGCTCGAGGGCCCGACCCCCAGTGGGGGTCGGGCCCTCGGCTGTTCAGGTGAGGTTCCCAGTTGTCGGGAGCCGCTCAGAAGCCGCTCGCCATGATCGCGACGATGAAGAACAGGACGCCCGTGGCGATCAGCCCAAGGAGAACCGTGCCGATGATCCCCAGTACCAGGCCGGCGGTGAGGGATCCGCTGGGGCGCCAGCGGCCCGGCTGGGC
>JADLEH010000238.1 GCA_020846255.1 Propionibacteriaceae bacterium
CATCCTCGACCACCTCTAGGTCACCAGCCGAAGGCGCGGCCCAACCGGGCGAGGCCCTCGGTGATGGTTCCGACCGGATTGGTGACGTAGGACAGGCGCATGGTCGAGGCGTCGGCGTCCCTGGCGAAGAAGGCCCGGCCCGGAACGTAGGCCACACCCTCCTCCAGCGCCGTCGGCAGCCGCAGCGCCGTGTCCAGCCCGCCGCCGAGCCGGACCCACAAGAACATGCCGCCCTCCGGCCGGGTGATGTCGGCCCCCGCCGGCAGGATCCCGGCCAGCCCGGCAGCCATCGCGTCCCGGCGTTCGCGGTAGACGCCGACCACCCGGGCGATGTGGGCGTCGAGGTCGCAGGTGGCCAGGTAGTGCGCCACCGCCAGCTGGTCGGTCACGGCGCTCTGCAGCCCGACCGCTTGCTTGGCCACTTCGAGCGCACGCAGGATGTCGCCCTCGGCCCGCAGCCAACCGATCCGGACCCCGGGAGCCATCACCTTCGAGGCCGAGTTCAGCAGGACCGTCTGCCCGGACATGCCCGGAAGGCTGGCCAGCGGCGGCGCCGCCTCGCCCTCGAACCGCAGCTCGCCGTACGGGTCGTCCTCCAGCAGCGGGACGCCGGTGCGCAGCAGCACCTCCGCGACCGCCTCGCGGCGACCGGCCGGCATCGAGCGGCCGGTCGGGTTCTGGAAGGTGGGGATCAGGTAGACGAACTTCGGGTGGTGCTGGGCGATGGCAGCTGCCAGCGCCTCCGGCAACACGCCGTGGTCGTCGGTGGCCACCGGCACCAGGCTGGCCCCCGCGAGGGCGAAGGCCTGCACAGCTGCCAGGTAGGTGGGTTGCTCGACGAGCACCACGTCGCCGGGGTCGAGCAGCACCTGGCCGACCAGGAAGATGCCCTCCTGCGAACCGCTGGTGACCTGCACCTGGTCCGGTGTGGTCGGCAACGCCCGCGACAGGCGGGATGCCACCTGCTCCAGCAGCTCCGGCTCCCCCTTGGTTGCCGCGTACTGCAGGGCCCTCGCCCCCTGGTGGGTGAGCACGTGGTCGAAGGCCGCCCGGAAGTCGGCCAGCTCGAACAGGGAAGCGTCCGGGATGCCGCCGGCGAAGGAGATCACATCACCGCGGCTGAGGACGGCGAGGATGTCGCGGACCGGCGATGTGGTGACGCCGGAGAACCGTGTTGCCAGCTGGAACCCATTACTCACCCGAGTGATCGTGCCACGCACCCGTCGCCGGGAGTCACCCGTCCGAGCGCCGGTCGACCAACAGTGTTCCGGATCACCTCCCGTGTTCGGCAGGGGAACGGAAATGGAACCGTCCCCGCTGTTCACGTGCTTGAACGGAAATGGAACCGTCCCCGCCGTTCACGTGCGTGAACGGAAATGGAACCGTCCCCGCCGTTCGGGATCGTTGCTGGCGGCTAGGGCGCCAGGCGCTCCTTCACCCAGGTGCCGGCGTCCAGGCGGAACCGCACCCGGTCGTGCAGGCGACTCCGCCGGCCCTGCCAGAACTCCCAGGTGTCCGGCACCAGGCGGTAGCCGCCCCAGTGCTCCGGACGGGGTGGATGCAGCCCGAACCTCGCCGAAGCCCTGGCAGCGTTGGCCAGCAGCACCGCCCGGGAGCTGATCACCTCGCTCTGCGGGGACGCCCACGCGCCGATCCTCGAATCCAGGGGCCGGGTGACGAAGTAGGCGTCCGACTCCTCGGCCGAGGTCAGCTCGACCCGGCCCTCCACCCGGACCACCCGCTCCAGCTCCACCCAGTGGAACTGCAGCGCTGCCTGCGGGTTGGCGGCTAGCTCGCGGCCCTTCCGGCTCGAGTAGTTGGTGAAGAACACCAGGCCGCGCTCGTCGAGGTCCTTGATCAGCACGATCCGGGTGGACGGGCGGCCGTCCGGCCCGACGGTGGCAAGGGTCATGGCGTTGGGCTCGGGGACCTTCGCCGCAAGGGCGTCGGCCAGCCAGTTCTGGAACAGCGCCAGGGGAACTCCGCCGGCGTCCGCCTCATCGAGGCTGCCGTGTTCGTAACTCTTGCGCAGGTCGGACAGGTTCACCCCCGCAGGATAGGCCTCCTCAGCGGGCCACCCGCAGGTGCCTGGAGTGGAAGGCCCAGGCGCCGAGCAGGAAGTAGCCGACCGAGAGGACCGTCAGCATGACCAGCTCATAGCCGATCGACGTGGAGCCGAAGCTGAACACCGAGGTGAGGGCGTTCACGGCGTGCCGGGGCGGCAGCACGTCCAGCAGGTTCACCTCGTGGCCGCCGAGGTCGAACAGTGGGACGCCGCGGACGGGGAACATGGTCCCGGAGAGGAACATGAACAGCCCGAACGGGAAGTTGGCAACGAGGAACGCCTGCGCCACCGACCTGGTGAACGCAGCCACCAGCAGGCCCAGCCCGATCACCGACAGGCTGGTCAGGATCCAGATCGGGATGGCCAGCCAGAGCGGTCCGGCCGAGCGGAACCCGAGCAGGACGGCGGTGCCCAGCGACACCAGACCTGCCGCCAGCCCGACCAGGACCTGCACCAGGGTGATGCCGCCGAGCAGCCCGACGGCGCCGACCGGCGTCCGGACGAGCCGGTTGATCGTGCCGGCCTCGGTCTCCTGCGCGAGCGACATGGCTGCGGCGAAGATCATCAGCCCGATCGCGAACACCAGCACCCCGGGAACGTAGAGCTCGAACTCCGTCCGCGACCCCGAGGCCCCCAGCGGCACCTCGGTGAGGTCCAGCAGGGCCGTGCGCCCGGTCTCCTGCCGGGCGAAGCGGTCCAGGCCGTCGGCCACCATCACCGCAACCACCGGGTAGAGCGGGCTGCCCAGGTCGCCACCGATCCGCACCGGCACGGCGCAGCTGCCGTCCCGCGCCGCCAGCAACGACCGGGTGAACGACTCGGGAAGCTCGACGAAGGCCACCGCCCGGTGCGCCTCGATCTCCGCCCGTGCCCGGTCGAGGTCGGCCACTCCCCGGACGTCGAGGATCGGCACCCCGGTGTCGTGGGTGAGGGCCCGCAGCCCCGCAACGGCCCGGTCGCCGGACCGGACCACAGTGCCCTGGACGATTGCCCCGGCATCGGAGTTGACCACGACCACCGGGTACGTGGTGGAGCCGCCGGAGGGGAAGAACGCCCACATCAGCAGCACGAAGAACGGTCCCAGCCCGATCGCCAACAACGGCACCCACGGGTTGCGGGCCTGTTCGCGCAAGGACTTGCCCGCGACAGCCAGCAGCCTCATTCGCGCAGCCCCCTTCCCGTGAGGTGGAGGAAGACGTCCTCAAGGGACGGTTCCCTGGTGTTCACGCCGCGCACCGGGACGCCGCTGCCCTCCGCTGCGAGCAGCAGTGCCGACAGCCCCGGGCCGCCGGCCAGCCGTGCCGTGACCACTTCGCCGCTGGCCGTGGCCGCTGCGCCGGCCGTGCGCACCGCGGTGAGCAGGGCATCTGCGTTCGCCGGGTCGGTGCTGAAGTCGACCGACTGGCCGAGGTCGAACCGGTCAAGGAGCTCGCGCGGGGTGCCTTCGGC
>JADLEH010000239.1 GCA_020846255.1 Propionibacteriaceae bacterium
CACCCGGACGAACAGCCGGTCCTCGGGAACCGTCAGCTGGGCGGCGCGTTCGGCGAAAAAGTAACCGAGCTGCCATTCCCGTTGGTTGCGATAGTGGGTGGCGATGCAGCACAACGGTTCCACCCGGGTGGGCCGGTACGCCCACGCTTTGAGGTAAGCGTCCAGAACCTCCGGCCACGGATCCCCAAGAGCGGCCGAGCATTCGGCGACCCGCAGCAGCGAGAGGAACACCTCCTCGTCCCAGCCGCCCATTTCGGCCCGTTTGGCGTACCACTCGCGCGCGGCGCGCGGGTCGCCGTGATCGCGGTAGCTCTGGGCGAGGTAGAACACCGATCGGGTGTCATCGGGGTTGCGCTTCACCTCGGCCAGCAGAATCTCGGCATCGCGCAGGAACTTCTCCGGGTCCTGGCTGCGGGCACCTCCGGTGCGGGCCTGGAGAAAGCAGTCCCCCGGAAGTCGCTCCTCGGTCACCGGGACATCGCAGTGGTTGTACTCGTGGAGCACCCCCAACCAGCGCCACGGCAGCCCGTCCCGGAAGATGTGCGGTCGCCAGAACTCGATGTTGCCGAGCCTGACCCGCAGCGCATACCGGTCGGCCGTCAGACTACTCAGATCGGGCGTTCCGACGAAGAGGTCGTCGGCGTCCATCTGCCAGATGTAGTCGGCGTGGCCGTGCGCCAGTTGGACCGCTTCGGTTCGGTTCTCGCCGAAGTTGCGCCACGGCCTCTCGTACAGCACGCCCGGGACTCCCCGGTCGGCGAAGTAGTCGCGGATCAGATCCTGGGTGCCGTCGGTCGACCCCGTGTCCACGATCACCCAGGTGTTGATGTGCGGCAGCATGGTGTCGAACAGTTCGGTGATGACGTGGGACTCGTTGCGGACGATCATGTTCAGGCAGATCGTCGGCGCCCGCATCGGCAGGTCGCTCGCGTCTTCGGTCATGCCTCCAGGTCTCCCGTCCCCGTATCGGATTCGCGGATGCAGGCTTGTATCCGCTCGACTGTCTCCAGTGCCGCGGCACCGTCCGCACCGGTCACCAGGGGTGTTTCGCCGGCGCGAATGCAGCGCAGGAATTCCGCGAACTCCGCCACCAGGGGCTCGCGGTCTGGGACATAAACCTTCTCGATGACGCTCTCCTGCCGGTAGGCGCCTTGCTCGGCGAAGTGGGGGTGGGTGGCCCGGCTCACCAGGATCCGACGCTCGACATAGTCCAGTTCGACGTACGCCTCGATGGTGGTGACGCACAGCGTGCGAACCTTCTGTTCGGTCACCCGGCTGGCCGTCAGGTTGGCGATCACGCCGCCCGGCAGCGTCAACGTCGCCACCGCATAGTCGGTTCGGTCACCGGAGGACGGCGCCGCACCCGCCGCCTGGATCCGAACCGGAGACCCGGGCACCAGACTGTGCAGGATGTCGATGTCGTGGATCATCAAATCCGACACCACATCGGCGTCGAAGATGCGCGGGCTGTAGGGGCTCATCCGATGGAAGTCCAACGCCACGATCTGCTTGCCGGCCAGGATCTGCGGCAGCAGCTGGATCGCCGGGTTGAACCGCTCGACGTGTCCGACCTGCAGTACAACGCCCCTGTCCGCCGCGCGGGCCACGAGGTCGCGACCCTGCTGCGAGTTCGCGGCTATCGGCTTCTCCACCAGGAGGTGCTTACCGCGGTCGATTGCCATGCACGCCGTCTCGTAGTGCAGGCTGGTCGGCACGGCGATGCTCACCGCATCGACGTCGTCGAAGAGATCATCGAGCCGGTCGGCGGCCGCAGTGCGGTGGTCGGCGGCGACATGGCGGGCGGCCGCGCCGTCGGTGTCGTACACCTGTGTCAAGACGCACAGGTGCGGCAGAGAACTCAGGATTCGCGCGTGGTTGGCACCCATCTTGCCGGCACCGATCACCCCGATCTTGGGCAACGTCATCTCTCGCTCCACCCCTCGATGTGCTCTACGTCCGCACCGCAATGCGCACAGACCCCGGCCGGAGATGCTCCCCGCGGGGGCAGTCGTCGCCCGCACCGGCACACGTACCCGACGACGCGCATCGGGTTGCCCACCACGAGGGTGTGCGCGGCGACGTCCCGGGACACCAGACATCCCGCCCCCACCATGGCGTACTCACCGATCACCGTCCCGCACACCACCGTCGCGTTCGCGCCGATGGACGCTCCCCGTCTGACCAGGGTGGGCACGATCTGCCAGTCGGCGTTGAACGCACGCGGGTACAGGTCGTTGGTGAAGGTCATGTGCGGCCCCAGGAAGACGTCGTCCTCGACGGTCACGCCGGCATAGACACTCACGCCGTTCTGAATCTTGACCCGGTCACCGATGACGACGCCGATGTCGAGGTAGACGTCCTTGGCCACCGAGCAGGCCCGGCCGAGGACGACGTTCTCACGGACCTGAGCGTTGTTCCAGATCACCGAACCCGCACCGATCCGCGCGCCGGGTGAGACATCGGCGGTGGGATGGATTCGCACCGAATCGTGGCCGGTCACAGGACCGACAGCACCGCGGCCGCAACAGCGTCGACTTCGGCGTCATCGAGGTAGCCGTGCATCGGCAGGCTGAAGATGCGACGACTGGCGTCCTCAGCCACGGGGAAGTCG
>JADLEH010000240.1 GCA_020846255.1 Propionibacteriaceae bacterium
CATTGCTCTCGGTCGCTGCCTTGACGAAGGTCCCGACGCCACCGTTGAACATCAGGTCCACCGGGGCGGCAAGGATGGCCCGGACCAGCTCGTTGGGGGCCAGTCGCCGGACGTCGCGGTCAAGGCCGAGGGCCGCAGCCACGGCCGGGTCGACCGGGATCGACTTGGCGTCGCGGCGGTACACCCCACCCCCGGCGGAGATCAACGCCGGGTCGTAGTCGGCCCACGTCGAAGCCGGCAGGCCGAAGAGCCGTTGCCGTTCCGCGAATGCGACCGTCGGGTCGGGGTCGGGGTCGAGGAAGATGTGGACGTGGTTGAAGGCCGCCACGAGCCGCAGGCGGTCCGAGAGCAGCATCCCGTTGCCGAAGACATCCCCGGCCATGTCGCCGATCCCGACGCAGGTGAACTCGTCCGTGCCGGGGTCGAGCCCCAGGTCGGCGAAGTGCCGCTTGACCGACTCCCAGGCACCGCGTGCCGTGATTCCCATCTCCTTGTGGTCGTAGCCGCTGGAGCCACCGGAGGCGAACGCGTCCCCCAGCCAGAACCCCCGGGCGAGGGAAACCTCGTTGGCCAGGTCGGAGAACGTTGCGGTGCCCTTGTCGGCAGCCACCACCAGGTACGGGTCGTCCCCGTCGTAGCGGAGGACTCCTTCGGGGGGCACCACGCGGTTGCCGACGATGTTGTCGGTGATGCTGAGCAGGGCGTCGACGAACAGCCGGTAGCAGGCACGGCCCTCGGCCAGCCAGGCCCTGCGGTCGGTCGGGCTGGGCAACCGCTGCGGTACGAAGCCACCCTTGGCCCCGACCGGGACGATCACCGTGTTCTTCACCATCTGGGCCTTCACCAGCCCGAGGACCTCGGTGCGGAAGTCCTCCCGGCGGTCCGACCAGCGCAGCCCGCCGCGGGCCACCGGCCCGAACCGCAGGTGCACACCGTGGACCCGTGGCGAGTAGGCGAAGACCTCGTACTCCGGACGCGGCTCGGGCAGCATCGCCAGCTCCGCCGGCAGCAGCTTCAGCACCCAGGTCGGGTTGCCCGTGAAGGCGTTGGTGCGCACACCGGCCCGGATGACGGCGAGGAAGGACCGCAGGATCCGGTCGTGGTCGAGGCTGACGACGGCGTCCAGCTGTTCGCCGAGCCAGAGGTACCGCTCGGCGAGCGCCGCCTCCCGTTCGGCGACCCCGTCGTGGCGGCCGGGGAGGAACTTGGTCTCGAACGCAGCCACCAGGCCGGCGGCGATCGCGGGGTAGGTGTTCATCGCGCTGGCGATGTAGGTCTGGCTGAAGGGCACGCCGGCCTGGAGCAGATAGCGGGAGATGCCGCGCAGCCAGCTCACCTGACGCCAGTCCAGTCCGGCGGAGACCACCAGCCGGTTCAGGTTCCCCGGCTCGCACTGGCCGGTCCAGGACGCGACGAAGACGTCCATGAACCGCTGTCGGCCGGCAGCGTCCCAGGAACCGGCATCGGTGTCTGGGGGCAGTTTCAGGCCGAAGTCGTACACCAGCACCCGACGTCCGCGCAGGTCCCAGCTGTAGGGCCGTTCGTCGATCACCTCCGCACCAAGCACGGAGAGGTGCGGCATCGCCTGGGTGAGCGACATCGACTGGTGCGAGATGATCTTGAGCCGCAGGTCGGAGGCGTCGGTCTCCTCCAGCGGCTCGGAGAGGCTGAGCCGCAGGTCGTCGGGTCCGCTGAGCTGGTTCGCCAGCGCCAGGTCGGCAACGGCGACCGCCGGCGGGTAGTCGGCGGTGTAGGCGTCGCTGAAGATGACGCCGCGCTGCTCGCTCGGCAGCGCGTCCACCAGGGTGACGAAGTCGTCCTCCCAGCTGCGAGTGGCAGCGGCACACTCGGCGGCGATGGCGTCGGCATCCGGAACGGCCGGGGCGTCGGGACCCAGCCGGACCACGAAGAACAGCCGGGTCAGCACCGACTCGCTGACCAGCGTGGTGAACTCGAGTTCCACCCCACCCAGTCGGGCGAGCAGCACGTCCTGGATCCGCAACCTGGCTGCGGTGTTGTACCGGTCCCGGGGCAGGTACACGATCGCTGTGGCGAAGTTGCCGTAGCGGGCCCGGCGGAGGAACACCCTGGTCTGGCGTCGCTCCCGCAGCGCGGCGATCGCAGCGACGATCGGGGCGAGCTCATCGATGCCGGCCTCGAACAGTTCGTCGCGCGGATAGCCGGCCACGACCTGGCGGACGGCGTTCCAGCCGTAGGAGTGCGGCTCGAAGCCGCAGCCGCCCAGCAACCGGCTGCCCTTGGCCGCCAGCACCGGGATGTTCGCGACCGACTCGGTGTAGGCCGAGGCGGCCAGCAGGCCGAGGAAGCGGCGTTCCAGCACCAGCTCGCCGGTAGTGGAGAAGCTGCGGACCGCGATGTGCTCGAGGTAGACCGGACGGTGCACCGGCGAGCGCTGCGGATCCCGCACCATCACCAGCGGATCGCACTCCCCCGGCGCCGGAACGGTCAGCTGGTCCGGCTCGGCTGTGCCCCGGAGGATGCCCAGCTCCGTGCCCGGAACCGGTATCAGCCCCCCGACCCCCGGCACGTACTCCGCGTAGCCGAGGAACACGAAGTTGTCGGCCACCAGCCACTCCAGCAGTTCGACGGCTTCGCCCCCGGCCGGCGTCTGGACGGCGCGCAACTCACCAACGGCGGCCAACGCCCTGGCAAGCATCGGCTGCCAGTCGTCGACGGCAACCGTGACCGCGCGCAGGGCCTGGTTCAGTCCGGCCACCAACTCCTCAGCGCGGGCTTCGGCCGCCTCGCCGAGCGGTGGGTAGACCTCGATCGCGATCCACGATTCCGGCAACCCCTCGGGAGACCCGATCCCGGCCAACGTCCCGGCCTGGTCCCGCAGGACCCGTAGCTGCGGGTGGTAGAGCCGACGCAGGCTCCACTCCTGGCGGGTCAGTTCCATGGTGACGGTGTCGACGAGGAACGGCCGGTCGTCGGTCACCAGCAGTGCGAGGGTGGAACCGTCCTGGCCGATGGCAGCTGCCTGGCCGGGGGTCAGCACCTGCAGCAGGTGCTCACCGGGGAGCCGCCGCCGACCCAGTTCCAGGTGCAGCGCGACGATGCCGGCGAGGGTGGTCGCATCGATGTCGGCCAGGTCGGCCTCCGGCACCGGGGCCAGGTAGGCGGTCAGGAGCGGTTGCTGGATCTCGTCGGCTCCCTCGGCGAGGGCTGTGGACATGAGTGAGTCACGCAACCCCGCAGAAGTACCGGGCACCACAGTGGACACGACTGCTCCTTCGCAGCGAGTAAGGCTCTCCTCAGACTATCCACGCCACAATGGCCCCCATGCAGATACACGCCACCAACGATTTCGCCGCACCCGTTGACCGGGTGTTCGAAATGCTCACCGATCGCGTCTTCCTGCGGGCGGTCTGCCTGGCCACCGACCCGCTGGATCACGAGGTGAGCGTGACGGGACTGCGGACGTCCACCCGCCGGGTGATGCCGACCCCTTCGGTCGTCAAGCGGCTGGCCGGTCCGACGCTCACCATCGTCGACGACATCACCTGGGACGCTGCCGCGGTCGACGGCGTGCGCCGCGGCCGGACGCTGGTGAGTGTCGAGGGCATGCCGGCCGACGTCGTCGGCACCGTCACCCTCGCCCCCGGTGGACGGGGTTCGCTGCTCAACTACGTCGGCGAGCTCACCGTCCGGGTTCCAGTGCTCGGCCCAGGGCTGGCGCGGCAGGCAGCCCCGGCGCTGCTCGAAGCGCTGGAGGTGCAGCAGAAGGTCGGCGACGAGTTCCTGGCCGGCGGCAACTGACCTCTCGCCGGGGACCGGGGGCAAGGTCCCTGGCCGTCGCAGGTCACCTTGCCTCCTGCGGGTGTCCACCTGGAGGCTGGGGCACTGCGCCCGCCTCCGGAGCCGGTTCGGCAACCTCGGCCGGTGGCCACCCCACCAGATCCCGTGCGGCCTGCCTCCGCCCCGGCCGGCGCGGTTCCGCGGGATCAGCTCTCGAGCTTGCGCACGACTCGTTGCACCGTCAGCCAGGTGCGGGTGGTGATGTCCTTGCCGCAGGTCCGCTCCAACCACGCCATGAAGTCCGGCGTCTGGCCGGGGTCGCTGTTGTCGATCACGGCGAGGACGACGCGTGCCGACGGGTCGAACCCGACGATCCGGATGCGCCCGTCCGGGTGTCCCGGCATGAGGCCCGGGACCGTGGCCGGGTCCTTGACGAAGGTTGCCGTGAGGTAGGTTCCGCGGCCGTGCGTCAGGCCCGGGAAGGGGTCGCTGTCCACGAGCGCACGCAGCTCCGGGTAGCTGCGGAGAATGGTCCGGCTCTTGATGCCGAGGTCTTCGGTGAGCCCTTCCTCGATGCGTTGCTCGAGGGCTGGCACATCGGACTCGCCGCTCTGGAAGACGAGGTTGCCGCTGGCCACCACCGAAGCCACCTTCGAGAACCCGAGCCGCTCGAAGACTCCGCGCAGCTTGTCGTTGGTCATGTTCGTACCACTCGGCGCGATTCCGCGCAGCAGTGCAGCGTAGTGGTGCATGCCGCCGACCGTACCAACCGCGGTCCGGCCTCGCGATCCGCCCCCGCCGGGCTGTCGCCGGGTCGAGAATGTTGGCATGTTGCCCAGGGGTGCTGCCCGGCTGGCCAGGATGATGGGCGCCGGCTGCGCCCTGCTGCTGTTCGGAGGCTGCGCGGCCGGAGTGGTCCAGACACCCGGGCCGGCGCCCGGCGCGGCCCTGCGGCCGACGACAACGACGGTGACGATCGGCGGCCGGCCGGTGCTGCTGCACGTTCCGCAGAGCCGCCGGCCCGAAACCGCCGCAGCGCTGGTCGTGGTGCTGCACGGCTACACCGGCGAGGCCGCAGGCGCAGTGGACTTCTTCGGGCTGCTGCCGCTCTCCGACCGGCTCGGCTTCCTGGTCGCAGCGCCCCAGGGCACGACCGACAGCGAGGGGCACACCTTCTGGAACGCGGCGAACGCCTGCTGCAACTTCTCCGGCTCGCAGGTGGACGACTCCAGCCACCTCAGCCAGGTAATCGCGACCGTCGTGGCCGAGCAGCGGGTGGACCCGGGAAGGGTCTACGTCGTCGGGCACTCCAACGGCGGGTTCATGGCCTCCCGGCTGGCCTGCGAGCATGCCGACCAGGTGTCGGCGATCGCGTCAGTGGCCGGGGCCATGGACGCCGATGG
>JADLEH010000241.1 GCA_020846255.1 Propionibacteriaceae bacterium
AAAATGATGAGGCCTATGAGTTCACCAATCATTGCTCTGCTTCCTTTCGTGCGGCGCGATTCGCCCGATGAATGCCGAAGCGGCATCGGCTCTCACATACCCGGGAGGTACGTCCCCAAACCTCGCCGCCGACCAGACCGGCGGAGGGGGACCACCCAGCGCGATGGCGGAAGGCCCGCTTTACCGGTTTGCGCAGGCATGAAAGAACCCGCTTCCGACCTGGCTGCTACACCTTGTCGAAAGCGGGTTCTTCGTCGTAGCGGGGACAGGATTTGAACCTGTGACCTCTGGGTTATGAGCCCAGCGAGCTACCGAGCTGCTCCACCCCGCGTCGCTTGTTCCAGCTTAGGTGAGACCGTCCGGATCCCCAAATCGGCCCGGGGACCGGCCTCCGGGATCACCGGAGGCCCCTCCGCTAGACTCGGTCCGCTTCCTCGCGCCGCGGGGACAGATACGTGGAGGGCAGATGACCTACGCCGACGCTCCGTCCCGGCGTTCCCGCACCCGTGCGACCAGGGCCATCGCTGGACTGGTCGGCCTGACGCTCACCCTGGTCCTCGCGGCCTGCACCCCAACGGCCGCGCCCACGGCGACAACGGCCCTGCGCACGCTTTCGGTGGGGGCAACCCTCGAGCCCGCGTCCATGGACCCGTGGCACAACCCGGCGGCCTCGATCCCGCAGGTCCTGCTCTACAACGTCTACGAGACGCTGGTGAAGGTCGATTCGACCGGCGACATCAAGCCGCTGCTCGCCCAGAGGTGGGAGGTCAGCCCTGACCGCACCACCTACACCTTCCACCTCAACCCCGCAGCGAAGTTCGCCTCGGGGGCGCCAGTGGACGCTGCGTCCGTCGTCGCCAACATCGAGCGCCTCAAGGCCGACGCCAAGCTGACCGAGACCCTGCGGGCCCAGCTGGCCGTTGTCGACAGCGCTGAGGCCACCGAGACCAACCGGGTCGAGATCAGGCTGACCAGGCCATCGGTGATGTGGCTCTACGACATGTCGTCAGCGCTCGGCATGATCCTGGAGCCGGGCTTCACCGGCGACCTGAACACAGCCAGCGCCGGTTCGGGGCCCTACTCCGTCAAGACGCACAACCGGGGCGACAGCGTGGTCCTCGCCAACAACGAGTCCTACTGGGGCAACCCGGCACGATTCGACGAGGTCACCTTCCGCTACTTCACCGATCCGAACGCCATGAACGCCGCGATGCTCAGTGGCGACCTCGACGTGGTCTCCAACCTGCAGGCTCCCGACGCCCTGCCACAGTTCGCCGACACCTCGCAGTTCACGACCATCTCCGGAACGACGAACGGCGAGGTGGTGCTCGGCCTGAACCACGACACCAAGGCCCTGGCCAAGCTCGAGGTGCGACAGGCGTTGACGATGGCGATCGACCGCAAGGCGCTGCGGGACACCGTCTGGAACGGCCAGGGCACCCTGATCGGCAGCATGGCCGTGCCCACCGACCCGTGGTACGAGGACCTCTCCGGCACCAACCCCTATGACCCCGACAAGGCGAAGGACCTGCTGAAGGAGGCCGGCTATCCCGCCGGCCGGCTCAGCCTGCGGCTGCGCGTGCCGGTGATCCCGTACGCGGTGAAGTCGGCCCAGTTCGTGGCGAGTCAGCTGCGCGACGTCGGCGTGAAGGTGACGGTGGAGGAGCTGGAGTTCTCCCGCTGGCTCGACCAGGCGTTCCTCAAGGGCGATTACGACATGACCATCGTCGGCCACGTGGAGGCGCGTGACCTGGGCAAGTTCGCCAACCCGGAGTACTACTGGCACTACGGCGACCCCGAGTTCGCAGCCCTCTACGACGCTGCCGACCGGGCCATGAGCGACGAGCAGGCGGACGCCCTGATGAAGGAAGCCGTGAAGTACCTGGCCGATGATGCTGCGGCGATCTGGCTCTTCGCGCTGCCCAACCTGGTGATCACGAAGGCGACGATCACCGGAGTTGCCCAGAATGCCTCCACGCTGAGCTTCGACCTCACCACGATCACCAGCCGGTAAGGCAGGTCGCGCTCCGCCATGCAGCTCGCCCTGCGCGTCGCCAGGCGAACGGGGGTGTTCGTCGTCAGCCTGCTGGGCGCCTCCCTGCTCATCTTCGGCATGACCAAGGCCCTGCCCGGCGACGTGGCGCAGGTGCTGCTCGGCACCGATGCCACCCCGGAGGCCCTCGCGGTCCTGCGGGCCCAGCTCGGGCTCGACCGGCCCATGGTGGAGCAGTACCTTAGCTGGCTGGGCGGCATCCTGGTCGGCGACTTCGGGCACTCCCACCTCAACGGGCAGCCGGTGCTGGCCCTGCTGGCCCCGCGGATCGCGGTCACGCTCTGGCTCGTGCTCTTCGGCCTGATCGGCTCCCTGCTGATCGCTGTGCCGGCCGGCATGGTCGCGGCCCTCAAGCGGCGCTCCTGGCCGGGGGTCACGATCAGCGCCGCCGCGCAGGTGGGCATGGCTGTGCCGGTGTTCTGGGGCGGCATCATGCTCGTCCTGGTCTTCGCCGTCTGGCTGCACTGGCTGCCGGCGAACGGCTACGTCCCGCTGTCGAGGAACCCGGGGCAGTGGGCCGCGCACCTGGTGCTGCCGGTGGTGACCCTTGCCCTGGTCCAGGCCGCCGTCCTGATCCGCTACGTGCGGTCAGCTTTCATCGAGGTGCTCAACGAGGACTACTACCGGACGGCCCGTTCGATCGGCTGGACCCCGATGCGCGCGCTGTTCCGCCATGGCGTGCGCAACGCCGCGATCTCCCTGGTCACCATCCTCGGCCTGCAGCTGTCGTCGGTCCTGGTCGGTGCGATCGTGGTCGAGTCGGTGTTCACCCTGCCCGGCCTGGGTTCGATGCTGCTCACCGCGGTCAACCAGCGGGACCTGCTGGTGGTGCAGGGCACGGTGATGTTCCTCGTGCTCGCGGTCCTCGCGATCAGCGCACTGGTGGACTTCTCCTACCTGCTGATCGACCCGAGGCAGGCGGCTGGCGGTTCACCCGGCGAGAACCAGGGGCAGTGATGAAGCGCGCCCAACTCGTCACCGGCATCGCCCTGGTTGCGCTGGTCGTGGTCACAGCGGTCGTCTCCGCCTTCTGGACACCCTTCGATCCGATCCGGGTGGTGCCCGGCCAGCGCCTGCTGCCGCCCGGTTGGCCGCACGTGCTCGGAACCGACGGGTTCGGGATCGACATCGCCAGCCGGCTGATGGTTGGCGCCCGCACCGTCCTCGTCGTCGGGATCATCTCGGTCGGGCTGGCCGCGGGGATCGGCGTCCCGTTGGGAATGCTGGCGGGACAGGCCGGCCGCTGGGTCGACGAGGTGGTGATGCGGCTATCCGACGTGGTCTACGCCTTCCCGGCACTGCTGCTCGCCATCCTGCTCGCCGCCGTGTACGGCGGCTCGACCCTCACCGCGATGGTCGCGATCGGCGTGGCCACCATCCCGGCCTTTGCGAGGGTGTCCCGGGCCGGAGCCCTCCAGGTGATGGCCAGCGACTTCGTGCTGGCGGCGCGAGCCGCCGGCACGTCCCGGCTCGGAGTGGCCCGCCGGCACGTGCTGCCCAACATCGCCCCGCTGATCGGAGTCCAGGCTTCGGTCGGCTTCGCCATGGCGATCCTTGCCGAGGCCGCCCTTTCCTACCTCGGGCTGGGCACTCCGCCCCCGGATCCGACCTGGGGCAACATGCTGCGCGACGCCCAGCAGTTCCTGTTCGTGGCTCCGTTGCAGGCGCTGTGGCCGGGCCTGGCGATCGCCCTCGCCGTGCTCGGCTTCAACCTGCTCGGGGACGGGCTGCGCGACTACCTCGACCCGCGCCTGCGGGAGGTGCCGTGAACACCCCACGGAGTTCTTCACCTCCGCTGCGCTCGCCTGGACAACTCCGCCGGGACCCAGCATGAGCCTGCTCGAGGTGCGCGACCTGCGGGTCACCTTCGGCCGCCGACGCATCGAGGCCGTCCGCGGAATCGACTTCGTCCTTGGCGAGGGGGAGCGGCTCGGCCTGATCGGCGAGTCCGGCTCCGGGAAGACCGTCACGGCCCTCGCCGTCATGGGACTCCTGCCGGAGAACGCGACGGTCACCGGTTCGGTCCGCTTGCGGGGGACCGAGATCATCGGCCAGCCCGAGGCCGGTCTGGCCAGACTGCGCGGCGACGTGCTCTCGATGGTCTTCCAGGAACCGATGACGGCCCTGGACCCGACCATGCGGGTCGGCCGGCAGGTCGCCGAGGTGCTCCGGCTCCACCAGGGGGCAGAAGCCGGCCGGGCCAGGCAACGGGTGGTGGCGATGCTGGCAGAGGTCGGCCTCGCCGACCCCGGGCGGATCGCCGACGCGTTCCCCCACCAGCTCTCCGGGGGCCAGCGCCAGCGGGTGATCCTCGCCATGGCCCTGATCAACTCACCCGAACTGGTGATCTGCGACGAACCGACCACTGCGCTGGACGTGACCGTCCAGGCCCTGGTCCTGCAGAAGCTGGACGAGGTGCTCACCGCCAGCCGGGCCGCCTGCCTGTTCATCAGCCACGACCTTGCTGTGGTCTCACAGGTCTGCGACCAGGTGCTGGTGATGCTCGACGGCGAGGTGGTCGAGGCCGGCAGCGTCACCAGGCTGTTCACCGACCCGCAGCATCCCTACACCCGCGGGCTGGTGGCGACGGCCCGGCTCGACCAGGCGGTCCCCGGCCAGCGGCTGCCGACCGTTGAGGACTTCTACCGGGCGGAGCAGCGATGACCGAACCGCTCTTCCGGGCCGAGCAACTCACCCGGCGCTACCGCAACGGCGGTACGGAGGTGCTCGCCCTCGACTCCGTCGACCTCACCCTGCAACCCGGCCGACGTCTCGGCATCGTCGGCGAGTCCGGGTCAGGAAAATCGACGCTGGTGCGGCTGTTGGCCGGCCTCGACCATCCCACCTCCGGCCGGATCTGGTTCGAGGGCAGCGAGATCACGCACCTCCCCGAGCGGCGACTCGGCTTCCTGCGGGCCGCCGTCCAGATGGTCTTCCAGGACCCCCGGTCCTCGCTCAACCCGCGGATGACGGTCGCCGACATCATCACCGAGCCGCTCCGGTCCCGGCTGGTCCGCCGGCAACTGCCGGACGGGATCGACCACCAGGGTCGCCTCGCCGAGGTGCTGGCTGCCGTCGACCTGCCCATCGACTCCGGTCACCGCTACCCGCACGAGTTCTCCGGCGGCCAGCGGCAGCGGATCGCGATCGCGCGGGCGCTCGCGCCGAAGCCGGAGGTGCTGATCGCCGACGAGCCGGTCTCGGCGCTCGACGTCTCGGTCCGTGCCCAGGTGCTGAACCTGCTCACCGACCTGGTCGCGGCACAGGGCCTCACCTTGATCGTGGTGAGCCACGACCTGATGGTGGTGCGCCACCTGTGCGACCAGCTCGCGGTGATGCGCCAGGGCCGGATCGTCGAGCAGGGCGACACCGAACGGGTCTACGTCGACCCGCAGACCGACTACACCAGGGCTCTCCTTGCCGCCATCCCGAGGATCCGGGTGGCGGGCGACTGAGCCGCGGCGGTGGTGCTTTACTGATCCGGTGCCACGCGCCGGTAACCCTTTGCTGACCAGTCTGTTCGCCCTCCGGGGCAACGGCAGGGCCTGCGTCTACACCGAGCCGATGTGGGGGCTCTCGATGATGCTGGTGCTGCCGTACGCATCGGTGTTCATGCTGGCGCTGGGCATCAAGGACCAGCAGATCGGGTTGCTCGCCACCATCGCGATGCTCTCCCAGGTGGTGTTCGGCCTGCTCAGCGGGGTCATCACGGACAAGCTCGGACGCCGCCTGACCACAGCCGTCTTCGATGTGATCGCCTGGGCGATCCCGTGCCTGATCTGGGCGGTCGCGCAGAACTTCTGGTACTTCCTGGTCGCCTCGATCATCAACGGCGCCTGGCAGGTCACCCAGAACTCCTGGGACTGCCTGCTGGTCGAGGACGTCGACCGCGCCGAGATCACCAAGGTCTACTCCCTGATCAAGGTGGCAGCCGAGTTCTCCGCACTGTTCGCCCCGATCGCCGCGCTGTTGGTCTCCCAGTTCGGGCTGGTGCCGGCCGTCCGCGTGCTCTACCTCAACGCCTTCGTGATCATGACGGCCAAGATCATCATCCTGTACCGCTGGTCCACCGAGACCGCCACCGGCGAACTCCGGCGGGCGCAGACCAGGGGAGTGAGCATCTGGCGCTCACTGGCCGGCTACCGGGGGGTCCTCGGCCTGATCCTGCGCTCGAAGGGGACGCTCTTCTCGCTGGTCATCGCTGCCATCGTCGGGGCGGTCGCACTGGTCAACGGAACGTTCTGGCAGGTGGTGATCAGCCAGCACCTGCTGGTGCCCGACCCGCTGCTGCCGTTCTTCCCGATGGTCCGCTCCCTGCTTTCGGTGCTCTTCTTCTTCACGCTGATCCCGAGGATGACCCACGCCCGGCACCTGCGTCGGCCAACGCTGTGGGGCTTCCTCGCCTACCTGGCGGGGCAGGTTCTGCTGGTGGTGATCCCGGCGCCGCAGGGTGTCGCCGGCCTGACCACCTACGCCCTGCTCGGGGTCTGCCTGCTGCTGGACGCCTTCGGTGCCGGGATCCTGTTCATGCTCGCGGAGTCACTGGTCGCGCTGCACGTCGACCAGCACGAACGCTCACGGGTGATGGCGATCCAGCGCACCTGCGTGATGCTGGTCACGGCGCCCTTCGGCTGGATCTCGGGCTGGCTGTCCGGGATGGACCGCACCTGGCCCTTCATCCTGACCTCAGCGCTGCTGCTCCTCGGGATCTTCGTCACCTACCGGCTCTGGGTGACGACCCACACCGAGCCCGTCCCGGTGGCCTGACCGGATCGACCCTCAGGCCTGGTCGGCGGCGAGGCGTCGCAGCACCTCTTCGTGCAGCATCCCGTTGGTGGCCACGGCGCCCGGACCGTGCGGGCCGGGCCGTCCGTCGAGGTTCGTGAAGCGACCCCCGGCCTCGGTGACGATGATCGAGACCGCAGCCATGTCGTGCAAAGCCAGCTCGGGCTCGGCCGCGAGGTCGACAGCCCCTTCCGCGAGCAGCATGTAGCTCCAGAAGTCGCCGTAGGCCCGGGTCCGCCAGCAGTCGCGCATCAGGTCGACGAACTGCTGCCCGCGGCCCGAGTCGACCCAGCCACCGATCGAGCTGTAGGAGAGCGAGGCGTCCTCGACGGCCTCGACGGCAGAGGTGCGACAACCCACGCCCTGCAGCAGGCTGCGACCGGTGTAGGCACCGCCGCCCTTGGCTGCCCACCAGCGCCGGGAGAGGGCCGGGGCCGAGACCACGCCGGCCACCACCTCGTCGCCGACCATCAGGCCGATCAGGGTCGCCCAGACCGGCACGCCGCGGACGAAGTTCTTGGTGCCGTCGATCGGGTCGATCACCCAGCGCCGCGGCCCCCAACCCGAGTCGGCCCGCTCCTCGCCGTGGACCGCGTCCCGCGGCCTGGTCCTGGAGAGCATGCTGCGCAGGGCGTCCTCTACCGCCATGTCCGCGTCGGTGACCGGGGTCAGGTCCGGCTTGGCCGACACCCGCAGGTCGGAGGCCTTGAACCTTGCCGTCGTGATCGCGTCGGCCTGGTCGGCCAGCACATGGGCCAGCCTGAGATCGTCCAGCAGGGATTGGTCGGGCATGCCCGCAAATCTAGTGGAACGCCTTCTCCATCCTGCGGAAAGACTCCAGACGCTCGTGGGCGAGCCGCCCGTCGGCGACGGCGGCGTCCAGGGCGCATTCCGGGGCGGTGGAGTCGTGCCGGCAGCCGCGCGGGCAGTCCCGGACGATCTCGGCGAGGTCGGAGAACGCGGAGATGATCGAGTCGGCGGTCACATGGCTGAGCCCGAAGGAACGGACGCCGGGGGTGTCGATCACCCAGCCGGCATCCTGGGGCAGCAGCAGGGCGATCGCGCTGCTCGAGGTGTGCCGACCGCGTCCGGTGACTTCGTTCACCTCGCCAACCTCCCGGTCGATGCCGGGGATCAGGGCGTTGACAAGGGTGGACTTGCCGACCCCTGAATGCCCGACGAGGACACTGCGATGACCGGCGAGCGCTGCTCGCAGCTCGGTCAGGTCTGAGCCGGGTTCGACCGCGACAACCTGCAGTCCCAGGGGACGGTAGGTGGCCATCAGGCCGTCCGGTGCCGCCAGGTCGGACTTGGTCAGCACGAGCAACGGTTCCAGGCCGGCGTCGTAGGCCGCGACCAGGATCCGGTCGATCATGCCCACCCGGGGCGGCGGGTCGGCGAGCGCTGCGACGATCACCAACTGGTCGGCGTTCGCGACGATCGGCCGTTCGAACGGGTCGTCATCGTCGGCCGTGCGCCGCAGGACGGTCTCCCGTTCGGTCACCTCCACGATCCGGGCCAGGGTCCCCTCGCGTCCGGAACTGTCCCCGGCCAGCCGCACCCGGTCACCCACGATCACCCCGGTGCGCCCGAGATTGCGGGCCTTGGTGGCGGTGACCAGCGAGCCCGGCTCGCCGACGAGGCAGCGGTATCGGCCCCGGTCGACGGTGACCACCGTCCCGGCCACTGCGTCCGGGTAGGTGGGCCGGTCCTTCGTCCGCGGACGGCTGCGCTTGCCCGGCCTGCCGAAGCCCGCGTGCGGGTCGTCGGTGATCGACTCGCTCGGCCGGCGGCTCACGAGCCGGCCCCCAGCAGCCGTGCCCACAGCCCGGGGAAGTCGGGCAACGTCTTGGTTGTGCAGCCGACATCGTCCAGCTCCACGCCCGGGGTGACCAGCCCCAGCAGTGCCCCGGCGTGGGCCAGCCGGTGGTCGGCGTAGGTGTGGAAGGTGCCGGCGTGCAGCCGGCCAGGGGTGATCAGCAGGCCGTCGGCGGTCTGGCTCACGGCAGCGCCGAGCCCGGCCAGTTCGGCGGCGAGCGCGGCCAGGCGGTCGGTCTCGTGGCCGCGGATGTGGGCAACGCCGCGGATCACACTCGGGCCGTCGGCGAGGGCTGCGAGGGCTGCAGCGACTGGGGTCAGCTCGCTGACCGCGCCGAGGTCGACGTCCGCGCCGCGCACGCCCGCACTGCCGGAGACGGTGATCCGGCGGGGTCCTGCCGTGGAGTAGCTGATCTTGGCGCCGAAGGCTGCCAGCACCCCGGCCAGCTGGTCCGCGGCCTGCACCGAGTCCCCGGGCCAGGCAGTGCTGAGTTCGCCACCGGTGGCCAGGGCCGCCGCGAGCAGGGTGGCGGCATTGGTCAGGTCGGGTTCGACGACCTCATCGAGGCCGGCGATCGGTCCCGGCTGCACCCGCCAGGTGTGCTCGGCCGGCCGGTCGACCAGTACGCCACGGCGGGTCAGCAGTGCCACGGTCATCTCGATGTGCGGAGCCGAAGGCAGGGTGCTGCCGGTGTGGGTCACCTCGACGCCTTCGGGGAACCTCGCCCCGGCCAGCAGCAGGGCTGAGATGAACTGGCTGGATGCGCTGGCATCGATCGCCACCGCGCCGCCGCGGAAGGCGGGGGAGCCGCCAACCGTGAACGGCAGCCGGTGCGGCTCGCTCACGCTCGCCCCGAGGCCCGCGAGGGCACCGAGCAGACCCGCTACGGGGCGGGTGCCGGCTGCCGCGTCGCCGATGAAGGCCGTCGCGGGGGAGGCAAGGGCCGCCACGGGCGGCAGGAAGCGCATCACGGTTCCGGCAAGGCCGCAGTCGATGGTGCCACCACCGCGGATCGTCGTTGCGGGCCGGACCTGCAGCCGGCCGTCCGGGAGGTCGGTGAAACCGGCCCCGAGAGTGGTCAGGCCGCGCTGCATCAAGGCGGTGTCCCTCGACGCCAGGACGCCGGTGAGGACGGACGGCCCGGTGGCGAGGGCCGCGAGCAACAGGCTTCTGGCGCTGGCCGACTTCGAGCCGGGGACGACGACGGACCCACGGACGGGTACTGACGCCACCGGCGCGGGCCAGTGGATCAAGAAAGCACGCTCTCAACGCTCCGGCGGGCCTTGCGGACGGTCTTCCTGGCTCGCTTGCCGGCGTCGGCGGTGGTGGCGATGGCGTCGCGCTGCAGTTCGGCCTTGCGCTTGGCGGCCTCCTTGCCGAGCAACTGCCGCTGGGTGCGGACGCGCCACGCCAGGTTCGGCTTGCCCTCGGTGTCCTGCGCCGCCAGGAGCACGCCGCCGAGGAGGGCGACGTTCTTGCCGAGCTGCGACCCGACTACCGACCGCTCGACGCCCTTCGCCTTGAGTGGGTTGGCGGTCAGGACGTGCGGGACCATGCTGACGGCCAGCACCCCGGCCCCGAGCCGGCGCCCGATTCCGGTGGCGAGGCTCAGCCCGCCGACGACCTGCAGGAAGCCGTTGCACTTCACGAGGCCGACCGTGTCTTCGGGCAGGTAGCCGCGGGCAGCCTCGGGCAGCGTCGAGTTGACCAGCGGGATCACCTTGTCGGCGAGCGGCTGGGCGTCGGCGACGAACTCGTCCGGGTGCCGGATCGCCTTTACCCCGTTGACGACGAAGTAGCTGGCCAGCATGGAGCGAGCAACGAACCGGAGAAGACTCATGCCCTATTACTACCCCGATCGCTTGAATGTGCCAAGCCGATCCGGGCCCCGGCCGAAAATGGGGACGGTTCCATTTCCCGCCACGACGCGACCGGCGCCGGCGCGGAATCGGAACCGTCCCCGGTTCCGATCCGGAGCTAGGGTCCTTGCCATGTGCGGACGCTACGCCTCCTCCGCCAGCCGGGAGGAGCTCACCGAGGTCTTCGAGATCGACGAGGTCGCCGGGCCGCTGCCGAACCCGGCCTACAACATCGCGCCCACCGACCCAGTGCCTGCCGTCCTGGAGCGCGTCCGTCCCGAGGGTCGCCGCCGCCTGCTCACCGGGCTGCGCTGGGGGTTGGTGCCGTCCTGGTCGAAGGATGCTCGGGGCGCGGCCCGGCTGATCAACGCCCGCGTCGAGACCGTCGGGGAGAAGCCGGCCTTCCGCAAGGCCTTCGCCACG
>JADLEH010000242.1 GCA_020846255.1 Propionibacteriaceae bacterium
GACGGCCGAGCCCGGAAGGGAGGCGCGAAGGGCTGATCGCACACCGTCCGGGTCGTCATCAGACGGGTCGGGGGTGGGGCCACTTCAGGTGATCGAAGTGGGGCCAAGTCAGGTTGACATTCTCACCCGGTCGGCGGACCTGCGGGGGCGAGATCGGAAGCGGGTGCCGATCCGGCCCACACGACCAACCTTCCACAGGGAAGTGTCACGCCCGTACCGACGCGGCCGGTGGCTGCGAGCGCCTCGGACGATACGGTCATGGTGATCAGGACTCGACCTGACTCCGTCCGTGCTTCGACATCCCACGGGAGGGCCGGCATCCTTGCGGTGCTTGCGACCTCCATCCCGGCCCCAGGATCGATGGTCCCGAGCACCTCGTTGTTGAGCACGAGCTCGATTGGGATGTCGGTGTCGTTCCATGCCCCGAGTCCAGGGCGTTCCCCGCCAAGCAGGCCGCTCGCGAGGTCGCAGCCGGCCAACAGGAGCGACGCAGCAAATGCGAGCGCGAACCACGAGCCTCGCGAGGCTCGCCTACGCACGGGCGAGGGGAATCGCCTACGGATGCCGAAGGACCCGGACGATGTACGGTCACGTACGTTGCGCATCACTCGTCCTACCACCCATACTCCATGTCAGGATCAATGCGCTTGATTCTGAATCTGAATACCGTCTGCGGCGCATTGAGCCTGATGCTGTCCATTGCCTCAACCCGGGCTTCTGCTCCCGCCTCGCAGCGCCAGCCGTTGAACCGTGCGTAGGCGAGCAGGCCGCCGTACAGGCGGGGTGGACTCTAGTGGGCCCCGAACGTGAGACTGAACTCAGAGTAGGTTCCATCCGTAACGTCGCAATCCACGCTTCCCTTCAGCGCCTCGGCCGTCGCAACGTAGTCGGACAGCACACACTCACGCTGATTACACGACGACTGCGGGTCGGCTTTGATCCTCATCTCGGCTGACACTCGGAGGCCCTCAGGACCGAGTATGACCAGCATCTCGCCGTCGCGATCCGGGAGATCCAGACCCCATCTTCCCGGCCACTCTCCAACCAGATCCCGGATGACGAACGACTCGGGCAGGCTTCCTGTGTCGCCGAATTCGACCATGAGGTCGACGGCCGTGTCCAACGCGGCCTCCAGTTCCTCGATGGACCAGCTACGAGTCGCCTCGCTCTCGGAGCCCGTGAAGTGCGCATCGATGCTGACGGAATCCGCCAGTTCCTGCCCCGTGACCGCGACAGCGGAGTGGTCTGTGGACGAATTCCAAGTGACTCCGGCATCGGAGACCTCCAGGTCATGGGAGGGGAATCCTCGCTCGGTGAACCAACTGACCGCCTCCTCGACGGTTCCGAGACCCGGGCATCTCGTATCAGCGCTGGCCCCGACGGGAACGAGACTCATGAAACCAGCTGCCGCGATGATCACGGCACCGGCGTTGACGCCCTTTGTTGTCAGTCCTCGAACACCATCGATAGCGAGGGCCATGGCACCTATCATTCCTTCCAATGCTTGTAGGTCGCCGAGAAACTGCAACAACCATTCGGCTTTTCCCACATCGTGATCTTGTAGCCGGCCGCGTAGTGACCGCATCGGTGCTGCTGGAAGTCGACTCTCTCCCTCAGGCAGCGGCTGATCCCGAACGGGCTCCGAAACCGGAAGTAGGCAGCGACTTCGGGGTTTCCATCATCCAGTTGGGTGGTTATCGGCTTGTTGGTCTTCGGGTCGTGGTATCTCAGTTCGGTCGCGTGTCGGAGTTCCCACTTGACCATTGGCCTTGGCGCGACCGCCCAGAACTTGCGGATGACAATCGATCGGCCCTTTCGGACGTACGGATCCTTCAGGACGGTGAACAAGCCGATCGTCTCTGCGCCGATATAGGCTGCCGTACCCATGGTAATCGGCGGCGCTGCACTCAATGCTATCGCCACAGAGCACAAGACCGTCACGAAGCCAGCGATGCGAACAACATCGGTGAAGTCAACTGAGTCGTCGGTCCACCATTCGTATGCCTTATGCCAGTGGGACGACACCGAGTCGCGGCTCAAGCCAAGCACGTCCCAGCCACCCACCGGGTCCCCCTCGGCATACGCATACAGGTGCCGGCTCATGGGGTTGATCGGGGTCCCCAGGAGGGTGTCCTCGCTGACGAACCTGCCCAGGGTGGGGGCATACCAGCGGGTGACGATCCAGTGGAGATCGGCGGTCGTGTCATACCAGGAGCCCTGGAAGCGATAGTCGACCATGGTGCCGGATGAGGCCAGCAGGCCGCCCCAGGGGTCGTAGCGCGCCGTGCGGGTGATCGCCCCGGTGCTGTCCGCGGTCCAGGTGATGTCCCGGTGGCCGTCGGTGCCGTGGTGGGCGATGCCGCTGTTCAGCCCGGTGAAGTGGGCCAGGACGGGTGCGCTGGCGGTCGCAGGCGTGCGGCGGACGCCGGTGCCGGTCGTGACGTTGTAGGTCTGGATCACCTGGGTGCTCATGCCCATGTAGCGGAAGCGCAGGGTGGTCCCCGAGCGGGTGACCTGGCGCAGCCGGTCGAGGGCGTCGTAGGTGTAGGACGCGATCGTGGTGCCGCCGCTGGTCTTCACCGTGGTGAGCCGGCCCAGGCTGTCCCACACGAGCTGCTGGCCGGGTCGGACAGGTCCTCGACCAGACCCTGTTCGTCGTCGTCCAGCTCGATCCTCGCCCACATGCCGGCGATGCGGCCGACCGACCGCGCCGGGTCTACGGCTCGGAACAGTCATCCCGAGGGTGATCTTTCATCCACAGGCTCTCATTCACATGGGATGCCCCCGTCTTCCTCGAGTCCGGTCGGCAGCGGGCCTGCATTCAGGATCGCGACCAGGTCAACCACGTCCTCACGTGCAAGCCTGCCAACGACTTGTGCTTCGCTGCTGAGCTCCGTTGCGTTGAGGGACAGGAGCGACAGTACGGAGCCGTCGAGGGCGATCACGAAGGCGTCGCCGTAGTGGTCGGCGGCCCATAGGTCCAGCAGACGCGCCGCCGTGGCGTCGAGGGTCAAGTCCACCGCGGGCGCTCCACGCAGGTCGGTTGACTCGGTGGCAGACGTAATCCGGTCAGCCGGGAATATGGGCTTAGCGTCCATTCCCGTGGGCAGTGGAGAGCCTACGTAGACCGAGGTCACGAACTCAAGCGGCACGGGTATGAACTCCAGTCGACCCGGGGTACCGATGAGGCCCAGGACACGAGTCACGTCCGCGTCAGCGGGCCAACGAACGATAATCCCATCCGAACCTTTGGCAGAGACCTCGATCGGCTCTAGGCCAGTCGCGCGGAGGCGCTGCTCAACCAATCCCCTGACTTCGTCTTGCACTTCCGACGTCACTGCTTGGGTGCCAGTCGCCACGAGGCGGAAGCCCGCACAGGTTGAGACGGCCGATGGCGAAGGTGCGGCGGTTGTTGACCGGGCGTACGAGAGTCGGTCGAGCACGCCGCAGCCCGTCAGGAGTGGGGCGAGCGCGAAGGCTGCGCTGATACGCAGCATCGCCATTGGACTCATGCATCTCCTCATTCGTCGGGCTCGCGGATGGACGGCGAAATGCTGCTGAGATCCATCACGTCCTCTCCTTGTGCCGGGTCAGGCCGGGCAAGACTGATCATGATCGCGTATAGGCTGGCAGCGTCCGGGTAAGACGCCTACCACATTGGTTCCGTCGAACGGCCCCGTCGCTCTGCCGCCGGGGCCCCTCACGAGACGCGATGAGGAGGGAGCCGCTTGCCGCGCCTACCTCAACGGCCGAGTCGGCGGTCGTCGAGGCATAGCGTCGGGGAGCCGCCAGAAGAACCACGCGGCCACGAAATCCACGACCCGTCGCCCCAAGAACCTCGCGACGTCCATCGTGCGCCGTCTCAGGAGGGCGCCGACCTCTGCCGGTCGTTTCAAAACGCCTTACCTCCGGTTGGTACGCACTGCAAGGGTCCACAGAGATCACGTGAGGGATAAGCCTCCGAGCTCCCGGGCGTCTCGCTGGCCAGGAGAAACCGCGGGACAGCTCTGGCCCGCCGCACCTCGAGCAGTGCGCGTACAGGCGATCCGAGTCGAGATGTCCGCCGATTGACGACTGGACAACTGGCCACCGAGACTCCATCGGTTCACTGAGACCCTGCCGCGGTGCCATGTCGAGGTGGATGGATTCCGGTCGGCGAACTGCGTCGCGGAGTGGCAGGTTCGCGGATCGAATAGGGTAGCGCTAAGGCCCTCATGCACTCACGTCTTCCGTTGTGTATCGTGAATGCATATTCAGGACTGAGCATCTCCGATTGCGCGCGAGGTGCACCGTTCTACCTGGCCGTGATGTTGAACGTGTGATTCTTGCCAATGAGACGGTCAATGTGGGTGTTGGGGAACAGCGCGATAGTGGCCAGGGCTGAGATTCGAATCCTGGTAGGACGTCCCATCCAGAACCTGTACTTCCAAGTGTTTTCGAAGTCGATCCACGGGCTCTCATCGTACTGTCCTCGTCACCTCGATAGCTGTAGCTCTTCTGCGCTCCGTTGGCTGTATAGATCGTGTAGGTCACGAGGATGACCTTGAACTTGTCACCCTTATCGAGCTGCTTCGTTCCCCAGGTGATACCAGAACGGACTTCGCGGTCCATGCCCCAGAGACGACCCGCCAGCAACACACCGGCAAAGGTCATCCGCGCCGTACGCCATGGGAGCTTCGTGACATCCCAGATGAAGCGGAGCCTCGGCCAGCGCACGTAACACCCGTGTGTGTCGCATCGGCTCGATCCCGACTCAAGAACTTGAACCGCATCCCTCCCATCCGGATCCCAGCCACCCACCGGATCACCCTCGGCATAGGCATACAGGTGCCGGCTCATGGGGTTGGCGGGTTCCCCCAGCAGGGTGTCCTCGCTCACGAACCGGCCCAGTGCCGGGGCATACCAGCGGGTGACGACCCAGTGGAGGTCGGTGTCGGTGTCATACCAGGCGCCCTGGTAGCGGAGGTCGACCATCGTCGAGCCCGATGAGGCGAGCAGGCCGCCCCAGGGGTCGTAGCGGGCGGTGCGGGTGATCGCCCCGGTGGAGTCGGCGGTCCAGGTGATGTCCCGGTGGCCGTCGGTGCCGTACTGGGCGATGCCGCTGTTCAGGCCCGTGAAGTGGGCGAGGACGGTGCCCTGGCGGTCCCAGGTGAGAATGTCAACCTGACTTGGCCCCACTTCGATCACCTGAAGTGGCCCCACCCCCGACCCGTCTGATGACGACCCGGACGGTGTGCGATCAGCCCTTCGCGCCTCCCTTCCGGGCTCGGCCGTC
>JADLEH010000243.1 GCA_020846255.1 Propionibacteriaceae bacterium
CCGAAGAGGAGCCGGAACCCGACGCAGCCGATCGCCAGCGAGACGACGAAGCCCACCAAGCGCAGCAGCGAGGTCCAGACCAGGCTGTCGCCGATGCCCAGCCAGGCGCCCACGGTGCTGCCGAGGCTCGTCGCCACCGCCGCGGTCACAAACGTGGCCGCGGTGCCGAGCAGGATGGCGAGCAGGCCGCCGAAGTTGGCGAGCACGTCCAGCGGCATGATGACCTGCTTGCCGGGGTTGTCCACGTCGGTGCGCATCAGCAGCCGGACGGCGCGCTTCAGGTTGCCGACCCAGCCGGAGCCGACCCAGATGGTGATCAGCAAGCCGAACCCGAGGATGGCCGACCAGTTGGTGAGGGCGCCGGCGATCAGCTCGTACAGGCTCTCCCCGATCGTCGAGTCCGCCTGCAGCTGCCCCTGGATCCAGCTCTCGATCATGACGAGCGAATCCGGACGGAACACTGTCAGCGTGAAGCCCAACGCCGAGAAGGCCAGCATCAGGATCGGGACCAGCGACAGCACGGAGAAGTAGGTGATGGCAGCGGCGAGCTGCACCCCCCCACGAAGGTTGAACCGCTCGACCGCCCGAAGCAGGTGTGCGACGAACGGCTTGCGGGAGAACTCGTCCCACCACTGCAGCATCGACTACCCCTTTCCGGCCTCCACCGCGTAGTCCGCCACCGGAGCACAGGTGCACATCAGGTTGCGATCCCCGTAGGCGCCATCGATCCTCGCCACCGGCGGCCAGTACTTGTCGCGACCGCCGGAACCGACCGGGCCTGGACGTTGCCCGGCAGGGAAGGCGGCCAGTTCCCGGCCGTAGGGGTGTACCCACTCGGTGGCGACGATCCTCGACGCCGGGTGCGGCGCGTTGTGCAGCGGGTTGTCGTCCGCCGGCCAGACACCGGAGGCAACCTGGTCCATCTCGGCCCGGATCGAGATCATCGCTTCGCAGAAACGGTCGACCTCAGCCTTCGATTCAGACTCGGTCGGTTCGATCATCAGCGTGCCGGAGACCGGGAAGCTCATCGTCGGGGCGTGGAAGCCGTAGTCCACCAGCCGTTTCGCCACGTCGTCGACGCTCACCCCGGTGCTGCGGGTCAGCTCCCGGAGGTCGACGATGCACTCGTGGGCCACCAGCCCGGCGGTGCCGGTGTAGAGCACCGGGAAGTGATCGGCGAGCCGGTGGGCCACGTAGTTCGCGGCGAGGATGGCGGTCTGCGCCGAGCTGCGCAGGCCGTCAGCGCCCATCAACGCGATGAACGCCCAGCTGATCGGCAGCACTCCGGCTGAGCCGTAAGGGCCGGAGCTCACCGGTCCGTAGCTGGTGGCCGGCCCAGCGGTCTCGACCAGCGGGTGGTTCGGCAGGAACGGCGCCAGGTGCTCGCGGACGGCGACCGGTCCAACCCCGGGGCCCCCGCCACCGTGCGGGATCGCAAAGGTCTTGTGCAGGTTGAGGTGGCTGACGTCCGCGCCGAACCTTCCGGGTCGGGCGAGGCCCAGCATCGCGTTCAGGTTCGCACCGTCGACGTAGACCTGACCTCCAGCCTCGTGAACGAGGCTGCAGATCTCGGTGATCGTCTCCTCGAAGACCCCGTGGGTGGACGGGTACGTCACCATGACCGCTGCCAGTTCAGCTGCGTGCTGGTCGATCTTCGCGCGCAGGTCGGCCAGGTCGACCGAGCCGTCCGATCCGGTGGCCACGACCACCACCCGCATTCCCGCCATCACGGCAGAGGCGGCGTTGGTGCCGTGCGCTGACGCCGGGATCAGGCACACCGTTCGGGCGGCTTCGCCGTTGGCCTGGTGGTAGGAGCGGATCGCCATCAGGCCGGCGAACTCGCCCTGGCTGCCGGCGTTGGGCTGGAGGCTGACCCGGTCGTAGCCGGTGATCTCGGCCAGCCAGTCGCACAGCTGCCCGATCAACTCGGTGTAGCCGGCGGCATCGGCTGCCGGCACGAACGGGTGCAGGCCGGCGAACCCGGGATAGCTGATCGGCTCCATGGCAGCTGCCGGGTTCAGCTTGAGGGTGCACGAGCCCAGCGGGATCATGCCCTTGTCCAGGGCGAAGTCCCGGTCGGACAGCGTGCGCAGGTAGCGCATCAGTTCGGTCTCGCTGCGGTAGGCGTTGAACACCGGGTGCGTGAGGAAGTCGATGTCGCGGTGGTGGTCGCCGAGGCTGCCGGCGGTGTCGGCCGTGAGGGTTACCCCGAACGCCGAGCAGACGGCGACCAGGACATCTTCGACCGCGTCCTCGCCGACGCTGATTCCCACCCGGTCGGCATCCACCAGCCTGAGGTGGACGCCCGCGGCCCGGGCTGCTGCGACGATGTCGGCCGCCCGGCCCGGCGCCGTGACCGTGATGGTGTCGAAGAAGCTCTCCCCCGCGAGCCGGTAGCCACCGGCCAGCAGCGCTGCCGCCAGCCGCTGGGCGCGCTGGTGGAGTTCGGCGGCGATCCCGGCCAGGCCCTGGGGGCCGTGGTGGACGGCGTAGCAGCTGGCTGCCACCGCCAGCAGCACCTGGGCAGTGCAGATGTTGGAGGTCGCCTTCTCCCGCCGGATGTGCTGCTCGCGGGTCTGCAGGGCCAGCCGGAAGGCCGGCACCCCGTCGGCGTCCTTGCTCACCCCGACCACTCGTCCGGGGAGCTGGCGTTCCAGGCCGGCGCGGACGGCGATGAAGCCGGCGTGCGGGCCGCCGTAGAACAACGGGACGCCGAAGCGCTGGGCTGAGCCGACCGCGATGTCGGCCCCCCACTCCGCGGCCGAACCGATCAGGGTGAGGGCCAGCAGGTCACAGGCAGCGATCAGTTGGGCGCCGTTGGCGTGGGCGAGTTCGGCGAGCTCGACGAGTTCGGCAGCTGTCGGCAGCACCCCGTCCGCGCCGGGCACCTGGACGACAACGGCGAAGGCCTGGTTGTCCCGGACGGCTTCGGCCAGCCGGCCGGTGGCGACGACGACCTCGACGCCGGTGGCGAGGCAGCGGGTGCGCAGCACGGCGAGGCTCTGCGGCAGGATGCCGGCGTCGACCACGACGCAGCCGCCCTTGCGGGAGACCCGGTGCGCCACAGCCACCGCCTCGGCGACAGCCGTGCCCTCGTCGAGGAGGCTGGCTCCGGCCACCGGGAGGCCGGTGAGGTCGCTGATCATGGTCTGGAAGTTGGCCAGCGCCTCCAGCCTGCCCTGGCTGATCTCGGGCTGGTAGGGCGTGTAGGCCGTGTACCAGGCCGGGTTCTCCAGCACCGTCCGCCGGATCACCGGCGGCGTGACCGTGCCGTGGTAGCCGAGCCCGATCATGGCCGTGCCGGCGAAGTTCCGCCCCGCCAGTTCGGCCAGTTGCCGCTGGACCTCGAACTCGCTGCGCGCCGACGGCAGGTGCAGCGGTTGGGTCAACCGGATGGCCGCTGGGACCGCGGCGTCGGTGAGCTCGTCGAGGCTGGCATAGCCGAGCGCTGCGAGCATCGATTGCTGGTCGGGCGCTGAGGCGCCCAGATGGCGTTGGGTGAAGTCGTTCATCGCAGGACAAACCTATCCCGGCTCGTCCGTGGTGCCGGACTTGACCGGCGGTTGTCGCTCAGCCGGCGAAGCGGGCCCGGCGACGGCGCGAGAATTCGTCGTCGGTGTGGGCCGGGTGATCGGCTGCCCGCTCGGAAGGGAGCTGCTGCAGCGTGCCCTCGATGTCGCGCCAGACACCGCCGAGCGCGATCCCGAACATCCCCTGGCCACCGCGGAGCAGGTCGACGACCTGGTCGTCGGAGGTGCACTCGTAGACCGACACGCCGTCGCTCATGAGGGTCACCTCGGTGAGGTCATCGACTCCCCTGGCCCGCAGGTGGTCGATGGCTGTGCGGATCTGCTGCAGCGAGATGCCGGCGTCGATGAGGCGCTTGATCACCTTGAGGATCAGCAGGTCGCGGAAGCTGTACAGCCGCTGCGTCCCGGAGCCGCCGGCCGCACGGATCTCCGGCACGACCAGCCCGGTGCGCGCCCAGTAGTCGAGCTGGCGGTAGGTGATGTCGGCGGCGCGGCAGGCGATCGGACCGCGGAACCCGAGATCGTCCGGCAGCGGCGAGAAGTCACCGTCGAACAGCAGGTCCTGTGCCGGGGGCACCGGGTGCTCAGCGTTCATGTCTGCCTCGTTTCGCTGCACGAATCACTTCGTTGGGATTACGAACGTAATCTCCGGCACCCGTGGGGGTCAACGACACGCCGCTACCCGATCGCTGTCGGTGCCGACTCTCAAGCCGAACCTCAGGGTTTCCCCTCGTCGCCGGTGAAGTCCTCCGGGGTCACCGAGTCGAGGAACTCCCGGAAGCGTTCCACCTCGTCCTCAGCAGGCTCGGCGGGCGGCACCAGGGCGTCCTCGGGGCTCACGCCGGCCTCGTCCAGGACGCTCTCAGCGCACTCGATCGGGCAGCCGACCCGCAGCGCCAGCGCGATCGCATCGCTCGCCCGGGCTGCCAGGGTCAGCTCGCCGAGGACCAGTTCTGCGAAGTACTGCCCGTCCTCGTAGCGAATGATCCGGACGGCCTCCAGCGGCTCGATGGTCGCCTCAGCCAGGCGCCAGGCGACGTCGTGGATGTTGGGCCGGTCCTCGTCCGGCTCCTCGGTGGCACTGAAGATCGCCGAGGCGCCGCCGTGACTCATCCAGATCGGTAGCAGCCGTTCTGCGCCCTCCAGTTCCGCGAGCACCACCAGCGGCGGCGAGTCCCCAGTGGAGACCCGGATCTCGACCACCCTCACCTCGCGCACGTGGACCTCACTGGGGTAGTTGGGAACGCATGATCGCCGCGTGGGCGTGCAGCACCAGCTGCATCACGTCGGCCGGAAGGGTTCGGGCGGCCGGGTTGCGCCGCAGGTGCGGTGCGATCGCCTGCTCGATCAGCCCGACCTCCCGCTCAGCCGCTTGCTTCACCACCCGCATGTGTCTGGCGTCCATGCCGAAGGCTGCGAGCTTCCTAGAGATGACGGCGACGGTGAGGGCGTCGCGCCCGTAGTAGATGGTGCCGCGTCGCGGGATCACCAGCTGGTGCTTCTCCAGTTCGGTGAGGGCGGACTCGTTCAGCCCGCTGAGCTCGAGCAGCTCGCGCCGGGTGATCCGGATCGCCCGTTTCGGCGGGTGCGGCTGCGGCGACAGCGCCTGGGCGGTCTCGACGTTCTCGCTCGCTCCGCTGGGCCGTGCGGTGCCGAGCGCAGGGGGCTCCTGGCCGCGGTCCATCATGTCGAGGTGCTCGCGGATCACCTTCAGCGGCAGGTAGTGGTTCTTCTGCACCTCGAGGATGTAGCGGAGGCGCTCGATGTCGGACTCGGCGTAGCGGCGGTACCCCGACGGCGCCCGCTCGGGAGAGATCAGTCCCTCCGACTCGAGGAACCGGATCTTGGAAATGGAGACGTCATCGAACTCGGGTTTCAGGATGGCCAGGACCTGGCCGATGCTGCGAAGCCCGAGCGCCATCAGTCCTGCCCGGAGAAGAACACCATGCGGAACTTCCCGATCTGCACTTCGTCTCCGCGGCGAAGGGCCACCTCGCCGTCGATCAGGGTCTTGTTCACATAGGTGCCGTTGAGGCTGTTCTCGTCGCTGACCCACACCTGGCCGTCCCGCCTGGTGAAGCGGGCGTGGTGGCGCGAGACCGTGATGTCGTCGAGGAAGATGTCGCACCTGGGGTGACGGCCGGCGGTGATCACGTCGGAGTCGATCAGGTACCTGGCGCCGGCCTGGGTGCCGCGCAGCACTAGCAGCAGCGCCGACCCGGCCGGGAGGGCATCGATCGCAGCGGCGTCGGCCGCGTCCAGTTCTTCTACCTGGAATTCCTCGACAACGGTCGGGATGACCCGGGTCGTGTCGCCGGAGATCTTGGCGAGGCTGGCTCCGCAATGGGGGCAGAAATTGGCGGCCTCAGTGAGTTCGTGGCCGCAAGCGGGACAGTTCATCATCTACCGCACCTTTCGTTCCTGGCTGGAAGCCCTCCCCCGACTCGAGGCTCAACGACAGGTTGACCTTCAGCCTAGCCCGAGACGAGCTCGATGTAGGCGTCGGCATCCAGAAGATCCTCAACCTCACCCGGCTCGGAAAGCTCGAGCTCGAAGATCCAACCGTCACCGTAAGGGTCAGAGTTGATCGTCTCCGGGGAGGAGTTGAGCAGTTCGTTCACTGCGGTCACCACGCCGGTCGCCGGCGAGTAGACATCAGAGACGCTCTTGGTCGACTCGACCTCGGCGCACGCGTCGTCAGCAGCGACCTCTTCACCGATCTGCGGCAGGGAGACATAGACGACGTCGCCGAGGGCCTCCGCGGCGTAACTGGTGATGCCGACCCGCACGGTGCTGCCTGCGCCCTGGCGGACCCATTCATGCTTGCTGGTGTATCGGAGATCATCGGGGAACACGCAGGCACTCCTTCTGGCAGCCGGGCTGCCGGTCAGTTCGGCACAAGACTATCGCCCGCGGGCTGTTCGGCCGCTGTTCAATCCAGCGAACGGGCCGACTCGAGCGGGAACCGGCGGATGACTTCCGCGCCCTGCCCGATGTACAGCAGCCCCGACCACCAGTAGAGACCGGCGCCCCAGATCACGCACGCCCAACCGATGATCTTGGCGACCACGTGCCAGAACTCGGTACCGGTGCCGCCGAGCAGGACCAGCGGGAAGGCGTACAGCAGGGCGAAGGTCGCGGCCTTCCCGAGGAAGTGGACGGGGAGGCTCGCGAACCCCCGGCGTCGTAGCGCCGGCCAGATCGTCGAGGCCATCAGGACGTCCCGCGCAGCCAGCAGCACCACCAGCCACCACGGCACGATGCCCCGGATCGCGAACCCGATCAGGATGGCCAGGATGTACATCCGGTCGGCCAGCGGGTCGAGCACCTGACCGAGCCGGGAGCGCTGGTGCCAGCTGCGGGCCAGCTTCCCGTCCAGCCAGTCGGTGGCCCCGCCGATGATCAGTACGACCACAGCCCAGATCTCCGCCTGCTGTTCCAGCAGCAACCACAGGAACAGCGGCACGCCGAGCAGACGGATGAAACTCAGGATGTTGGGAACCGTGAGCACCCGTTCGGTGTCATAAGGTTCTGCGGTCACGGGAGCCAGCCTATTAGCCATCCGGCTGCGCGGTCCCCCAGGCGGCCGCGAGCAGCTGCCGGGATTGTTCGAGGAGCTGGGGCAACGCCCTGGTCTGCGCGATCACCGGCAGGAAGTTCGAGTCCCCCGACCAGCGTGGCACCACGTGCTGGTGCAGGTGGGCCGTGATCCCGGCGCCGGCGACCTGGCCCTGGTTGATGCCGAGGTTGAAGCCCGCCGGGTGGGACACCTCACGCAACACCGTCATCGCCCGGGACGTGAACGCGGACAGCTCGGCGCTCTCCGCAAGGGTCATCTCGGTGAAGTCGCTGATGTGCCGGTAGGGGCACAGCAGGAGGTGTCCGGGCGAGTACGGGTACAGGTTCATCACCGCGTAGACGTGCTCGCCTCGATGCACCACCAGGCCGGCCTCGTCACTCAGCCCGGGCACCCGGCAGAACGGGCAACTGCCGGCCGCGTCGTCCGCAGGCTTGTTCTCCCCGTCGATGTAGACCATGCGGTGCGGTGTCCAGAGCCGCTGGAATGCGTCGGGGACGCCGGCCAGCGAGCCGCCGTCCTCGATGGGCACCGCTCCTGTGCTCATCGCCGGGGTGGCCTGGTGGCGGCGATGATCTCGTCGATCGCAGCCTGGACCGACACCCCGTTGTTCTGGCTGCCGTCGCGGTAGCGGAACGACACGTGGCCGGCTGCGGCGTCGGTCTCCCCAGCGATCAGCATGAACGGGATCTTCTGGGTCTGGGCGTTGCGGATCTTCTTGCCGAACCGGTCGTCGGAGCGGTCGACCTCCACCCGGATGTCGGCCTGGAGCAGCTTCGCCGCCACGTCGGCGAGGTACGGCTCGAACTCCTCAGCCACCGGGATGCACATCACCTGTACCGGGGCCAGCCAAGCCGGGAAGGCGCCGGCGTAGTGCTCGGTGAGCACGCCGATGAAGCGCTCGATCGAGCCGAACTTGGCCGAGTGGATCATCACCGGCTCGGCCTGGTGGCCATCGGCGGCGGTGTAGGTCAGGCCGAAGCGTGCCGGCTGGTTGAAGTCGTACTGGATGGTCGACATCTGCCAGGTGCGTCCGATCGCGTCCTTGGCCTGCACCGAGATCTTCGGACCGTAGTAGGCAGCACCACCGGGATCCGGCACCAGTTCGATGCCCGACTCGCGTCCCACCTTCTCGAGGACGGCGGTCGCCACCTCCCACTGCTCGTCCGAACCGATGAACTTGGTGGACTTGGCACCCTCGGTGTCGCGGGTGGACAGCTCCAGGTAGTAGTCGTCCAGGCCGAAGTCCTCCAGCAGGTTGGTGACGAAGGTGAGCAGGTGCTTCACCTCCTCAGGTGCGCTGTCGGCGGTCACGTAGGAGTGCGAGTCGTCCTGGGTGATCATGCGGACCCGGGTGAGGCCCTGCAGCACGCCGGACTTCTCGTTGCGGTACACGGTGCCGAACTCGAACAGCCGAAGCGGCAGTTCGCGGTAGGACCGTCCCCTGCTCTTGTAGATCAGGTTGTGCATCGGGCAGTTCATGGCCTTGAGCCGGTAGGCCTGACCATCGTCGTCGATCGGCGGGAACATCCCCGCCGAGTAGTACGGCAGGTGGCCGGAGGTGTGGAACAGCCCCTCCTTGGAGATGTGCGGGGTGCCGACATAGGAGAAGCCGTTGCGGATGTGGGCGTCGCGGACGTAGTCCTCCATGACCCGCTTGATGACGCCACCCTTGGGGTGGAACACCGGCAGGCCGGCCCCGAGCTCCTCGGGGAAGCTGAACAGGTCGAGTTCGACCCCGAGCTTGCGGTGGTCGCGTCGCGCGGCCTCCTCCAGCCGGGTGCGGTAGGCGACGAGGTCGTCCTTGGACGCCCAGGCCGTGCCGTACAGCCGTTGCAGCTGGGCGTTCGCCTGGTCGCCGCGCCAGTAGGCCGCGGAGCTGCGGGTGAGCGCGTAGCCGTTGCCGAGGTAGCCGGTGTGCGGCACGTGCGGGCCGCGGCACAGGTCCTTCCACGCGACGGCGCCGTCCTTGCGCACGTTGTCGTAGATGGTGAGTTCGCCGGCGCCGACCTCGACGGAGGCGCCCTCGGTGGCAGCTGCCGAACCCTTCAGCCCGATCAGTTCCAGCTTGTAGGGCTCGGCCGCGAGCTCCGCTGCGGCGTCCGTGTCGCTGACCGCTCGGCGCACGAAACGCTGGCGCTCCTTGACGATCGAGCCCATCTCCTTCTCGATGGCCTTCAGGTCCTCGGGGGTGAACGGCGTTGCCAGGTCGAAGTCGTAGTAGAAGCCGTCGGTGATCGGCGGGCCGATGCCGAGCTTGGCGTCCGCGTGCAGCCGCTGGACGGCCTGCGCTGCGACGTGCGCGCAGGA
>JADLEH010000244.1 GCA_020846255.1 Propionibacteriaceae bacterium
CCGGGGTACGGCGGCACCGCGATCATGTTCGCGGAGAGCGCGCTGAGCCTGGCCAGGGACGGTTCGCGACTTCCGTCCAGGGCTGGCGTGCTCACCCCCTCGACCGGCCTTGGCGATGTCCTGGTGGAGCGGTTGCGGGATCAGGGTTTCACCTTCGAGGTCGAGCGGGTCGGCTGAGCCGCCCTCTGCGGGTGGGCAGGCCGCGCCCCATCGATTCGGACCGGTTGCCCCTTAGCATGAGGTCATGGACGAACCGAGTGATCGCATTGGTGAGCTGAGGGAGCAGGCGACGCAGGTGCGGGTACGCGCCATCGAAGCCAACAAGGTTCTGATCGCCGAGCTGTCCCGGATCTGGCAGGAACTGAACGAGCTGGCCACCGGCCGGCCCGACGTCCGCAAGATCTGCACCCAGATCGCCGGTGACATCGCCCGGCTGGAGAAGGTCGACCTGGCCTTCGACACCGAGTGGCTCGCCGAAGCGAAACGCGCTCGCCCGTAGTGAACCGGCGCGGTGTCGCGCCTTCGCAGTACCACCCGATGGCCGCCGTAGGCTGTTGGAATGCCACCGAGCAGGAGTCGCGCCGCGCGCGCAGCGCTCCGGCGAAAGCGCCGGATGAGCCGGGTGGTGAACGACCTGACCGAAGCGGAGTGGGCTGCTCTCCGGTCGGCGTGGGGCGGCTGCGCCTACTGCGGTGCGGTCGACGGTGCGCTGCAACGCGACTGCGTCCTGCCGATCTCCCGTGGTGGCCGGTACACGCTCGCCAACGTGGTGCCGGCGTGTCGCGCCTGCAACGCCAGCAAGTGCAACGAGGAGGTCACCACCTGGCTTCGGCGCAAGCGACTCGACGAACGCGCCTTCCTGGTGCGGTACCTGGAGATCGGGAAGGCCCTGGAAGTGGGCGCCGCGCTCGGGTGAGGCGCTGAACCGGGGCTGGGACGGCTCCGGGACTGGTCCCTTCGACCGGCCCGCCGGCCGCCTGGCAACCCAGGCGGCCGGTGACCGGATCGAGTCCGGGAGCCTCACCAGGCGTGGCTGAGCAGGTCGGCGAGCAGCTCGTCCGCGTCGACCGGGTGGCCCTTGGTGGTGAACCACTGCGCCATGTTGGTGCAGTCCCGGTGCAGGAAGTCGACGGCGTTCGGGTTGGCGGCCAGATCGACGAGCTGCGGCACGTCGATGATCACCAGCCGTGGGTTGTTCCCGTCGGCATCGGCAACGAGCGTGTTGTACGGACTCAGGTCGCCGTGGACGACGCCGAGCCGGGCCATCGTCCGGAGAGCTTCCAGCAGCTGGTCGAAGAGCCGGTCCAGCTGGGCGGCACCGGGCCGGAGCTGGTGGAGACGGGGCGCGGCCACATCCGACCCGGTGCCGGAATCGGTGATGAACTCCATCAGGATCTCCCGACCATCCAGCTGGACCGGATAGGGGACCGGCACACCGGCCGTGAAGAGCCGGTTCAGGCCGGACCATTCGGCCAGGGCCCAGAGGTCGGCCTCGACGGCTCGGCCGAACTCGGTCTTTCGGGCGATCGCGCGACCGTCGCGGCTGTTGCGGACGCGCCGGCCCTCCGTATAGGCGGTGTCGCGGCGGAAGAGGCGATGGTCCGCCGTGCGGTAGCGCTTGGCCGCCAGCAGGCACGCCTGCTCCGGGTCGCCGGGTACGGCTCGCTCGACCAGGAAGACGTCGGCCTCCTTGCCGGTCTTCAGAACGCCGAGATCAGTGTCGATCGCAGCGGAACTGGTCACGACCCAGAATGGCCATGGCTTCGGCCCGTGGCAGAGTCGCTCGACGGTTTCCCAGGTGGACCAACGTTGGTTCTCGGCGAGGTCTTCGCCGAGCGCGCGGTAGGTGAGCTCATCCCAATTGAAGGATGAAGTGCTGTTTGACAAGGGTGTTTCTCCTGTTGGAGGAGGCACCCGGTGAAGCAGTGTCAGTGAGCGGGAGCCTCGAATGAATGGGCGGACGGAAACAGCCCATGGACAATGGGTGACATTTCACGACCTCCCTTCATGAGGCTGGGCGCCGAATTGCGCCGAGTGACATTAGCAGCCGCTGCGCCAGCCGGTCAATGTGGTGCGGACCGGCGGCGGCCGGCGTCCTGCCGGACTAGAAGACCGGCTTTCCGCCGGTGACGCCGACAACCGTGCCGCTGATGTAGCTGGCCTCATCCGAGGCCAGGAACACGAATGCTGCCGCGACCTCCCAGGGCTGCCCGGCTCGACCAAGGGGGGTGTCGGCCCCGAAGGACTCCACCTTCTCCGGAGCCATCGTTGCCGGGATCAGGGGGGTCCAGATCGGCCCGGGCGCCACTGCGTTGACGCGGACACCGCGCTCGCCCAACTCGCCGGCCAGGTTCACCGTCAGGTTGTTCAGCGCTGCCTTGGTCGCCGCGTAGTCGAGCAGGTGCGAGGACGGGCTGTACGCCTGGATCGAGGTCGTGACGAGAATGCTGCCGCCGCCACCCACTTCCCCCGCCAATGCCTGGGCGAGCCAGAAGGTGGAGAACACATTCGTGGCGAAGGTGCGTTCGATCTGCTCGGGCGGGAACTCCTCCAGCTCGTCGTAGGTCTTCTGGAAGCCGGCATTGCAGATCAGCACGTCAAGGCCGCCGAGGGCCGCAACGGCCAGTTCCGCCAGTTCGACGCAGGCCCGGTGGGTGCGCAGGTCGGTCGCGAACAGCTCGCAGCGGCCACCGGACGCGCGCACGATCCGGGCCGTCTCGGCCGCGTCAGCCTCCTCCTCGGCGAGGTAGGCGATCGCCACCTCGGCTCCCTCGAGTGCGAACAGGATGGCAACGGACCGGCCGATGCCGGAGTCGCCGCCCGTGATCAGCGCCCGCTTCCCGGTCAGCCGCCCACGGGGGGTCCAGCTGTGCTGGCCATGGTCGGCCTGCGGATCCAGGGCTGCGTCGCTGCCGGGCCACTCCTGCTGCTGGGCCGGGATGTTGGTCAGGTCTGACATCTCACGCTCCGTTCTCGGCGGCCACCTGTGCGGGCCTCGTGCCATGAGCCAGTACCCGCAAGTCCGATTGACACGCTGGCGGGGGAGCCCGCGATCCGGGCCGGAAGCTGCTCGGGGTTCGGCAGCACAGGCGGTCGGCCCCGAACCGTTGGATCTCCGCGTTGCGCGGGTACTTGTCCATCGCTACTGCCGAGGAGGGCAAATGGGGGGATCGGAGAACCTGGGCGCAACCGGTGCCGGGAAGGGACTCACGCGGGCCGCGGGCGAGCTGTCCGACCATCCGCTGGTTGAGGCCGGGGCGCGGGCGGGGTATGCCGTGAACGGGCTGTTGCACCTGCTGATCGCCTGGCTGGCGTTGCAGGTGGCCTTCGGCGCGAATGCTGCCGAGGCCGATCCGTCCGGCGCCATGGGAGTCGTGGCCGGGACGCCGGTCGGCCGGGTGATCCTGGTGGCAGTGTTGGCCTCGTTCATCCTGCTGGCCGTCTGGCAGGCTGCCGAGAGCTTCCGCGGCCGGACGTCCGAACGCGTCAAGGCTGTGGCCAAGGCGCTCACCTACCTGGCCCTTGCCGGCGCCGCCGTGTCGATCCTGATGGGGTCGGGGTCCTCAGGCACGGACCAGGCCAAGGACCTGACGTCGACACTGATGGACCTCCCCATGGGTGTGCTGCTCGTCGGTGCGGTCGGAGCCCTGGTTGTCGGAGTCGCCGGGTATCACATCCACAAGGGCTGGACCGAGAAGTTCCGCAACGACCTGGAGAGCACCCCCA
>JADLEH010000245.1 GCA_020846255.1 Propionibacteriaceae bacterium
GCTGTTGGAAGGACCGGCGGTCTCCGACCTGCCGGCCTTCGAATAATCCGCCCCGTCGGGTGAGCCCTCAAACCGGCATTCATCGCGGGACCGACGTCTAGGTAATTTCCCTGGGCCGCCAGCGGATAGCACCGGGCGCCGGTTATGCACAACCCCGCGCCGGGTATGTATTTCCGAACTAGAGAGGGTTTGTCATGACCTACCAAGACCTGCCTGAAGTCCAGTCAGCGACAGATCCCGAGGTTCCGAATCCCGGCCTGCGCCAGAGCGCGGACCCCGACGCCGAGACGGCTACTGACCAGCCGGCGGGACTCGGCGAGCCTGCCGAAGACCCGGACCCGATGATCTCTGGAACGGGATAATCGTGCGCATCGGCCTCCTGAGCACCTTCCCGCCGACCCAGTGCGGACTCGCCACCTTCACCAGGGCCCTCTCCAGCGCGATCACAGCACAACGGGGGGCGCAGGCAGTGGTGGTGCGTTCGGTCGAACAGCCGGAACGGCTGAACCTCGACGGAGTCATCGGCGAACTGGTGTTCGGAGACCACCTGAGCCAGCGGCGAGCTGCGGAACTGCTCAACGGCTGCGACGTGGCAGTCATCCAGCACGAGTACGGCATCTACGGCGGTGACGCGGGCCGGGAGCTGCTCCACGTGATGCGAGCACTCAGGGTGCCGGCCGTGGTCGTCCTGCACACAGTGCTGACCGATCCCGATCCGCTCCAGCGGACAGTGCTCGAGGACGTCCTCGCCGCCGCCGGCGCAGTCGTCACCATGACTCGGGCCGCCCGCGACCGGCTGGTGGCCAACTATCGCGTCGAACCGCACAAGATCCGGGTGATCCCGCACGGAGCGCCGACCGCACCGACCGATGTCACCCCGGTTCCCGGACGCATCCTCACCTGGGGCCTGCTCGGCCCGGGGAAGGGCCTGGAGTGGGGCGTCGCCGCCATGGCCCACCTGCTCGACCTCGACCCGGCCCCGCACTACCTGGTGGCGGGGGAGGTGCACCCGAAGGTTCTGGCAAGGGACGGCGATGCCTACCGCGACGGCTTGCGGGCGCAGGCCGACCGGCTCGGCGTGGGCGGGATGGTCGAATTCGACTCGAACTACCGACCGACCGAGGAGCTGACCAGGCTGGTTGCCACGGCCCAGGTGGTCCTGCTGCCCTACGACTCGACCGAACAGGTCACCTCCGGGGTCCTGATCGAGGCTGTGGCAGCCGGCCGTCCGGTCGTGGCCACAAGGTTCCCGCACGCCACGGAGCTCCTGGCCGACGGGGTCGGCATCACGGTGCCGCATCGGGATCCGGAAGCTATCGCCGGCGCCCTGCGGCGGGTACTCACCGACCGAGCCGTCGAGAGCCGGGCGCACCAGAGTGCCCTGAAGGTGGCCGCCACCCTGCACTGGCCCGCGGTGGCCAGACGCTACCTGGAGCTGGCGAAGGACCTGCTCGCTGCCGCCCCGCCTGAGTCCGACGGGCTCGGATACTCGATTCGGGAGTCATGACCCTGCCAGCGCTGGTGTTCAACCACCTGCGCCGGCTGACCGATGGCGTGGGCCTCTTCGAGCACGCCGACGGGGACGTCCCCCGGCCCGAACATGCCTACTGCACCGACGACGCCGCCCGGGCGCTGATCCTCACCTGCCGGGTCGCGGACCCCGAGCTGGACGACCTGCTCGAGAGGTACCTCTCGGTCGTGTCGGCAGCTGTCGAACCCGATGGGCGCTGCCACAACCGGCTCGGGCTGGACGCCCGTTGGCAGGACGAAGCCGGCTCGGGTGACTGGTGGGGCCGGGCGGTCTGGGGTCTTGGAGTCGCAGCGGCCGTCGGCCCGGAGTGGGCCAGGGAGCGGGCGCTGGCCGGGTTCCTCACGCTGCTGCGCGAGCGGTCACCGTGGCGAAGGGCGATGGCCTATGCAGCCCTCGGCGCCGCAGAGCTACCGCACCTCCGACCGGCCCGGGAGCTCCTGGTCGATGCCACCGGGGTGGTTGCCGGCCGGGAGCTGCCGACAGCTGCGGACAAGCCGGAGTGGAGGTGGCCGGAACCGATTCTCAGGTACGACAACGCCCGGCTGCCGGAGGCCCTGCTGGCAGCGGGCACCGCGCTGTCCCGCCCCGACCTGCACGCAGCGGGGCTGGCGCAACTCGGCTTCCTGCTGGAAACCCAACTGCTGGACGGGCACCTGTCGGTGACCCCGGTCGGGGGCCGTGGCCCGGGGGAGCGGGGTCCGGCTTTCGACCAGCAGCCGATCGAGGTGGCCGGTATCGCCGAAGCCTGCGGGCGCGCCTGGGCCCTCACCGGCGACCCGGTCTGGCAGGACGGCGTCCGGGCAGCCTGGGCCTGGTTCGCCGGGGACAATGACAGCAATATTGCGATGTACGACTCCAACACTGGTGCGGGCTACGACGGACTCCTTGCGGATGGGCGTAACTTCAATCGCGGGGCCGAATCCACCCTCGCGGCTCTCACCACGCTGCACCAAGCCCGAACGGCAGGAGTCGACGAGTGCCCGCAACCGTCACCCACCACCAGGACCAGCAACTGACGCCAGACCCTGAACGGGTGATCGGACGGCTCTTCCTGCCCAGCTCCGAACCACCCCACGTGCACCGGGCGCGCGACCTCGTCCGCCGTGTCCTGGAACTGGACGACTCCCAGGTCGCCGCGCTGCTCCCGGGAATCCTCGAAGCCTTCAGCGCCCACCATTCCGACCTGCCGGCCCTGCTCCTCGCAAACGCTGCCGTGACGGCGCCGCCCGATGCCGAACTCAGCGAAGCCCGGCGAATGGTGCTCGGTGCCGCCTTCACCTGCGAGTACGTCCTGGAGGGCGCAGCGCTCTGCAACCCCAGCGTGATGCCGCACCCGGACCAGTCAGACCTCGCCCCCGGTGAGTTGCGGGTCGCTGTCAGCCTCAGAGCCATCGGTGAGGGCCACATCTCGGCACTCGAGTTCATCGGCGCCGTGGTCACGGCCGACTCGTGGCGCTTCGAACCGAGGGACGACGTGCCGGTGGCCGGCCAGGTCGGCCCGGCAGCGATGCACCGGACCCTGCTGTCGGCCCTCGCCGACCACGGCAGGGAGCTCGACGAGCTGACGACGACCCTGCTGGCGACCATGCCTGAACAGGTCGAGAGCTACCACATCGAACGTGCGCTGGACGAGATCCACCCGGACCTGCTGCTGCACCCCGAGGCGCACATCCGGGTCGCCGAGCTGAGGCGCTGGGCGCGCGCCGGGTACACCGTCAGCTTCGACGCGGGCTCCAAGCTGCACCAGCGCGTCCTGCTGCCGGCGGCGGAGGATGAGTCGCAGGGCCTTGAGGACGCCCGGTTCACCAAGTTCACCCACGATGACGGCAGCTTCGACTACCGGGCCACCTACACCGCCTACGACGGGCGCCGGATCGGAAACCGGCTGCTGATCAGTCCCGACCTCCAGCACTTCTCCTCCTGGCCACTGAGCGGGCCGGGCGCGCGCAACAAGGGCATGGCGCTGTTCCCGCGCCGGGTGGGCGGCCGGTTGATGGCCCTCAGCCGTGCCGACGGGATGACGATCGGCGTGACCACAGCCAAGTACGGCTACGTCTGGAAGGAGCCGGTGAACATCGAGGGCCCGAGCTCGCCCTGGCAGATCCTGCAGGTGGGCAATGCCAGCCCCCCGCTGGAGACCGAGCACGGCTGGCTGGTGGTCACCCACGGGGTGGGCCTGATGCGCACCTACAGCCTCGGCGCCATGCTTCTCGACCTTGAGGATCCGACGGTCGTGCTGGCCAAGCTGGAGCGGCCGCTGCTGCCGCCGGTGGCCCACGGCGGCTACGTCCCCAACGTGGTGTTCACCTGCGGAGCGATCATCCAGGGTGGCCGGCTGTTCATCCCCTACGGCATCGGGGACCTCGAGATCTCGGTGGCCTCCCTGGACGTGCAGGAGCTGATCGGCGAGATGACCAGGCGCTAGGCAAGCAGCCGCTGGTAGGCGGCGATGTACTGCGCCACCATGCGTTCGACGCCGAAGCGGGCGACCGCCCGTTCGCGGACCTCGGCGCGGTCCATTCCCGCAGCCGAAGCCACGGCGGCCGCCGCCGATGACACGTCGGCCGCGAGGAAACCGGTGACTCCCTCGTCGATCACCTCTGGCATGGAGCCCCGGTTGTAGGCGACCACCGGGGTGCCGCAGGCCATGGCCTCAACCACAGCGAGTCCGAAAGGTTCGTCGAAACCGATCGGATGCAGCAGCACGCCCGCGCCACCGAGCACCCGCGCCCGCTCGGCGGGGCCGATGGAGCCCAGGTAGCGCACGGCTGAGCCGTCGACGTGTGGGGCCACCTGCGAATCGAAGTAGGCCTGGTCCTGCACCGGTCCACAGATCACCAACGGGCGCCCGGCCGCCTTTGCGATCTCGATCGCGACCGCCGTGCCCTTGTCGGGGTGGATCCGGCCGAAGGCGACCAGCGTTTCACCTCCGGGACCAGCCGGCAGCTCGGTGAAGTCGATGCCGTGGTGAATGGTGGCGAGGTAGTTCAGCCGGGGGGAGCGGTCGGAGTCCGAGATCGAGACGAAAGCCGAGCGCGAGCGTCGGTAGGCGGGCAGGATGCCGGAGCCCGAGAACCCGTGGATGGTGGTGATCAGCGGCGCTGCGCAGAAGTCGTCGAAGGCCAGCGGCAGCCAGTCGAGCTGGTTGTGCACCAGGTCGAACTCGGCGGAGCGGGAGAAGACGTGGGAGACGTGCAGGGCCTCCCAGACCCGTCCGTCCATCTCCGGGTCGGTGGCATAACCCCGGGGGCAGACCCCGTCCAGCTCCGCCCTGGTCACCGAGTCGAGAGTGGCGAACAGCGTCACCGAGACCCCGGCTGCGACCAGCCCCTCGGTGAGCAGGCTGGTCACGCGCTCCCAGGGGCCGTAGTGCTCCGGCGGCGTCCGCCATGCGACGGGGGCCAGCATGGCGACCCTCATGTCTGCGTCCCGTCAGGGACACTGCAGGATGCTGGCACCGGTCTGCTCCTAGGTGGCGGTGTGGAACGCCGCTTCCAGCAGGATCCCACACCCTGTGTCCGCGCCTGGAAACGGCTGAGCCGCCGGCCCCGGGAAGACGAGCTCCGGAGCCGACGGCCTGGCCGCTGCCCGACTGACCAGGCAGGTCGCCGGTCGATCACCGCTACGGGGTCCGGTAGCCGGAACCCTCGCCGGTCGCCTGGTCCTTGACCTCAGCCGCGGACTGCTTGACGTCTTCCTTCACCTCGGTTGCGGACTGCCTGGCGTCTTCCCGCACTTCTGCTGCGGAGTCCCTGGCAAGCCCCTGAACCTCGCTGACCGCTTCAGCTCCTTCGGCCTGGACCGTCTGGATGGCGTCGGTCGCCGACTCCTTGAGGCTCTCAGCAGCTCGCTGCGCCGGCTCGGCCAGGTTTCCGGCCACGTCCTTGGCTGCGCCCACCACCTGGTCGGTCAGGGGCTGGGCCTGCTCCTTGATGGACTGCGCGAGTTCCTCCTCCTTGCGGGAGGCGGGGATGAGCGAGGCCACCAGCAGCCCCAGCCCGAACGCGACCAGGCCGGCAGCCACGGGATTGCCCTGGGCCTGACGGCGGGTGGCCTGCGGCACCCCGGCGACGGCATCGCCGACTGAGCCGGCACGCTCACCCACGGCGCCGGCTGCACCCTGGACGCGATCGACGGCTGCGTCCTTGACGTCCTCGGCCGTGCCCATCACCTTGTCGAGGAGTCGGGCACCTGAGGCCTTCACCTTCTCCACCTGGCGCTGGGCGATGTGGGCCGGGTTGGCCTGGTCGGCCAAGGCATCGACGTTGTCGCTGAGGCTCGCGCGCGTGCGCTCGATCTCTTCGCGGATCTGTTCCGGATTGCTGCTCATCGGTTGTCCTCCTCGTTGCCTTTCAGTGCATTCGGGATCTTGCTGACCGTGTCAGCAGTGGTAGGCAGACCGCGCACGCGGGTCAGTTCGGTCCGGCCGGCTGCTGCCAGGGCCGCCGCCACAACCGCCCAGACGATGGCGACGACCAGACCAGACCAGCCGTTGCCGATCACCAGACCCAGCGCCCACCACGCCGCGACGGAGAGGAACATCAGGGCAAGGAAACCGGCCACGCCGGCGCCGGCCAGCATTCCGCCGCCCTTGCCCGCCTGGCCCGCGGACTCACGGAGTTCGGCCTTGGCCAGCTCGACCTCCTGCCGCAGCAGGACGGACAGGTCCCTGGTGACATCACCCATCAGGTCTCCGATCGAACGCTCCTCCCGAACGGCCGGGGTGGGCGGCGTCCCGGAGGTGATCAGTGGCGAGTGCTCGGTCATCGTGCGCCACCGCCATAGCCGTACGGGTCGGTCAGGCCCGGCTGGGACGAGTAGACCTGCGGCTCCTCGGGGGCCTCCCCGGTACCGAAGGAGGGCACCTCCTCGTAGGTGACCGGCGGCGGGGTCACCACCCCTGCCGTTGCCGGCACCGAGCCGGCCGAGCTGCCGGACGACCGGGCTGAGCCGGTGGCCTCGGGCTCGTTGGCCGCCATCAGGCCACGGCCCAACCGGCCGACCACGACCCCGGCAAGTGCAGCGCCGGCCAGGAACACGAACGGACGCCGCCTGGCGAACCGGCGCAGTTCGGTCAGCACGTCGGCGGGTTCGGAGTTGGCCAGCCAGTGGGAGAGTTCGCCACCGCGGGCAGCGGCCTGCTTGGCCAGCGCGGTGAGCGGGCCGCCGTTCTCCGACTTGGATGCCATCTCGCCCAGCTCCCCGGCGAGGGAGTGCAACAGCTCGGCTGCCTGGTGCTGGCCAGAGGCCGCCTGGCCCCGGAGCTGCTCGGAGGCGTCCGACCACAGTGCCTGCACCTGGGACCTGGCATCGCTGGCGAGCCGTGCCAACTCGTCCTTGGCCACGGCAGCCACGTCCCCGCCGCGCTCGACCGCGACGTCCTTGACGTCAGCTGCCTTCGTCAGCGCTGCGTCCTTGATGTCCGCGGCCTTGTCCGCTGCGGACCCGGCGACCGCGCCGGCCTTCTGGCCAGCCTGCCCGACTGCCCCGCCGCCGCCCGAACCGCTGGCGGCAGCGCCGGTCGGCCACGCCTGACCCGCACCAGCCGCGGAGCCGGCCACCTCCTCGTCGGAGCCGTAGCGGTTCCCGGTCAGCCCCTCGTCGTCGGTGCCGTACCCGGAGCCGGTCGAGAGCTGGTCGCTGTTCGCAGCCGTCGGCTGGGTGTCATCGAGCCCCATCGCGCCGGTTCCCGGGTCGGGGTAGCCCCCACCCGCGACGAGGTCGTCGGATTCGAGCCGCGGGTCGCTGCCCGGGTCCCGGTCCGCGGTGTTGCTCAGGTTCCGCTCATAACTCTCGTTCGTCATTGCTGCTCCTGTCCCGCTGCCCGGCAGCGTCGTCATTAATCATCCGTTAGGGACAAGGGGCCAATAGCCGTCGGCGGGACCCAGGTAACTGGGCAAGACTTGGTAGGTTGAACAGGCCGGAGTGGGTATTGCCGCTAGCCGGGGCCGCATACCCGAATTCGGCCGAATTTCGCACCACTACCCCGGAATTACATTCTCAACCCCGTGCAATGGCAGGCACCGGGAGCCGGCACGAAAGGGGACAGTCCCCTTTCATGCCAGCCGACCAGAAAGGGGACTGTCCCCTTTCTGGTCGGCTTTGCTCAGGGGTGCAGCACCACTTTGATGCAGCCGTCCTCCTTGCGCTGGAAGGTGCGGTATGCCGACGGGCCGTCCTCCAGGGGCAGGTGATGGCTGGCCAGGGTCTCCAGGTCGAAGACGTCATCGGGCTCGGTGAGCAACTCCAGCAGGTGGTCGGTCCACCGGCGCACGTTCGCCTGTCCCATCCGGATCGTGATCTGGCGGTCGAAGAGCTGCATCATGTTGATCGGATCGGTGGCGCCACCGTAGACGCCGGAGATCGACACCGTGCCGCCGCGCCGCACCGAGTCGAAGGCGGTCTCCAGCGCGGCGAGGCGATCCACGCCGACGGTCTCCATCAGGCCGGCGGCCACCGGGCGCGGCAGGCTGGTCACGGCAGCTGCGGCGAGCTTCGCGACCGGCGAGCCGTGTGCCTCCATGCCGACGGCCTCCACGACCCGGTCGGCGCCGCGGCCATGCGTCAGGTCGCGGATGGCACCAGGCACGTCCGAGCAGTTGCCGGCATCGATCACCTCGACGCCGTGCGCTGCGGCCATGGCGAGTCGTTCCGGCACCAGGTCGACCCCGATCACGCGCTTCGCGCCGGCCTGCCAGGCGCACCGGGTGGCGAGCTGGCCTACCGGGCCGAGACCGACAACGGCGAGGGTGTCGCCGGGCTCGAGCGAGGTGTACTCGACGGCCTGCCACGCTGTCGGCAGGATGTCGGAGAGGAACAGCCAGCGGTCGTCGACGCCGGTATCGGGGACGGTGATCGGGCCGTACTCGGCGTACGGCACCCGGACGTACTCGGCCTGGCCCCCGGGGACCTGGCCGTACAGCCTGGTGTAGCCGAACAGCGCTGCGCCCTTGTCGTACTTGCGCACCTGCGTGCTCTCGCACTGGGACTGGAGCCCGCGGCC
>JADLEH010000246.1 GCA_020846255.1 Propionibacteriaceae bacterium
CCGCGTACACGTCGTCGATCGGGCGCCGGACCGCGCTCAGGCCGCCCGTGACCAGTGCCCCGGCCAGCGACTCGGGATGCACGCTGAGGTAGTGCAGCGTCGTGAAGCCGCCGAAGGACTGGCCGAGCACCGTCCAGGTCGGCGCGCCCAGCGCCGTTCGCACCAGTTCGCAGTCGTTGACGATCTCGTCGGCCCGCAAGTGGGTCAGGAAGGCCGCCTGGGCCTTGGTGTCCAGCCCGGCCAGCGGGGCGGCGAGCCGGGCACCGGCGCGGCCGTCGGTCTTCACCAGACTGGACGAGATGGGCGTCGAGCGCCCGGTGCCCCGCTGGTCGAGGAGCACCACCTGGAAGTCCACCAGAGCCCGCTGCAGCCAGGACGGGTTGGTCGGGACGAGCGTCGGTCTGGCCGCCTCGTGGCCCGGCCCGCCCTGGAGGAAGACCAGGTAGGGCTTGCCGGCGCCGCCATCGCCGGTGACGACTCGCGCGAACACTTCGATCGTCCCGGCAGCCGGGTCGGCGTGGTCGAGCGGGGCTTCGACGGTGAGGTTGGTCAGGGTCAGGCCGGGGAGGTTCTCCGTGGTCGTGCGCACGGCCCTCAGGTTAGCCCCGACCCGCCCCGACGCGGTGCCGGTTCCGACCCGCAGCCGACGTGATCCAGCACGTCGGTGCGTGGCAGGCAGGGCGCGGGCGAAGCCCGCTAACCCGGGACCCCGTTGGCCCGGATCACCGCGGCGTACCAGCGGGCCGAGTCCTTTGGGGTGCGCCGCTGGGACTCGAAGTCGACGTGGACCAGCCCGTAACGCTGGGTGTAGCCGGCGGCCCATTCGAAGTTGTCCAGCAGCGACCAGGCGTGGTACCCGTTGAGCCGCGCCCCGGCCCCGATCGCGCCGGCGGCGGCCTGCAGGTGCTGCTTCAGAAAGTCGATCCGTTCCGGGTCGTGCAAGGGCTCCTGGCCCCGGGCGTCGGGGATGCCGTTCTCCAGCACCACCTGGACGGGGGCGTCGTAGTCCCGGTGGACGCGGAGCAGGACGTCCCGGAGCCCATCGGGATGGAGCTGCTGCCAGCCGTTGGCAGCCAGCGGGTACGGCTGGGCCGGCCCGGTTGCCGCCATCACCACCGGCGAGTAGTAGTTGACGCCGACGAAGTCGGTCGCCGGCCCGATCGTGGCGTCATCCCCGTCACGCCGGGCGCCGGCGATGCCGGCCACCATTTCGCCGTGCAGCAGTTCGAGGTCGTCGGGGTAGCGGCCGAGCAGGACCGGGTCGAGGTACAACCGGTTCTCGCGGAGGTCGGCAAGGGCTGTGGCGGCCCGGGCGCCCTCGCTGTCGTCGGCCGGGTAGCAGGGCGCAAGGGTGAAGCAGGGTCCGATCGTCCCCTTCGCCGTCGAGGCCCGGAAGGCCGCAACGGCCCGGCCGTGAGCGAGGTTCAGGTGGTGGAGCACCCGGCCGCTCGCCTCCAGGTCGTTCTTGCCCGGCGCCATCCAGCCGCGCTGGTAGCCCTGCTCGACGATCACCTTCGACTCGTTGATGGTCACCCACGACCCGACCCGGTCGCCGAGGGCCTCGAACATGACGCCGGCGTAGTCGGCGAACCAGCCGGCGCTGTCCCGGCTCTCCCAGCCACCGGCGTCCTCGAGGTGCTGCGGCAGGTCCCAGTGGTAGAGGGTGGCGACCGGCGCGATGCCGCGGTCCAGCAGGCCGTCGACGAGCCGGTCGTAGAAGGCCAGCCCGGCCGGGTTCGTCCGCCGGTCCCTCCCGGGCTGGATTCGTGGCCAGGCGATCGAGAACCGGTAGGACCCGATGCCGAGCTCGCCCATCAGGTCGAGGTCGGTCCGCCAGCGCCGGTAGTGGTCGCAGGCCTCGGCGCCGGAACTGCCGTCGGCGATCCGGTTCCCGCTCGCAGCGAACGTGTCCCAGATGGACGGGGACCTGCCGTCGGCCCTCACCGAGCCCTCGACCTGGTAGGCGGAGGTCGCCACCCCCCAGGCGAAGCCGGCAGGGAAGGCCGGTGGGGTGGCCGTGGTCGCTGCCGTGGTCGCTGCCGTGGTGGTTCCGGCCTCGCCGGTCGAGGGGGTGCAGCCGGTCGCGAGCAGGCCGACCCCGGCCAGCCCGGCACCGAGGAGTTCCCGGCGGCCAAGGCTCATCCCCGCGCTCCCTCCGGCTCCGTGCCTCCGCAACGATCATCGCAGCCGGGTGCTGAGGCCGCGGGGCTTGCCGGGAATCTCTGCCTGGCCGGTCAGGACCGGCCGGCGGGCGCCGGCGTCAGCAGGCGCAGCTTCTCCGTTGCCGGCAGGAAGGACGCCTGGATGCTGTTGCTGGAGAGGGTCGCCAGCTGCTCGGGCGTGAGCCCGAACTCGGCCTGCACGGCGCTCAGGTTCTCGCCGAGGTAGCCGCCGAAGTAGGCCGGGTCGTCGGAGTTGATGCAGACCTTCAGGCCGGCCGCCAGCATCGCGGGCAGGGGGTGCTCGGCAAGGCTCTGCACTGCCTTCAGCTCGACATTCGACAGTGGGCAGACGGTGAGCGGGATCTCGTGCCGCGCCAGGTGGTCGACAAGGCGGGGATCGGCGATGGCGTTGATCCCATGGTCGACCCGTTCGACCCCGAGGTGCTGGAGCACCTCCCAGACGTACTCGGGACCACCCTCCTCGCCGGCGTGGGCGACGGTGTGCAGGCCGTCGGCCCTCGCCCGCGCGTACAGGTCGGCGAACGGTGCGGCCGGGAACCCGACCTCCGAGGAGCACAGCCCGATGCCGAGCAGGTCGACCCCGGTGGCGATGGCCTCGGCGTAGGCGACCGCGGCCTCTGCAGCCGGCAGGTGGCGCAGGAAGGTCAGGATCAGGCCGGAGCTGACCCCGTGGTCGGTCTGCGAACGCGCCAGGGCGTCGGCCACCCCGGCGAGGACGACGGGCGCCGGCACCCCGCGTGCCGTGTGCGCCTGCAGGTCGAGGAAGACCTCCGCCCGCACCACCCCGGC
>JADLEH010000247.1 GCA_020846255.1 Propionibacteriaceae bacterium
CGGCCGGGCCGCATCATTGACCCATGAGCGGCCTGCTCGAGGTGATCGCCCTGCACCCGGCGGACGCCGAACGCGCGGAAGCCGGTGGTGCGGACCGGGTTGAGCTGTGTGGCTCCCTGGACGACGGTGGCATGTCCCCGGCCCCGGCCCTGGTGGCCCAGGTGCGCCGGGCGACCAGTATCCAGGTGCGGGTGATGGTGCGGCTACGGGCCGGATTCGGGACCGACGGCGGCGAAGCCGTCCGGCTGCGGGGGCTGATGGCGAGCTACGCCGACGCCGGCGCGGACGGGATGGTGCTCGGCTTCCTCAACGGACTGGGCGAGGTGGACGCCGGGGTCGTGACCGAACTCATCGGGGACGGCCCCTGGCCCTGGACCTTCCACCGTGCGATCGACGCCTGCCTGGACGCCTCGAAGGCCTGGGCGGTGCTGGCGACCCTGCCAAGGCTCGACCAGGTCCTCACCGCAGGGTCGGCGCGGGACGTCGAGCACGGGCTGAACGACCTGCTGGACCGCGCCAAGGGCGACCCGTGGGTGGCCTCGGTGATGATGGCCGGTGGCGGCCTGCGTCCCGATCATGTTCCCTGGCTGGCGCGCAGCGGCGTGCGGGCCTTCCACATCGGCAAACCGGCCCGGCCCGGAGGCTCCTACAAGGCCTATGTCGACGAGGCGCTGGTCCGGTCGTGGCGGACGCTGATCGACGACGAACTGCGGCACCGGATGCGCACCGCCTGAGCTACTCGGAGGCCGGCTCGATGTGCACGAACGTCGTGGTGCCGGGAAGGGCGCCGTCAATCGCGTCCTCGACCTGGTCGGCAACGTCGTGGCTGCGCTTCACCGTCCACGAGCCGGGAACCGTGAGGGTGGCGTAGACGAAACGCTGGCGTCCCGACTCGCGGGTGCGGAAGTCGGCCAGTTCGACGCCGGGGTCCTGGCAGATCTGGTGGAGCGCGTCGGCGACCACAGCGACCTCGTCCGGGGGCAGGGTGCCGTCGAGCAGCCCGACCACCGATCGGCGCACCAGGCGGTAGCCGGTGAGCAGGATGTTGGCGCCGACCAGCAGTGCGATCACCGGGTCGAGGATCTTCCAGCCGGTGATGACGACCAGCCCGATCGCGACCAGCACGCCGACCGAGGTCCACACGTCGGTGAGCAGGTGCTTGCCGTCGGCCTCGAGGGTGATCGAGCGGTGCTTGCGCCCGGCCCGGATCAGCAGCAGCCCGGTACCGAGGTTGAGCAGGGTCGCCAGGCCGGACAGCGCGAGCCCGAGCCCGAGCTGTTCGAGCGGCGCCGGGGTGAGCAGCCGTTCCACTGCGCCGTAGATGATCACGGCCGCGGCAAGGAAGATCAGGGTGCCCTCGACGGCCGCCGACATGTACTCGGCCTTGCCGTGGCCGAAGTCGTGATTGTGGTCGGCCGGCTTCGCGGAGAGCCGCAGGGCCCAGAGGGCCACCAGGGCAGCCACCAGGTTCACGGTGGACTCCATGGCGTCCGACCAGAGGCCGACCGAGTTCGTCAGCCACGCTGCGACGCCCTTGATCGCGACGGTTGCGATGGCCGTGCCGATCGACAGCCAGATGAAGCGCTCGAGAAGCTGTTGGTTGTCTACCGAATTCGACTCCGGTGGGGTGGTCTCGAAGGCGCTCTGCACTCTCACCAGTTTACCGGGAGGGTGGACTCCTCCACGCAACCGAGGTCGACCGGCCAGCGACCCGTCTCCTCCCCGAGCGCGACCAGGCTGGGCAGGTCGGCCGGCCACACCGGGTCGGGCAGCCCGGCGAGGTCGGCGAGCGGGTGCCAGGCCCACCCGTCCAGGGTGATCAGTTCGTCCGCGGTGAGCCCGGCCGGGTCGGGGTCGAACAGCTCTGCCACCGGCAACAGGTAGAACCACTCCGTCTGGCTGAGGACCTGGTCGGAGTAGCCGTGCACCACAATGCGGACGGCGAGCGGCCCCAGCAGCCGGTCGGGACCCACGACCAGCCCGGTCTCCTCTGCCACCTCGCGCTGCGCCGCCGCCAGCGAGGTCTCGCCCGCGTCGATGCCGCCGCCGGGGGTGACCCACCAGCGGCTCCCCGGCAGTCCCGGATCGGTGTCTGCGAGCAGGAGCACCGATTGCCCGTCGGTCACGATCACCCGGGCGGCGGAACGGGAGCGCCGTGGCCGCAGTTCGGGCGCCACCGGCTCGAACCTCCGGCTGCGGAAGGGTTCGCTCACGGTGCCGGGATCCGGATCGCGGCCACCGGCCGCAGCTCGGAGTCGAGCAGCTGCAACGTGACCTCGCCGGGCGGCAGGGAGTAGCCGACCTGGCCCGTGGCCGTCTCGCCGGCCTCGAGCAGCTGGCCGGCGAGCGGGCTCGTCAGCGCCGGACCGAAGCCGGGCAGTTCGCCGGCCTCCCCCGAGACCGCGAGCAACAGCAGGGCGTCCACTGGGAGCTCCCCGCCGGTGCAGGCGACCGCGACGTCGACGATCAGGTACCTGCTGCCGGCCTCTGGGGCCATCTCGCCGGAGTCCGTCCACACGGCGCTGCTGACGGTGACCGTGCCGCTGCCCCGGCCGGTCCGGAAGGCAACAGCCGTGCCGAGGTCGCCCCCGGTGGTGGCGGTGGTGGTCGGCCGCGGTGCAACGGTGGGGCTGACGGTCTCGATCGGGGCCGGGGTGGCCACCGGGGAGGCTGCCGGCTGCTGCGGGCCCTGGACCGCCGGCATCAGGGGCAGGGCACTCAGGATTCCGACCAGCACCATGGCGCCGGCCAGCGTCGCCGCGACCACCCGTCCCCGAGGGCGCCGGGTGGGCCTTGCCGGCCGGCCCTTCGGCGGGGTGACGACCAGCGACTTCGGGTCGGGCGGTGCCCACTGCCCGGACGCGTCCGCTTGCTGCGGCGCGCTCGCCGGCGGAGCCGCAGCCGGCGGCACCGGGCCTGCGGACGGCGGCGAGAAGCCCGGTTGGCCACCCGAGGGCGTCCCGATGCCTTCGGGCTGGGGTCCGGCCGTCATCAGAAGATCCGGTCCGGCGGCTCACCGGCGCGCAGGGCGCCGCCGACGATCAGCCCGACCGCCACCGGCAGCACGACGCAGGCCAGTTGCGCGCCGCTGGCCAGGCTGTCGAACAGCACGTCGCTGTCGTAACCGGTGGACGTCATGGACAGCAACCCGAGCAGCCCGATCACGACCATGGCGGCGAAGTAGGCCCGCCGGATCGCGGTCCTGCGGTAGGCGATCCGCGCCGAGAGCGCGAACGAGATGGCCAGCATCAGGATCGACAGCCAGGGCAGGAAGATCCCGATGATCAGCGGGATCATCACCCCTGCGGTGCTGGCGTTCCAGATCTGGCCGATGGTGACGGTTGGAGGAGCGTCCGGGACGCGGGTCTCCGGCGGCGGCGCGAACCATTGCGGGGTGCCGGGGGTCGGGAACGGGGCCGGGTTGATCTGGGCGCTCGGCTGGACGGTCTGCGGTACCGGCAGGTAGCCGGTCAGGGATGGGCCCGGGGCATTGAACGGCAGTTCCGGGGGCCGCTGCCCCGGCTCCTGCCGTCCCGCCGGTGCCTGCCCGGAGGACCAGCCGCCGGCGTTGGTCACGGTGGCCGTGACCACTTCGAACGGCAGGTGGGGGTTGCGACCAGGAGCTGCCGAGGGCACCAGTGCTGCCAGGGCCGGCTGTTCGACCGGCGGCGGGGTGAACGTCGGCTCGGCTTCGGGGAGTGCAGCAGCCGTCGGGGTGACCGGCGCGGGGGCGTCCGGGCTGGGCAGCGGCGGTCCATCGGGCACCACGAACGCGGCCGGGCGCTCGACCGGTGCGTACTCGGGTCCGTCCCGCCAGCTGGCCATGGCGCAATCGTATGCGCCGTCGCGCAGCGGCGCCTTCGGTGGTGACGCACCTGCCCCAACCGGTGTGCCCCGGTCGGGTTCAGCCGTTAGTCTTGTGTGGCTGGTCGCTGGGAGCAGGCCGGCAACGATCAGGAGTGAGGAATCATGCCGGTTGGCAAGGTGCGTTACTACGACGCCGAGAAGGGCTTTGGCTTCCTGTCCAAGGACGAGGGCGGCGAGGACGTCTACGTCCGCGCTGCCGCGCTGCCCGAAGGCGTCACCACCCTCAAGCGTGGGCAGAAGGTCGAGTTCGGCGTCGTGGACGGCAAGAAGGGCGAGCAGGCCCTTTCGGTTCGGCTCCTCGAAGCGCCGCCGTCGCTGTCCAAGGCCGCCAGGAAGTCGCCGGAACAGATGGCGATCATCGTCGAGGACCTGATCAAGATGCTGGACAACCTTGGTAACGGCTACCGCCGCGGCCGCCACCCCGACGGCAAGCTCGGCGGCAAGACCGCATCCGTGCTCCGCGCTGTTGCCGACGAACTGGAGCTGTGACCTTGGCTGCCACCCTGGAACTCGACGAAGCCTGCGCTGAAGCCGTCGAACTCGCCCGAGCCGCCGCCATCCGTCGGGCCGGTGTGCTCGAGGTCGGCGAGCACCGGGGGGTCCAGGCAGAGGACGTCAGGGTCGCCACCCACCTGTTCGACTGCGTCCACCCCGGTTACCCGGGCTGGCAGTGGTCGGTGACCGTGACCCGGGCCGCCCGCGCCCGGGTGGTGACCGTCTCCGAGGTGACCCTCGTTCCGGGTGAGGGCTCCCTGATCGCACCGCGCTGGGTGCCCTGGTCGGAACGGATCGGTCCGAAGGACCTCACCCCGGGCGTGCTCGCGCCGGCGCCCGCGGAGGACGTCCGGCTGGAGCCCGGCTACACCGGTGGCGAACTGGCGAAGGATCCGGACCCGGCCGAAGCCAGCCAGGTCCGGGCACTGGTCGCAGAACTGGGGCTCGGTCGCGAGCGGGTGCTTTCCGCCGTCGGCAGGGACGACGCCGTCGAGCGGTGGCTCGCCGGACCCGGCGGCCCGGACAACGCGATGACCCAGCAGGCGCCGGCCAACTGCCAGACCTGCGGCTTCCTGGTCGGGATCAGCGGAAGCCTCGGCCGGTTGTTCGGCGTGTGCACCAACGAACTGGCACCGACCGACGGGGCCGTGGTCAGCCGCGACCACGGCTGTGGCGGTCACTCCGACGTGCTTGAGCCGAGCAAGGGTGTCGACCTGTCACTGCCGGTGTGGGACACCATCAGCATCGAAGAGGGCCTCTTCGACTGATCGGGCGCCGGCAGGCCTCACTCCTCGATAGCCCGCCGCGGGGCCGCGTCGGGCACCGGGCGGCCATCGCCTGACCCGGGCAGCCCGTCGGCTTCCGGCAGGACGGCGGCTTCGGTCTGGTCGGCGGCTTCCGGAGGACCGGCAGCCTCGAGCCGGTGCCGGCGCGCCTTGCGGAAGAGCCCGAAGGCCAGGCCCAGCAGGCCGAGCACCGTACCGGTGACCGAAACCCCCAGGTACCAGAGCCGACCGGTGGCTTCCAGGTCCGCCCGGAGCACCCAACAGGTCAAGGCTCCGATGGCGAAAGCGACCGTTCCCGCGCTCACCACGGCCACACCGTCGGGGTCGAGGGCGCGGACGGGTGCCTGCACCATCAGGGGGCGGTGATGGTGCGTGTTCTGGGTCACGGACACAACACTAGAGGCACCTCGTCCGGCCCTACCATTCCGGCATGGCGAACCCTGGAACGACAACGGCAGACCCTGCCCCGAAGCTCAACAAGACTCTCGACGGATGGTTCGAAATCACCAAGCGTGGTTCGAACCTCGGCCGGGAGATCCGCGGAGGCCTGGTGACCTTCTTCACCATGGCCTACATCATTGTTCTCAACCCCCTGATCATCGGTACGGCAGCCGACGTGAACGGCAACCTGATCTCCGGTCAGCCCAAGTTCTCGAACTTCGGCCCCGGTGTGCCCGCCGCCGACCTGCAGACCATCGGTGCCAACGTCGGGATCTCGATTGGGCTCGTCGCGGCGGCAACCGCCCTGATCGCGGGCTTGATGAGCATCCTGATGGGCGCGTACGCCCGCTTCCCGATCGCACTGGCGACCGGCCTCGGCCTGAACGCCGTGCTGGCGTACACCATCGCGCCGATGATCACCTGGCCGCAGGCCATGGGCCTGGTGGTCTGGGAGGGCATCCTGATCACGATCCTGGTGCTGACGGGGTTCCGCAAGGCTGTCTTCAGCGCCGTGCCGCGCTCGATGCGCTCCGCGATCTCTGTGGGCATCGGCCTGTTCATCTCCTTCATCGGTCTTGTCGATGCCGGCGTCGTCCGCCCGGGTAGCCCGATCGTGACCCTTGGTGTCTTCGGCCAGCTCATCGGGTGGCCGATCGCCATCTTCCTGATCGTGCTGCTGGTCCTCGTCACGCTCTACGTCCGCAAGGTGAAGGGCGCGATGCTGATCGCGATCGTCGGCGGCACCGTGCTCGCAGTGATCGTCGAGTCCCTGCTCCACATCGGCTCGAAGACCGCGGAGAATGCCACCGGCTGGATGCTCAACGTGCCGGCCTTCGGCGCCTTCAGCCTTCCGGACCTCAGCCTGCTCGGTCGCGTCGACCTGTTCGGGGCGTTCACCGGTGCCGCCGGCCCCGCAGCGATCCTCGGCCTGCTGCTGCTGGTCTTCTCCCTGCTGCTGAGCGACTTCTTCGACACCATGGGCACGATCGTCGCCGTCGGCGCCGAGGGCAACCTGCTGGAGGCGGATGGCAACCCGCCCCACACCCAGGAGATCCTGCTGGTCGACTCCGTCGCAGCGATCGCCGGTGGCCTCGGTTCGGTATCGTCGAACACGTCCTACATCGAGTCGGCCGCCGGCGTCGGTGACGGTGCCC
>JADLEH010000248.1 GCA_020846255.1 Propionibacteriaceae bacterium
TAGTCACAGGCCATATCCAAACCGCCTCGCGCGGACCGCACCGGTCACGAGAAGCCCCAAGTCAGGCCACTCCGAACCACACCAATCTTGCATCCGATGCAATTTCGGAGGGTTCTTCAACAACGTCGTGCTCACGATGCTTCAGAAGCCCGACGCCACGAAGATCGCCGGGTACAGGGCCTGGCAGGCGATGGGACACCAGGTGCGTCGTGGGGAGACAGCAATCAAGATCCTCGGCCCGGTCACCCGGAAGGTCGAACTTGTGGATCGGGTGAGCGGCGAACCGATCCGGGACGCGGCGGGCCGGCCGCAATTTGTCCGGCAGCTGACAGGCGTGCGTCTCGTCTCGGTCTTGGACGCCAGCCAGGTCGATCCGCCGATGGAACTTCCGCCGGAGCCGAAGCTGCTGCTCGGCCAGGCGCCGCCGGGGCTGTGGGATTCCCTTTCCGAACTAGTGGCCGTCGAGGGCTTCACGCTGACCCGGGGAGACTGCGGCGGGGCGAACGGCTGGACCGACTTCGTCGGCCGGGAGATCCGGGTCCGCGACGACGTCGACGACGCGCAGAGTGTCAAGGTACTTGCACACGAGCTGGGTCACGCCCTGAACCCGCCAGGACCGGGTGAGGTGTACGCCGCCGCGTGCCGCGGCCGCCAGGAGGTGATCGCCGAGTCCGTCGCCTACATCGTGACCCGGGCGCACGGTCTGGATAGCGGCCAGTACACCTTCAACTACGTTGCCGGCTGGGCTTCCCACGCCGCGACCCCCGAACACGGGATCGAGGTGGTCGTCGCCGAGACCGGGGCACGGGTGGTCGCCGCGGCGGACAAGATCCTCGCCCACACCAAACCGACAGACCTCGGGTCCAAGCTCCACGATGTTGTCGCCGGAGACCTCGGCGTGACTATCACCACGGCACCTATCGTGCCAGCTCGGTCCGCCGAGCCCGAGGTGTGGGAGACCTTCACGCCCACGCCTAGCCCCGGCGCCCGGGAGGAGGCTCGCAGGCCGATCCCGCCCGAACGGCACGCCGGCGCCGTCGGCCTGGGAATCTGAGGCCCTCCCGATGGCCGGACGGAAGTGCGCGGCGAATCTTGCCCCACCGCGGCAAATATCGGGCAATCCACCCACCGTGCGACTCACGCAACCTAACGCGGGTGATAACATATGAGCATGACAGTTGAGGTGACCCTCGAAGAGGTCCTGGCCAGGCACAACGTCGGAATCAGTGGAACCGAGTTCCTGGCCGAACTCGACGCCGACCTGTCCCGCATCACGGATCCGGCCGCCGCCCCATTGAGCGCCACCGAAGCCGCGTTCCTGCGCGAGCATGCCGGCCCGGCCGCCGGTGAGGTTCTCGACACCGACCCCGCTGTTCTCGTCCGGGACGCCCGTAGGGCGGAGGTGTCCCGGATCGCTGAGCTGGTGGCAGGCAGTGCCGGTATCGCCGAGGTGGCGCTGCTGTTGGGAGTGGACCGCAGTCGTATCTCCCAGCGGCTGTCGGCCGGCAGCTTGTGGAGCTTCCGGCTCGGCCAGGGTCGACGGTTGCCACGCTGGCAGTTCACCGCCGACGGACACAGCCTGCCCGGCCTGGACGTGGTCGTGGCGGCAATCCCGGCCGAACTGTCGCCGGAGTCGGTGACCGGATTCATGGACACACCGCAGCCCGAACTCGAAGGGCGCACCCCGCTGGCCCATCTCGCTGGTGGTGGTGATCCGAGGCCGGTCGCAGCACTGGTCGCCGGGCTCGGCCTGTGGTGACCCGACCCAAGGTTCCTCGCACCGCGCCGGCGGACCTCGTCCATGAACCGGGTGACATCCTCAGCGTCCGTCCGCAGTTGTGGCGGATCCACCGCACCCGCGGTACCCACGTGCTCGCCTGGAACCAGCAACGCGGCTTCGGCCCGCTCCCCACCATGCGGTACGACCCACAACACGAGCCCACCGGCCCGTCCAGCGAGGGGGTGATGTACACGGCCACCAGCCTGGCCACCGCACTCGCCGAAACCTTCCAGACCACCCGGGTGGTCGACTCGCGCAGCTTCGGGCCGCAGGTCACCGCCTGGACGCCCACCCGGGACCTGCACCTGCTCGACCTGACCGGGAACTGGGCGCTGCGCAACGGCGCCGCGTTCGCCCTCGCCACCGCCCCCAAGAGCACCTGCCGGGCGTGGGCACGGCAGATCCGGGCAACCTGGCCCGACCTCGACGGGCTCTGGGCGCCCTCCACCATGACCGGCGATGCCAACGTCGTGCTGTGGAGCCCTGGCCAGTCCAGCCTTCCCGCCGGCCCCTCGTTCTCGAGGCCGCTGGCCGAACCGACCGTGCGCGCGATCGCCGCTCGCATCGCCCATCAGGAACTCGGCTACCGACTGATCTGAGGTCAGCCACAGTCCGCGAAATGGCGAACGGCGCAGGAAGAACCCGGGGACGCTAACCCACCCCCAGGCGCGTCCAGCCGGGTTCCAACGTGGGTGATCGTACGGCCGCCGAGCCCGTCTCCGCCAGGCCCCGTCGCAGCGGGGGCGACTGCACGTCCGAGACTCGGGCGCACAGCTAGCGGCCGATGGTGTGGGTCGGCTCACAGGTCGGCAGGATCATCGCCAGCCGCGCCTGATCCTGAGCGGCACGGAGCGGATCGAGGATGGTCGGCACGGTCTCCCAAGGTCCCTCGTCGGTGTCGCGCGGTTCGATCAGGGAGCGTTGAGCCGCGAGCGCCTCGATGGTCAGCGGGGTGGCGCGGCCGAGCCTGGCCACGGCGTCCCGGGCGTTGTGATTCAGCGTTTCGGCGGAGTCGCGGGCAGCGAGGTCCGGCCACCAGTCGCACCCGAAGGCATCCAGCCTCGCCTGTTCGGTGCGTGCGGACATCGGGATGTGGCTCGTGTCGAGCCAGACGCGGCTCGCCCCGTGGGTGAGGTCGTCGACCGCGGCAACTACCTGACGACCGACGCGCAGACCGGCCTGCAGGCCCGAGTGCAGAGATGCGATGTACTGCTCGAACCGGGTATCCGTGAACAGTTCCTCGGCTGTCTTCCATCCATCTCCGGTCCGCAGGGCATGGTCAAGGCACTGGCGCAGGGCGGCGGAGGCGGGACGAAGCTCGGTGGCGCGCCCCCCAAGACGCAGTTCCCGGGGCCAGCGCGCGCTCTCACGCCAGGACATCTCAGCTGCGTCGAGGGCGGCAACGGCTACCTGGCTGCGGGGGAGGGCGCCGGACTGGATCGCGCGCTGTATGACGGCGCTGGTCGACGCGCACAACAGCGCGATGTCGGCTGAGGTGAGCTGGAGGGCGAGTTGGGTCACGGTGTGGGGGCTGGTGATCGCCTCGCGGGCCGCCGCCTCCCAGCGGGAGACGGCACCATCGATGCCCGGGTCGGTCGGGCCGATGCTGCGCCACGCGTGCAGGGCGGGCGATCGGTAGGGCACGGCGTCGATGCCGGCCAGGCGGACGATCCGGGGATCGGGTGGCCCGTCGACAGTCTGGAAGCCGAGTTGGGTCCAGCGGGCGGCTCGCGCCAGCGCGGCCTCGAGGCTGGCGCGGATCGCATCGTCGACCTGGTCGCAAGCTGCCGGGCTGGTGACGATGCGGGTGCGCATCACTTCTGCTGTGCAGCCGATGGTCGTGGTGATGGCCATCAGGGCCGTGCCCGGCGGGGGTAGCGGATGCTCTCCCGGCGTAACAGCCAGAGAGTCGAGCAGGGCCTCCAGTCGTCGCGCATTGGCGTTTGGGTGGCGCGGGCGCGCCCACAGGAGTTGAAGGCTGGCGCGTGCCAGGGCGCCCCATTCCTGAAGTACCCGCGGGATCGAGCCGGGGATCATCGTGATGGTCTCGAGGTCGTCCAGGTGGGCATCGAGATTCGCGAGCAGATCGAAAGCGGAGGCGGCCATCTCAGCTCACCGCCAGCGAGAGGCGCCGCAGCTGCTGGGCAAGGGTCGACACTTGCGCCCGGCCGTCCAGGTCAAGCAGGTCCGCGGCCACAGCGAGTGCTTCGCTCGGCGACACGACGGCGACGACGAGGGCTCCCTCCGCCCCCAGCTCGCTGACCTGGCTCTGGATCTCCAGGCACTCGACACCGACGAATAGCGCGGCTGCGGAGCCCTGGTCGTCGGCGAGCAGTTGGTCGGCGGCCAGGCCCAGGTAGCTGTTCGCGAGGCTGAGGGGGTTCGGCTCGGGCATGTGGCGTCCAATCTCGGTGCTGGTCCCTTAAGCCGTGGGGATGGCACGTTCCGGTCAGGACCCGCCGGAGAATCTGGTCCCAGTCGATCGGGTCAGCGGCCGAGCTGGCTCTTCGTCCCCCAATTGAGGCCGAACAGGTGTTCGATTTACTCTGTGGAGATGGGTGCACCCGACGGCGAGCCGGAGCGGCTATTGCGGGCACCGCTAAACGCGGTGGGTGCCCCGCCGGGGAAGGACCGCAAGCTCGGCAGGCCCGGGGCCGGACGCCTGGTCTTGGCCCGGCTGGTCTGGGCGACCAGGACCTCGATCGTCCCCGCCATTGCCGTCTGGTTCAGCTCCGACCGGACTTGCGTGGAATGGCGCAGCCACCCCGGCTCGCCGACCCGGACTACCTGGCTGCCCCGTTCCGACGTGCGGCCGCACCTGCTCTATCCAAATCACTGAACGCACGCCCGAAGGAGCCGTGGAGGCGCAGCTCAAGGCCTGATGGGTGTGCGACTTGGAGAACATGGTGAACGTCGGTTTGGCAAGGACGTTCACTACATCTGTGGACAACGAAATGGTCCTTGTCCACAGATGCTGGTTACACCGTTGGTGACATCGAGTTGGTGAGGTTCCGTGGTCTCAGGACCCACGGAAGGAACTCCCATGACCGTCGCGGAAACCTTCGGCGTCACTGCCGACCAGATCAGCGATCTCCTCGAAACCCACTGGGCGGACTGGATGCTGCAGGCACCCGACCTGGCCCTGGTGCCGAGGCCCCGCCGCCTGTGCGACTGGCTCCGCGCGGCCGAACCGCACGAGGCCAACCGCGTGCTGCGCGCCCTGGCCCAGATGTCCGACACAGCCGCGGGAGCCAGCCGGGAGGCCGGTCTGGTCCTGGCCTGGGTGATGATGCCGGCCGCGACGATCCTCGCCCACCAGCTCCGCTCGATGAGCGAGGACATCGACTTCCACGTCGCCTCCCAGCTGTGGATCGCGGTCCGCACCTTCCCGTGGCAGACAACCGGCAGGGTCGCGGCGAACATCAAGCTGAACCTGCGCAAGCGAGTCATCAAGGACCTGACCTCTACCGCGCCGTACCTGCCCCTGGACGACTCCAGACTCGCCGCTGTCGAAAGCACACCGGACGCCATCGAGGAACTCATCGAGATCCTGGGCGACGGCCTGAACGCTGACGTGATCGACCAGGACGACTTCGACCTGCTGATGGCCGTGCTGGACGCCGCCGACGAACTGGAGCCGCCATCCGGACCTGGGATCGGGATCGTCGGCGACCGAGTCTCCGAACGAGTCGGGAACGCTAGGGGATGCACTGCCCGCACCATCCGGCGCCGCGTGAAGCGGTCGATCGACGCGCTCGGAGAACTAGCCGAAGCCCAGCAGAGCGCATGACCTCGACAATGCGGCCCGACTTCACGAGCCGGTTGAGCAATCCGCCGATGCCCGATCCGGACGGCCGGACCCTAAGCAGCACTTCTACATTTGAAGATCTGGTCAGGGCGCCAGTCGGCGACCTACCCTCGAAACACCCCCAGGCTCGCCGCCTACCAGAAGCAACTCGATTCGCTGTCCGAATCCACCCATCTCAATGGCTTAAGGGGGCGGAAGGAGATGCGAACGTGATCCCCACTGCGCCCCTGCGGCTCGCCACTGGCCTGGCCTTGGCAGCCTTCGTGCTGGCTGCCTGCACCGCCACTCCGCCCATCACGTCGCCAAGTGCCAGCCCGGCGCCGTCGACGTCGACGACTCCCTCGGGGACTGGCACCTCGACCACGACTCCCTCGCCATCCCCAACCTTGGATGCTGATCAGACTGCCGCACTCGAGGTGGCTAGGAGGTACTCGGCTGCGCTGGCGAAGATCCGCTCCACACCTATCTACAGCGAGCAGCGGATGATCCGCCTGCTCAAGCCGCTCGCTCACGACGACACGATCCAAGCGAACTTGAACTTCATGGCTCACTGGCGGGCGAAGGGATGGCGAGACAGCGGCACGATAACGACCCTCAGCGAGGAAACATCTAAGTCCGACGTGCCGTCGCCTGGCGCCACCCGTGTGACCGTCACGTTCTGCCGGGATCAGAGCAGGGCAGAGGTGGTCGATGCGCAAGGAAAGAGGGTAACCGCCCAAGCTGCTCAGTTCCCCGACTTCATCCGCAGCACCTACGACGTAAGGCGACTCGCCGAAGCGAAGACCTTCAAGGTGTACGAGATCGGCGGCGAGGAGGTCGACGGATGCGCGCAGTAGTCCGCGTGGTGGCCGCGATCCTTGGGATCCTTCTCAGCTCTGTTGGCAACGCGGTGCCGGCCGACGCCGCATTGTGCCCGCCTGGGTGTGGGTCGGGTGACCGCGGGGGTCAAGTGTGTCGGGTCTGCGACACCAAGCCCCCGAAACCATCGCCCGGCAAACCTGGCAAGCCTGGGAAGCCGGATCTGCCGGCTTGTCCGCCGTCGAAGGACGCGATTCCAGATGACGGCTCTGGGCATCCGGCGGGCTGGGTGCGGGTGCGGTGCGTGGAGGGCAGCCTGGTGCTGTTGTTCTGGGTGGAGCCTCGGGTGAACCCGGAGCAGTTGGCGCGTTCGCTGCTGGACGAGATGGAGTTGACGCCAATCGACATCGGCATCACTCCGAGGGGCTCGGACGCCATGGCGCTGGTCGGCCTGCCGGTGTGGCTATGGGTCGAAGATCCGTCGAGCGCGACCTGGGGCCCGAAGTCGATCTCCGCGGGCGGGGTCACGATGACCGCTAAGGCGCACAGGGTCGTCTGGGATCTGGGTGACGGCACTGAAGTGTCTTGCGGCAAGGGCACGGAGTGGACCTATGGGGTGGGGGAGAAGCCGTCCCCAACGTGTGGCCACACCTACAGCAAGCAGGGCCGGTACACAGTCGAAGCATCGTCGTACTGGACGGCGGACTGGTCGGGCTATGGCCAATCGGGGTCGTTCAGCTTCCAGCTCACGAGGGCGAGGCGTCTCGATGTGGGCGAGTTGCAGGTGATCGTCACGAGCGGCCGGTAAGGCCGCGCCAAAGGAGATCGGGGAACCGCTGTGATCAATCTCACGGAGAAGCAGACCGACACCAAGGGCGCACGGGCGAACGAGTCGTGCCCGGTGCCGAGTTCGCCGAAGCTGAGCCGCCGCCCCTTCCTGGCTGTGATCGCCGCGGTGCTGGTCGTGGCCGGCGCGGTGGCCGGCGGCCTGTTGTGGGTGGCGGCCACGGCCGCCGGCGATGTGGTGGTGGTCCGCCAGGACGTGTCCCGCGGCGAGGTGATCGCCGCGCAGGATTTGGGCACGGCCCGGGTCGGTGCCGATCCGTCGCTGTCGACGGTGCCGGCCAACGAGTTGTCGTCCCTGGTCGGGAAGCGGGCTTTCGCGGACCTGACCGCCGGCACACTGCTGAGCAGCACGCAGGTGTCTGCAACGGTGGTTCCTGGCCCGGGCGATTCGGTGGTCGGCGTGCCGATCGCGCCCGGTCTGATGCCGGTTGAACCGCTGGCCTCGGGCGACACGGTCCGCCTGGTGCGGACCGGCGATCTGCCCGCGGACACGACGCCGCCCGGTCCGGTGGAGGCGAAGGTGCTGCGGGTGACGCCGGGGGACACCCAGACGGTGGTGGACGTGGTCGTCGCGGCCGACAAGGCGGTGCAGCTGGCCGGGTGGGCGGGGTCGGGCAAGATCGCGCTGATCCTGGATTCGCGGGCGAGGTGATCCGGGTATGGCGCTGATCTGTCTGGCTGCCGCCGCCGGTTCGCCGGGGGTGACCTCGACGGTGCTGGGGATGGCGCTGTGCTGGCCGCGTCCGGTGCTGGTGGTCGAGGCGGACCCGACGGCCGGCTCGGCGATCCTGGCTGGACGGTTCCGCGGCCTCCAGGGCCACGCGGGGCTGATCGACCTGATCGCGGCCCATCGAAGCGGGGTGCTGGCCGAGGCGCTGCCCCGGGTGGTGATGAGCGTCCCGGACACGCAGGTGAGCATCCTGACGGGCTCACGCACCCATGCACAGGCGCCCGGCTTGGCCAGGATCTGGGAGCCGCTGCTCGGCGTGCTGAAGGGCATCGCCTCGACCGGGCAGGACGTGCTGGTCGACGCCGGCCAGCTCGGCGTCGACGGCTCCCCGACACCACTGGTCGCCGAGGCCGACCTGACACTGGTCGTGCTGCGCAGCAACCTGCGCGCTCTCGCGTCGGCCAAGTCATGGGCAGAGGCTCTCAGCGCTGATGCCGTCCCGGGCCACGCAGTCCAGGTGCTGGTGATCGGCGAGGGCCGCCCCTACAGCGCTGCAGACGTGTCTCGGACGCTGGGCCTGCCGGTGCTGGCCGGTGTGGGGTGGGATCCGCGTCGGGCGGAGGTGTTCGCCGATGGGGCGGACAAGCCGACGACCCGTTGGGGCGGCCCCACGGCCGCGGATCGGGCTTTCGAGGCGTCCGGCTACCTGCGCAGCATTCGCGCCGCTGGAGAAGCGGCCCGCAAGGCGGCATCGAGCGCAGGTGAGGGCTCGTTGCTGCGGGAGATGATCGCCGCCCGGATCGGACAGGAGGACCGACGATGAGTACCGACCCGATGGACCTGCCGATGTTCACCGACCCCGGATCGCTGGAAGAGGGGCGGGTCAGGTCGACCTTCCGTTACCCCAGACCGGCCAGCCCCGACCCAACACCGGCACGCGCTCCGGTCGTGCGCCTGCACCGTCCGATGCCGGCCAGCAGCTTTGCCACGGGACCGGTTGTGGTGCAGGACGCCGATTGGGAGCTGGTGGCCCGGATGCGCACCGAGGTCGCCCGGCGGTTGGCCGAACAGATGGGGGAGGCTCGCTGGGACCGGGAGGCCGAGGAGGCCGAGGGTGCGGCGATCATCCGCCAGTTGTTGGACGAGGACACCGCCGAGGAGATCGTCCGGGTCGGGCAGGCCCGGTCGGTCGCCGAGCAGGAAGTGTTGGCGAAGGCGGTGTTCGACGCCATGTTCGGCCTGGGCCGGATCCAACCCTTGGTCGATGACGAGCGGGTGGAGAACATCATGATCGCCGGCTTCGACCGGGTCCTGGTCGAACTCGCCGACGGCACGCTGTGGGAGATGCCGCCGGTCGCCGAGAGCGACGCCGAGCTGGCCGCTCTGCTGGAACGGCTGGCGAGCCGTTCGGAGAACCCTAGGTCGTTCACCCCGGCCAGCCCGTCGCTGCACCTGGTGCTGCCGGGAGGGGAGAGGCTCGCCGGGGCGAGGGACACAGCACGGGTGTCGGTGGTGATCCGCCGCCACCGCATCCGCCGGGTCACGCTGGCCGATCTGGTCGAGTGGGGGACGCTGACGGCGACGATGGCGAACCTGCTGGCCGCTGCGGTGAAGGCCCGGCTGTGCATCGTCGTCTCGGGTGAGCAGGGGGCGGGGAAGACGACCACGCTGCGGGCGCTGTGCGCCCAGATCTCCCGGCTGGAGCCGGTGGGCACATTCGAGTCCGAGTACGAGTTGTTCCTGCACGAGCTGCCTGACCAGCACGCGATCGTGCACGCCTGGGAGTCCCGCGAGGGGTCGGGGGAGCGGCTGTCGGACGGCCGGCTGGCCGGGTCTCGGACGGCGGCGCAGCAGATCATCGACAGCTTCCGGTTCAACCTGGGCCGCCAGATCCTGGGCGAGATCCGTGGCGAGGAGGTGTGGAGCATGGTGAAGCTGATGGAGTCCGGGTCGGGGTCGATCTCCACGACTCATGCGGGGTCGGCGGAGCAGACGATGCGCAAGCTCGTCACCTGCGCGATGGAGGCCGGCCCCCAGGTGAGCCAGGACCTGGCCTCGACCAAGCTGGGCGAGACCGTCGACCTGGTCGTCCACATCGCCTGCGACACCATCCCCGGCCCGAACAGCTCGGCCGGACGCAAACACCGCTACGTAGCCGAAGTCCTCGCCGTCAGCCCCGGCGAACGGCCCCGCGGCTACGCCACCACGAAGGTGTTCGCACCGGTCCCTGGTGCGTGCGGGGTCGCACACACCGTTCCCGAAGACCTCCGTGCGCGGCTGGTGGCCGCCGGGTTCGACCTGGCAGGGTTCGAGGCCGAAGCGGCCGAAGGGAGGCTGCCATGAGCACGCTGCTGGCCGCACTCGCCGGAGCGCTGGTCGTCGGTGGTGTCCTGCTCGGGATCTATGCGCTCACCCCTCGACCCGCACCGCCGCCTCGGCCGGCCCGTCCTGCCCGCACCGGCCGGCTGATCCGCTGGTGGCGCGGCCTCCCGGCCTGGCAGCGCTGGTCGAGCCTCGCCGCCCTGGCGATCGGCGTGCTGGTGATGGTCGCCACTGGCTGGGTGGTCGCCGTCCCGGTCCTCCCGGCCGCGGTGCTGGGTCTGCCCGCGCTGTTGATGGTGTCCAGCGCTGATCGTCAGATCGCCCGGATGGACGCGATCGCCGAATGGACCCGCAACCTGGCCGGTGTGCTCACGGCCGGGCAGGGCATCGAGGCGGCGATCCAGGCCAGCCTGCGTTCGGCGTCGGACGCGATCCGTCCCGAGGTCGCGCGTCTGGTCGGACGGATGCGGTCCCGCTGGTCGACCGAGCAGGCGCTGCGAGCGTTCGCCGACGACCTCGACGACGCCACCGGCGACCTGGTCTGCGCGGCCCTCATCCTCGGCGCCGCCAAACGCGGCGACGGGCTGGCCCGGGTGCTGCAGGACCTGGCCGAGTCGGTGGCGGCCGACGTCCGCGGACGCCGCCAGATCGAAGCCGACCGGGCCAAACCGCGCGCCTCGGCCCGCATGGTCACCCTGCTGTCGATCGGCGCTCTGGTGTTCTTCGGTCTCGGCGGCCGGTTCTTCGCCCCCTACTCCACCCCGCTCGGCCAGCTGATCCTGCTGGTCCTGCTCAGCTGCTACGGGCTGCTGCTGTGGTGGCTTCGGCGGATGGCCGAGATCCAGCCGGCCACTCGCATCCTCGGCAGCCAGCTGCGCGGACGGGTGGGCCGACGATGAGCACCCTGCAGCTGTGGATGCTGGCCGGCGGCATCGTCGGGGCGGGCCTCGCCAGCTTGGTCTGGTGGCTGGTGCCGGCACACCCCGACCCGGTCCAGGCGCTCGAACGACTCTCCTCCCCGATGTGGAAGACGTCGGTGCCCGAGCCGAAGCCGGGACGTGGCGGCCTGGAGCACCGGCTCGGCCTGTGGGCGATGCGGCGCCTACCGTCCCGGCTGTCGGCCAACGCGCCACGCCGCGACCTGGCCCTGACCGGCAAGCCGCTGCACGTGTTCTACGGGGAGAAGGTCGTCTTCGTCGCCACCGCCGCGATCGCCGTGCCGCTGCTGTCGGCGATCTTCTCCCGCACACTGCCGGTGCCGATCGCCGTCCCGATTGGCGGCACCCTGCTGGGCATGTTCCTGGCCTGGTTCCTGCCCGACGGCAACCTGTCCGACGCCTCCAAGAAGGCCCGGGTCGAGTTCCGACGCGCGCTCGGTTCCTACGTCGACCTGGTCGCCCTCGAACGCAACGCCGGCGGCTCCGGCACCCGACAGGCACTGGAGAACGCCGCCCGGGTCGGTGACGCGTGGCCCTTCCACCGCGTCGGCGATGCCTTGGCCCGCAGCCGCTACTCCGGCGACACCGCCTGGGACGCCCTTCACGACCTCGCCGCCGAGCAAGGCCTGGCCGACCTCGACGACCTGGCCGACATCATGCGACTGGCCGGCGAAGAGGGCTCCCAAGTCGTCGACACCCTCCGCAGCCGGTCTGCCGAACTCCGCCACGCGATACTCGCCGAGGACCAGGCGCAGGCCAACATCGTCGGGGAACGCATGGTCATCCCCTCCATCCTGATGGCGTTCACCTTCGTCGCCATCCTCCTCGTCCCCGCCCTGCTCCGGCTCGGCGCCAGTTGAACCACCCCCTGTGAAGACGAAAGGGAACTGACATGACCGACCTGAACCAGACCAGCGCCTGGCTGCACGCCGTCCTCGACAAGGTCCGCGACGAGCGGGGCTTCTCCGTCTCCAGCGAGCAGCTGTGGTGGCTCGTCGGGATCGTCGCCATCGTCGGCGTCGTGATGCTCGCCCTCAACGGCTACATCGAGGGCCTCCTCGCCAAGCTCTGAGGCTCGACAACGAAACGAGGTGTGGAGATGGCAAGTAGACAGAGCGACCGGGGTTCGGTCTCGGTCCAGATGGTGCTGCTCATGCCCACTCTGCTGCTCCTGGTGTGGATCGCGCTCGGCGCCGCCATGTACTTCTACGGACGAACCACAGCGCTGGCCGCCGCCCAGGCCGGAGCCGCGGCCGGCGCAGCCGACACAGGCACCGCCGCCGACTGCGTCCGCACAGCCACCGACCTGGCCGGCCGCGCCGGCGACGCCCTCGACGGGCTGCAAGTCACCTGCCAGGTCCGGGCACAGACGGTCACCGCGACCGTCACCGGCAGCACTCTCAGCCTCGTGCCCGGCTGGGAACCCGTCACCATCCAGTCGGCGACCGTGCCACGAGAGGAGGTCACGTGATAGTGCCGCGAGTTCACGAATTCCGAAGGCTGCTTCGATGAGAACCGACGCCGTAATGGTCTCATGGAGCGGCGATAGTGCCTTGGGTTCAGGAACCGGAGGCTCGGATGGTTTTGATGCTGCTGTCGAGGTCGTCGTTGGGCAGGTAGCGGACGGCGCCTTGCATGGTGAGCCCGAACAGGTCGCAGATGCGGCGCGCGTCGCCGCCGCTGGCACGGACTTCGTTGACGATCCGGTCTTCGCGCATGACGTGGATCGGGACTCCGCCGGTCGCGATCGCGAGCCACCGGTAGCCGATGGGTGTGGTGCGGGTCGCGTTGCGGTGGTTCAGGAACACGTAGGGGTTGGCGGTGTTGGGCCAGCGGCGGTTCCGGTGGTCGAGCCAGGCCGCGACGCGCTCTCGGA
>JADLEH010000249.1 GCA_020846255.1 Propionibacteriaceae bacterium
CACCCTCCGCCCCGGGTCGCGACGCTACGCCTCGGACGGGACGCTACCCGTGCACGGGTAGCGTCCCCGGCCAACGGGTAGCGAGGCCGGGGTGGAGGACTGGCTGACGGCAGGAGCTACTTGGCGATGCCGCGCAGGGAACCGGTGATGCCGCCACTGGAGCTTCCGACCAGGCAGACCACCTCGCGGTCAGCGGCCTGGGTCCAGGTCTCCTTGGTTGGCGTGAGGAAGGTGAGTTCGTACCGGGAGTCGTCCGCGGCGATCCCGATGAAGGCCTTGAACGCTGCTGCGCAGGCCTTCTCGGCCTGTCCCTTCACCTCAGCGTTGCCCGGGAAATCCGCCCCGGTGAGGTCGCTGGCAGCGAAGGCCTCCCAGGAGTGCTTGTCGGTGCACGGCACCAGCGGGAGCTTGTCGGTGCTGTCGCCGTCCACCTTGCCGACGCAGTCGCCCACCTTGATCGAGAAGGCATCCGTGGTCGCGGCCGCGGTCACCTGGCCGGTGCTGTCCCGCGGGACGCCAGCGCCGCAGCCGGCCACCAGCAGGGCGAGGGCGACTGCCAGCGGCGCCCGTCCGGTCACTCCTGGTCCTCGGCCGGCTTCAACTCCACCCGCACCTGGAGGGGCTGGTCGGACTCCTCCCAGACGATCGGGCTGCTGATCCGGCCGACGGCCCGCAGGTCGGCCTCGGCGGCCGACAGCCGACCGAGCACCGCATTGGGACCGACGAAGACGGCACTCGTGGCCTCGGTCTTCATCGAGACCTTCGCCTGTGACTTGGCGCCGCGGATCCCCATCAGGGCAGCGGCCAGGTCCTCCAGCAGCGCCGGATCGCCGTCGGCTGCCGGCAGGTCCGAAGGCAGCGGCCAGGCAGCGAGGTGGACGGAACCCTCCTGCCACCAGGACCAGACCTCTTCAGTGACGAACGGCAGGAACGGGGCGAACAGGCGCAGCATCACCCCGAGGGCCTCCCGCAGCGCCGCCCTGGCCGAGTCGCTGGCAGCCGAGTCGGAGTAGGCCCGCTCCTTGACCAGTTCGAGGTAGTCGTCGCAGAACTGCCAGAAGAACTTCTCCGCGGCCTCGAGCGCTGCCGAGTAGTCGTAGGCGTCGAAGGCAGTCGTGGCCTGCTCCACGACCCTCGCCAGCCCGGCCAGCATGGCCAGGTCGACAGCTTCGGTCGGCAGGGTGCGGGCCGGGGTGTCGGCGGCGATGCCGAGGATGAACTTGCTGGCGTTGAGGATCTTCATCGCCAGCCGCCGGCCGACCTTCATCTGGGTCTCGTCGAACGGCGAGTCCATGCCCGGACGGGCCATGGCGGCCCGCCAGCGGACCGCGTCCGAGCCGAAGCGCTCGAGGATGTCGGTGGGCACGATCACGTTGCCCTTGCTCTTGCTCATCTTCTTCCGGTCCGGGTCGACGACGAAGCCGGAGATCGCGGCCAGCTTCCACGGCAGCACGCCGTGCTCGAAGTGCGCCCGGACCACCCGGGAGAACAGCCAGGTGCGGATGATGTCGTGGGCCTGCGGGGCCATGTCCATCGGGAAGGTGAGCCGCCACAGCTCCTCGTCGGTCTCCCAGCCACACGCCAGCTGCGGCGACATCGAAGAGGTGGCCCAGGTGTCCATGACGTCCGGGTCGCCGACGAAGCCACCGGGGACGCCGCGCTGGTCGGCGGTGTAGCCGGGTGGGCATTCGCTGGACGGGTCGATCGGCAGCGCGTCCTCGGCAGCTGTGATCGGGTTGGCGTAGTCGGGCTCACCCTCGGCGTCCAGGGCGTACCAGACCGGGAACGGGACCCCGAAGAAGCGCTGCCGGCTGATCAGCCAGTCGCCGTTGAGACCGTTGACCCAGTTGGCATAGCGGTGCCGCATGTGGTCGGGCACCCAGACGAGTTCCTCGCCACGGGCGAGCAGCTCCTGCTTCAGTTCCTCGTCCCGGCCCCCGTTGGAGATGTACCACTGCCGGGTGGAGACGATCTCCAGCGGCTTGTCGCCCTTCTCGTAGAAGTTGGCCATGCGCTGCGTCGGCTTGGGCTCGCCGTCGAGGTCACCGGAGGCGCGGAGCAGCGCCACCATCGCCTCGCGGGCGCCGAAGGTCGTCTTGCCGGCCAGCCCGGCGTACGGCTCGGCGTTGGTGAGCCAGTCCGGGGTCTCGGCGTGGAAGCGCCCGTCCCTGCCGATCACGGTACGCATCGGCAGCCGCAGCTCCCGCCACCACTGGACGTCGGTGAGGTCGCCGAAGGTGCAGCACATCGCGATGCCGGCGCCCTTGTCCGGCTCCGCCGCGGGGTGGGCCAGCACCGGGATCTCGACCCCGAAGACCGGTGAGGTGACCGTGGTGCCGAACAGGTGGCGGTAGCGGTCGTCGTCGGGGTGCGCGATCAGCGCACACACCGAGGCGATCAGCTCCGGCCGGGTGGTCTCGATGTGGATGGGTTGCCCATCGGCACCGTGGAAGGCGACCCGGTAGTAGTGGCCCGGGTAGTCGCGGGCCTCCAGCTCGGCCTGGGCGACCGCCGTCTGGAAGGTGATGTCCCACAGCGTCGGGGCCTCGGAGAGGTAGGCCTCGCCCCGGGCAAGGTTGCGCAGGAAGGCGCGCTGGGCCACCCGCTGGGCCTCGTCCGAGATCGTGGTGTACAGCGACTTCCAGTCCACGCTGAGGCCGAGCGTGCGCCACAGGTTCTCGAAGGCGAGCTCGTCGACGGCGGTCAGCTGGTGACACAGCTCGACGAAATTCCGCCGGCTGATCGGGAGCTGCCGTTTGGGGTCGGGCGTCGCCGGCGGCGTGAAGTCCGGGTCGTAGGGCAGCGAGGGGTCGCAGCGCACCCCGTAGAAGTTCTGCACCCGGCGCTCGGTCGGCAGCCCGTTGTCGTCCCAACCCATCGGGTAGAACACGTGCAGGCCACGCATGCGCTGGTAGCGCGCCACCAGGTCGGTGTGCGTGTAGCTGAAGACGTGCCCGACGTGCAGCGATCCGGAGACCGTCGGCGGCGGGGTGTCGATGCTGAACACCTGCGCCCGGGACTCGGGCCGCACGAAGGCGTAGGTGTCCTGGTCGCGCCACACGCCCGACCACTTCGCCTCAAGACCCTCCAGCACCGGACGCTCCGGTACGCCGCTCGCGGCAATGGCGGCTGCGGGCACGGTGGTGGTCTGGGCCAGTTCGGTCATGGGGTGCATCCTAATGAGCGCGCCGGGGAAGTTC
>JADLEH010000250.1 GCA_020846255.1 Propionibacteriaceae bacterium
AAGGGCATCGAATCCCGTCTGATGCGATCTCGATGCTCGACGCATCTTGGGGCTTCTGAACGGTGTTGGTCCTGATCAGGCCGTACTTCGCTTTGGCTTGGTTGGCGGCTGGCAAGCATGTTCGTTCCAGGCGAGCTGACGCCGCAGGCTCGGGCTGGTCTTTCTCACTAGGAGTGTTGCGACCGGCTCGCGTTTGACGGGATAATCTCGCATCTGATGCGAGTCGATGGAGACGCCGTGGGATCGAAACGGGCGACTGAGTTGCCGGGGTCGAGCTTGTCGCTGTTGCCGTCCGGGGTGCCGTTGCTGCATCCGGAGACGCAGGTGTTCGAGGCCATGCTGGAGGGTTGGCGCAATCAGATGATGGCCCGCAACCTTGGCGCCGGCACGGTCGAGGGAAGGCTGAACCAGGTCCGTGCGTTCTGGGCTCATACCGGTGAGTTCCCGTGGGCGTGGACACCAGCGTTGGCCGATGAGTGGTTCGCTGATCTGCGGTCGGTGCGCCACGTGGCGATCTCGACGGTGCGCAACTATCAGGGCGGGCTGCGCGGGTTCTGCGGGTTCGTCACCGACCCTGGCTACGGCTGGGCTGCCGAATGCGAGCGGCGGTTCGGCTCATTCCCGATCCAGGTCATCAACGAGGTCAACTCCGCCGCACACGTGGCTGACAGCGAGGCTGATCCGAGGAAGCGGGCGTTCAGCCGGCCCGAGTTGCAGGCCCTGTTCGACCATGCCGATGACCAGGTCCAGCGCCGCCGAACGCTGGGCCGCAAGGGCTGGTTGACCGCGTTCCGCGACGCCACCTTGTTGAAGACTGCCTACGCGTTCGGGCTACGACGCACCGAAACCAGGATGCTGGACGTGGCCGACTTCGGGCCGAACCCGTCAGCTGCCGAGTTCGGCGGCTACGGCGTGGTGTACGTGCGCTACGGCAAAGCCCAACGCGGTTCGCCACCGAAACGGCGCAGCGTGCTGACCGTTCGACCCTGGATCGTGCCGGTCTTGCAGCAGTGGTTCGGTGAGGTCCGCCCGCTGTTGGCCGCCGACAGCCCGGCGGTGTGGCCCTCCGAGCGTGGCGTCCGGATCGGCGGCAACGCGGTCGACGTGGCACTACGCCACGCCCGTAACGCGCTGGGAATGGACCCGGTCCTGGACTTCCACTCGCTGCGCCGCTCCTACGTCACCCATCTGATCGAGGACGGCTGGGACGCCCGGTTCGTCCAGGAACAGGTTGGGCACCAGCACGCCTCGACGACCTCTCTGTACACCTGTGTCTCATCGGACTACCGGACCCGCACGCTGCGCCGCGCCCTGGACGACACGGTCAGCCAGGCACTGACTCACCACCGTTCCCGAACCGCAGCGGAAGGATCCCTATGACCCGCCAACGACGAGTCGTCTCCTACACCTGGACGTTGCGGAAGGTGATGGCCGAGGCCGGCATGTTCGCCACCACCGACCTGATCGAGCCGCTCGCCGAGCGTGGCGTGACCCTGTCCGCCTCCCAGGTCCACCGGCTCGTCACCGCACCGCCGGAACGGCTCAACCTGACCGTGCTCGCTGCCCTGTGCGACATCCTTGGCAGCGAACCCAGCGAGCTGATCACGGTCGAATCAGCCAACCTGGCCGCCCGTGAGGTCGTCAACCACACCCCGCCAACAGCCGGGAAGGTGCCCCGCCCGGTTCGGGCCGTGATCGTGCCCGACGCCGACCCTGGACGGTGAGCCCAGCCCACCGGGTCATCGACCCAGGCAACCTGACCTGCGCCCGCTGCCAGCGTCCCCTCCGGCTGGCCACCCCGGGCCGCCCTTCACCTGCCCGCGGCAAGGTCTTGACCGTGATCCGGCGCTGGCCCGACGGCATGCTCTGCTCGGGCTGCTACGCGCTGGCGTGTGAAACCTACGGCGCCTGCGACGGCTGCACCGTCCAGCGGCTCCTACCTGGCCGTGGCCCCGACGGGCAGCGGTGGTGCACCGACTGCGCCGGCGGCATCGGGAACTTCACCTGCACCCGCTGCGGCCGAGAAGGCTGGATGCAGGAACGTGGCGTGTGCGGACGCTGCGTCATGGCCGACCGGCTCGCCACCATCTGTGACGACGGCACCGGCCGCATCTTCCCCAACCTGCAGCCCCTCGCTGACCGGCTCCTGGCGATGCCCAGGCCGCGGACCGGGATCCTGTGGCTCGACAAACCCCACGTGCCGCCCATCCTGCAAGCCATCGCCACCGGTGTGGTGCCCCTCACCCATGACGGCATCGCCACCCTCACCCCGGTCGCCAGCGCCAACTACATCCGCCAACTCCTCGTCGCCGTCGGCACCCTGCCCGGCTACGACCACCAGCTCGACCGGTTCGAACGCTGGCTGCCCGGCTGGCTGGCCACCATCACCGACCCCGACCAGCGCGCCACCCTGACCCGGTACGCCCGCTGGCGCATCCTGCGGCACCTCCGCCGGACCGGCGAGCACGGCCTCACCTACTACCGCGAATCGATGGCCCGCCACCAACTCCGCACCGCCGCGGCGTTCCTCACCTTCCTGGCCGGGCACCAACGCACCCTTGAGTGCTGCACCCAAGGACTGCTCGACCAGTGGTTCGCCGCCGCCAAACCTGCCGACAAGACAGCGGTCCGGGCCTTCATCAAATGGGCCATCCAGGCCCGGCTCACCCGGTCGCTGCGGCTCCCGCCCCGGCCCCGGACCCACGGCACCTTCATCAGCCACCAGCAGCGCCTCGAGCTGCTCGATCGCCTCCTCAACGATCCCGGCCTGCCTGCCGCTGACCGGCTCATCGGGACCCTGATCCTGTTGTACGCCCAACCCCTGCAGCGCATCCTGCACCTGCGAACCGACCACATCCTGGCCGGCACCGACGAGACCACGATCACCCTCAACAAGACGCCGATCCCGGTGCCGCCAGCGGTCGAGAACCTGATCAGTGGTTACCTCAACCACCGCGGCAGCCACCTGCCCGCCACCGATCCGGACAACCCATGGCTGTTTCCCGGCCGGCATCCCGGCCACGCGCTCCAACCCAACGCGGTCCGCGACCGGCTCAGGGCCCTCGGCATCCCGAACAGCAAAGGCCGCGCCAGGGCACTACGCGAGCTACTCCTCCAAGCCCCACCAGCCGTGATCGCACCGCTGCTCGGCTACAAAGCGGGGGCCGCCGAACAGATCGCCGCCCAAGCCGGCAACACCTGGAAGAACTACGCCGCAACCAGGCACCAAGACGCCCCGGCGTGATCAGGAAGAAGCCTCAGGCAGGCTTCACCGAAGCGATAGCCCACAGAACCGTCTGGTCATCACCGAACGTGAGCCGGACATCACCGCCAACCCGATCCCGCTCGCGCCACGTCATGAAGAAACCGGCCAACTCTTCCTCCTCGACCTCACCGTCGGACCCCCCGAATCCGCCTTCCGCGGTCCCCTCTGCAGCCAACCGGCGCGCCACCTCCGGCGGCATCTCCGGCGGCGCAGCTTCAAAGACATCCGGTACCACCAAGTCCACAACATCAACCACGCGCTGCACCGTCGCGTCCAAGCGCCCTTGCCAATCCGGGAACCCGCTCAGAGGCCGATCCGTGACCCACCGCGTGGTCTCGAAAACCCGCCGGCGCCGCCTCCCCGGCTGAGACTCGGCCGGACGCCACACCAGCCCGAACTCCGCCCCGAGCTCCCCAGCCAGCCTCTCCACCAACGGCTCATACCGCTCACGAGCAACCTCGGCCCGAATCACCGGCCGCCGATTCAACTTCGCAACCCGCCGGAGATCACGCAACATGCGAAGCCCCTCGACGAAGCCATACGAACCGTCCGATTTCATGCGCAGCATCGTCCCACGCACCGACGAGCACCACCGGCCACCCGCCGAATCCGATGCCCTCGAACACGAGCACCCGCCAGTA
>JADLEH010000251.1 GCA_020846255.1 Propionibacteriaceae bacterium
CCTCCGCGTCCACCTGCGCAACCGGCTCCCGGTGCCGACCACCATTCACTGGCACGGCCTCGACCTGCCGTTTGCCATGGATGGCGTGCCGTTCGTCACCCAGGACGCCGTGCTGCCCGGCGAGGACTTCACCTACGAGTTCGTCGCGACGAACCCGGGCACCCGAATGTTTCACAGCCACGTCGACAGCAACCTCCAGATGGAGCTCGGACTCTACGGCGTGCTGATCGTCGAGCCGCGCCAGCCGGGGCCGGTGCAGTACGACCACGATTACACCTACATCCTGGACGAGAAGGCGCTCGACATAACCGAAGCCGTCGCGCTCGGCCGGGCCCAGGTCCAGAACCAGGCCGAGGGAAACGGCCGGGGCGGCGCCTTCGCCTACGACCTCTTCCTGATCAATGGCCGGGCAGCCGACGCCATCCCGCCGCTCCAGGTCTCTCCTGGGCAGAAGATCCGGCTGCGGCTCGTCAACCTCGGCAATCTGCCCCACGCGATGCACCTGCACGGCCACTCGTTCACGATCATCGCCACGGATGGCAACCCGGTGCCGCCAGGCGCGCGGCTGGTCAAGGACACTGTCCTGCTCGGGCCGGGCGAGCGGTACGATATCGAGATCGCCGGTCACAATCCGGGCGTTTGGATGTTCCATTGCCACATGCCGAACCACAGCGAGAACGGCATGATGACCGCGCTGGTGTACGACGGGTTCGAGGTCCCCGGCATTGGCAGCCATCCGCACAGCAGTGCGCCGCCGGTGGCGACGCCGGCCAGCGCGGCCGGCCACGCTGACGCGCCCGCTGCCCCCGCGGGCCAGCCAGCGGCGGGGACGGACCAGCCGCCGACCCAGGCTTCCTTGCTGGGTGGGCCGAACCAATCCGTGACTGTGCTCGTCGTGGACAACCGGTTCGAGCCGAGCACCCTCCGGGTCGCGCCGGGGACCACCGTTGTCTGGAAGAACGTCGGCAACAATGTCCACACGGCGAGCAGCTTCGACGGGCTCTTCGAGACCGGCACGATCCGCCCCGGCGAGGAAGCCTCGTTCACCTTTCTGGGGCCCGGCGATTTCCGCTACTACTGCCGGCAGCACCTGTTCAACGGCACGCTCGGCCGGGTGATCGTGGAATAGTCACGACGACAGCAGTTCTCGCCGGCAGCCGGCCGGCTGTCGCCGCAGGACCGCCCCGGCAGCGGCCCTGATGGCGCCTGGCCGGCGGCGGGCGAAGTCCCCCAGCATGTGATAGTCTGCTCGGTGTTCAGACGATGGTGGGGAGGAGCGAGTCATGACAACAGAGACGCAGGGCATCCAGGTGATCGGGCCGGTGGCGGGGCGGCAGGCGGAGCTGCTGACGCCCGCGGCGCTCGCCTTCCTGGCCGGCCTGCACAGCCGCTTCAATCCGACCCGGCTCGCCCTGCTCGAGGCCCGGCAGGCCCGCTCCGCCCGCCTCGCCGCCGGCGAGCGGCCCGCCTTCCTGGCCGAGACGGCTGACCTCCGGTCCCGCGATTGGCGGGTCGCCCCGCTGCCCGCCGACCTCCAGGACCGCCGGGTCGAGATCACCGGCCCGGTCGACCGTAAGATGATCATCAACGCCCTCAACTCGGGCGCGAAGGTCTTCATGGCCGACTTCGAGGACGCCCACACGCCGAGCTGGGCCAACTGCCTCGACGGCCAGCTCAACCTGCAGGAAGCGCTCGACCGGACCATCACCTACACCGCCCCGGACGGCCGGGACTACCGGCTGAACGAGACGGTCGCGACGCTCTTCGTCCGGCCGCGGGGCTGGCACCTGGTCGAGAAGCACGTGCTCGTCGACGGCGAGCCGATCTCCGGCAGCCTCTTCGATTTCGGCCTCTACCTGTTCCACAACGCCGGCCGGCTCCAGGCACTTGGAACGGGGCCGTACTTCTATCTGCCGAAGCTCGAGAGCCACCTCGAGGCCCGGCTCTGGAACGAGGTCTTCGTCGCCGCTCAGGAGCGGCTCGGGCTGCCCCAGGGCACGATCAAGGCGACGGTGCTGATCGAGACGATCCTGGCCGCCTTCGAGCTGGACGAGATCCTCTACGAGCTGCGGGACCACAGTGCGGGGCTGAACGCCGGCCGCTGGGACTACCTGTTTAGCTGCATCAAGCAATTCCGGAGCTGGCCCGAGCTGGTCTTCCCGGACCGGGGCCAATTGACGATGACGGTGCCCTTCATGCGGGCCTACACCGAGCGGCTGGTCCAGGTCTGCCACCGCCGGGGGGCGCCGGCGATTGGCGGGATGGCGGCCTTCATCCCAAGCCGGCGGGACCCGGCGGTGAATGCCGTCGCGCTCACGCAGGTCCGGGCGGACAAGGAGCGGGAGAGCCGCGACGGCTTCGACGGGACCTGGGTCGCCCACCCCGACCTGGTGCCGGTGGCGAAAGCGGCCTTCGACGAGGTGCTGGGGGAGCGGCCGAACCAACTGGAGCGGCAGCGGCCGGAGGTGAACGTCACGGCCGAGCAGTTGCTCGACTTCCGGGTGCCGGGGGGGACGGTGACGGAGGCGGGGCTGCGGAACAACCTGAGCGTGGGGCTGCAGTACTTGGCGTCCTGGCTGCGGGGAGTTGGGGCAGCGGCGATCAACAACCTGATGGAGGACGCGGCGACGGCGGAGATCAGCCGGTCGCAGGTCTGGCAGTGGGTGCAGCGGGGGGTGATGACGGCCGAGGGCCGGCCGGTGACCCGGGAGTGGGTGCGACAGTTGCTCGAGGAGGAGCTGGCGGCCATCGAGGCGGCCTGGGGGCCGGCCTTTGCGACGGGGCGGTTTGGGGAGGCCCGGGCGCTCTTCGAGCGGGTGGCCCTGGGCGAGGACTACGTCGAGTTCCTGACCCTCCCCGCCTACGAGTACCTGGATTAAGCTGGGCTGCGCCGGTCCCGGCCGGCCGGCCGTCCCACACTGTCAGGGCCTGTCTCTTCGGCTACGCTCAGTACAGGCCCCGCGTGGGCAGCTCCAGTTCTCGCCCAAGAGTGCTCCTCAGAGCCATTGGCCACCAGCCGGCCGGGGCGAGGCACGGGAGATTGCCACGCTCCGCTCGCAATGACAGGTGGCGCGTGCCGGCTGGTCCGGTGCCTCGCTCGCAATGACCAGTTAGGCGGGCCGGCTGGCGCGTACCCACTCGTTCCCCGCGGGCGAGGCGGCACAGGTCACGGTGCCGCGGGC
>JADLEH010000252.1 GCA_020846255.1 Propionibacteriaceae bacterium
CGTGAGCCGATCGTCCACGAAGCCGTGAGACAGAACCGTCAACACCAACTGTCCACGAAGGTCGAGACACATCCGTCAACGAAGCCGTGAGACACCAATGTCCACGAAGGTATGAGACTTCACAGTCTCCGATTCGGTTCGGGCGGGTGAACGGTAATGGAACCGTCCCCGATTCGGTTCAGTGGACGGGCTCGATGGCCGGCCAGCGGCCACGCAGGTAGGAATCGGGGTAGCGGGCCATCGCGTCGGCGTCGAGCTCTGCGGCAGCCCGCAGCGGCCACGACGGCTCCCGCAACGCCACCCGTGCCAGCGAGATCACGTCAGCGCTGCCCTCGTCGAGGATGGCCTGCGCCTGCGCCGGGTCGGTGATCAGGCCGACGGCGCTCACCGGCAACCCTGCCTCGCGGACGGCGCGGGCCAGCTTCACCTGGTAACCCGGCGCCGCTGGAATCCTGGCGACGACGTTGCCACCGCTGGAGACGTCGATCAGGTCGACGCCGTGCTCGCCCAGCATCCGGGACACCTCGGTGGTCTCCTCGACGGTGAAGCCGCCCTCGGTCCACTCGGTGGCCGAGATGCGGACCAGCAGCGGTTTCTCCTCCGGCCAGACCGCCCGCACCGCATCGGTCACCTCCAGCAGCAGCCGGCTGCGTCCGGCGAGGTCGCCGCCGTACCCGTCCGTGCGGTGGTTCGAGAGCGGGGAGAGGAACTCGAAGAGCAGGTAGCCGTGCGCTGCGTGCAGCTCGACGGCGTCGAAGCCGGCCGCATCGGCCCGCCGCGCTGCATCGGCAAACGCAGCCACGACGCGAGCGATGTCCTCGGCAGTGGCCTCCCGGGGCGTCGCCAGGCCGGGGAAGGCGATCGCCGAGGGCGCGATGGTCTCCCAGCCGCCATCCTCGATCGGCACCGATCCCGACTGGTGCGCTTCGAAGCCACGGTAGGTGGAAGCCTTGCGTCCGGCGTGGGCCAGCTGGATCGCCATCGCCGCACCCTGGCCGTGGCAGAAGTCGACGATGCGCTTCCAGGCCTCCTGCTGCTCGGCGTTCCACAGCCCCGGGCACTGCGGCGTGATGCGTCCCTCCGGCACCACCCCGGTGGCCTCGGCGATGATCAGTCCGAAGCCGCCGGCGGCCCGCGCACCCAGGTGCACCAGATGCCATTCCCGGGGGACGCCGTCGCGCGCCTCGCACTGGTACTGGCACATGGGGGCAAGGAAGATGCGGTTGGGGATCGTCAGGCCGCGCAGAGTCAGCGGATCGAAAAGGGACACCATGGTTACAGGTTAGGGACGGGCTTGTTGCAGCAGGCGTGCCGTCCGCGGAATGCACCTAGCCTCACCACTTGAGGTGAGGCGATGACCGACGCGGCGAACTGGACCGACCGTCACGCCGCAGCCGCGATGGCCTGGGACATCACCCCCAACCAGTTCGTGGTCGCGGCGTGCCGCAAGTTGCGCCCCGGCCGGGCGCTCGACCTGGGCGCCGGCGATGGCAGCAACTCGGTCTGGCTCGCCGGCCGCGGCTGGCAGGTGACCGCGATCGACACCGACACCATCCGGGTGGGCCGGATCCAGAGCCACTCGGCGCTGCTGGGTCGACCCGTGGACGCGGTCGTCGGGGACGCGGTCAGCTACCGGCCACCGGCAGCCACCTTCGACCTGGTCCTGCTGAGCTACCTGCAGTTGCCCGACCACCAGCTGCGCCAGGTGCTGGGCCACGTCGCTCCGGCGCTGGCTCCGGGTGGCCGGATCCTGATCGTCGGGCACGACTCGTCCAACCTGGACGGGGGCTGGGGCGGACCCCAGGATCCCGACCTGCTGACCACGGCTGAGCACCTGTCAGGCCTGCTGGAAGGGCTGGGTCTGGACGTCCAGCGTGCCCAGGTGGTGCGCCGTGAGGTGCTCGGGGAGGTCGGCATCCACATCGCCCTTGACCACATCGTGGAGGCTCTGCGGACGGGCCCGACCGCCGCGTGAAAACCGCGCTGCTACCGGCCGGATCGCAGGAATGGCGGTGTCGAGCGCGCTGCAACCGGGCTGTCGGCTGCCCTGGCCAACCCGTCCAGCAACAGGTCCAGCGTGAACTCGAACTCGTTCTGGCTGTCGCACCAGCCGAGGGGGTCCTCCGCGCTGTCGTGCACCTCGGCGGCGACCATGGCGGTCAGGTGGGGCAGGACGTCCGCCATTGCGGCGAACTCGGTCGCTGCGGCCTCCTCGTCCAGTGAACCGCCGGTCGAGGCGGGACTGAACAGCTCCTGCGTGAAGCCGAGCACCATCGTGCCGAGGGCGTGAATGGCCCGGTGGCCGAGGTGGTAGCTCAGCCCGCCGCGGAACATGGTCGCGAGGATCTCCTCGTAGTAGGGGTACAGCCCGGCCGGGATGCTCGAGCGTGAGCCGAGGAGCCCCGGCGCCCAGCGGTGGCGCACCATCACCTCGCGAGCGGCGAGGCAGCGGTGCCGCAGCGCCGTGGGCCAGTCGTCACCAACCCGGACCCGGGCAGCGACAGCAGCGCTGATCTCGGTGAGGACGGCCTCGGTGAGCCCGTCGAGGAGCCCCTCCTTGCCGGGCACATGGTGGTAGAGGGACATCGCCTCGACACCCAGTTCGGCTGCGAGCCGGCGCATCGTGATCGCGGGGATGCCCTGGGTGTCGGCCAGCTCCATCGCTGCAGCGAGCACCCGCTCCCGGCTGAGCGGCTCACGACCCGTTCCTGGATTCACCTCGACTCCTCACCTCTTGCGCCGACCTTACACTGTATGGCAACCTTACAGCGTAAGCCGACCAAGAAGGAGAACGTCATGAGCACCACCGCCACCACCACCTCCGGACCGGAGACCACCACATCCGTCCTCGTCCGCACAGCGCGAGCGACCGGCCTGTTCTACCTCGGGCTGGCCGTCACCGGGCTGCTCGGCTACCTGCTCGTCCGCAACCAGCTCTTCGTTGCCGACGACCCCGGCGCCACCCTGGCCAATCTGACCCGGCAGGAGACCCTCGCCCGACTGGGGATCGTGATCGAGATGGGCGTGGTGATCACCCAGTCGCTGGCAGCGCTGTGGTTCTACCGCCTGTTCCGCGGCGTCGAAGCGTTCGCAGCGGGCTTGATCGCAACCTTCGGCATGGTCAATGCCGTGACGATCCTCGGCAGCGCAGCCATGCTGGCGACCGCGCTCGAGGTCAGCCAGGACGCATCGCTGGCCGAGGCCGGGGCGGCGGCAGCAACAGTGCAACTGCTCTACGTGGTGAGCAGCCACCTGTGGACGATCGGCGGCATCTTCTTCGGACTCTGGCTGATCCCGATGGGCTGGCTCGCCCGGCGCTCCGGCTGGATGCCGAACCTGCTCGGCTGGATCCTGATGATCGGCGGCGCCGGCTACATCGCCAGCGCCCTGCTCACCTACCTGCTGCCCGGCGCCGGCCCAGCTCTCGACATGCTGACCATCCCTGCCACCGTCGGTGAGCTGTGGATGGTGGGCCACCTCTGCCTGCGGGGCATCCGCCGACCCTGATCGCCCCGCGGCCAGCAGATGGCTATTCAGTGTTGCTAACTACCGGTACTCAGTGTTACTGTCTACCGGTAGTTAGCAACGCTGAGTAGATCGGGGTGAGTGGTGGCCAACCAGATGACAGAGCTGCTCAAGGGCACGCTCGAGGGCATCGTGCTCGCGATCCTTGCCGTGCGCCCTGCGTACGGCTACGAGATCACGGCACGGCTGCGGGAGCAGGGTTTCGCCGATCTCGTCGAAGGCACCGTCTACGCCCTGCTCATCAGGATCGAGCAGCGGGGCTTCGTGGACGTGGCCAAGGTCCCATCGGAGAAGGGACCGCCACGAAAGGTGTACTCGATCAACGCCCAGGGGCGCGAACAACTCGACGAGTTCTGGAGGGCCTGGAGCTTCCTCGCAGAACGTATCGGACGGCTCCACGAAGGAGAGCAGTGATCATGGCCAACTGGATCGAGACCATCACCGGCTCGCTCGAGCAGAAGAAGCTGTACCGGCAGTACAAGGCACGCATGGAGGCCCTCCCCGAACCGTACGGGGCCACGGCGAAGGCGATGCAGCGGTACTTCATGTACTACGGGGGCGTCACCGACGGCGAGACCGTCGTCACGATGATGAGTGACCTGGTCGAACTCTGGGAGCGCGCCGCTGCCGACGGCACGCCGGTGCGAGCGATCGTCGGGGACGACCCGGTCGAGTTCGCCGAGACCCTCGCCCAGGCCTACGGCGGCACGCACTGGATCGACAAGGAACGCGCTCGCCTGATCAAGGCCATCGAGGATGCCGAAGGAGGTGGTCCGAAGTGACCGCGCCAGCCGTCCAGGTGTCCGGCCTGGAGAAGTCCTACCGGGAGTTGCACGTCCTGCGCGGCGTCGACTTCGAGGTGGCACCCGGCAGCATCTTCGCCCTGCTCGGCTCGAACGGCGCGGGCAAGACCACCGTCGTGCGGATCCTGTCGACGCTGCTCAAGGCCGACGGGGGCAGCGCCGGCGTGAACGGCTTCGATGTCGCCACCCGGGCCGGGGACGTCCGCCGGTCGATCAGCCTCACCGGGCAGTTCGCTGCGGTGGACGAGGTCCTGACCGGGCGCGAGAACCTCGTGCTGGTCGCGCGGCTGCGCCACCTCGACGACCCCGGCACGATCGCGGGCGGGCTGCTCGAGCGCTTCGCGCTCACCGAGGCCGCCGATCGAAGGGTGTCGACGTACTCGGGCGGCATGCGCCGCCGGCTGGACATCGCGATGAGCCTCATCGGGAACCCGCCGGTGATCTTCCTCGACGAGCCCACGACCGGGCTGGACCCGCAGGGGCGGCTCGAGGTGTGGCAGGCCGTCAAGGAACTCGCCGGGCAGGGCACGACCGTCCTGCTGACGACCCAGTACCTGGACGAGGCCGAGCAGCTCGCCGACCGGATCGCCATCCTCCACGACGGCCGGATCATCGTGAACGGCACGCTCGCCGAGCTCAAGCAGCTGCTCCCGCCGGCAACGGTCGAGTACATCGAGAAGCAGCCGACCCTCGAGGACGTGTTCCTCAGCCTCGTCGGTGACGGGGCCACCGGCACCAACCTCAGCGCCGACGGCAGCGCCGGCGCGAAGGGCAAGGAGGAGAAATGACCACGCAACCCTTCGCCGACACGATGGTCCTGACCGGACGGTCCCTGAAGCATGTCTCGCGCAGCGTCGACACGATCATCACCACGGCGATCACTCCGATCGTCATGATGCTGATGTTCGTCTACGTGCTCGGCGGTGCCATCGACACCGGCACCGACTCGCCGTACGTGACCTACCTGCTGCCCGGCATCCTGCTGATCACGATCGCCTCCGGCATCGCCTACACCGCCTATCGGCTCTTCCTCGACCTGCAGGGCGGCATCTTCGAGCGGTTCCACTCCATGCCGATCACACGATCGGCTGTGCTGTGGGCGCACGTCCTGACCTCGCTGGTGGCCAACCTGATCTCGCTGCTGGTGGTCGTGCTGGTCGCCCTCGCCATGGGCTTCCGCTCCGCGGCCGGCATCCTGGCCTGGCTGGGGGTGGCCGGCATCCTGATCCTGTTCACCCTGGCCCTGACCTGGCTCGCCGTGATCGCCGGCCTGTCGGCGAAGACCGTTGACGGCGCGAGCGCGTTCTCCTACCCGCTGATCTTCCTGCCGTTCATCAGCTCTGCCTTCGTGCCGACCGAGACCATGCCGGGCCCGGTGCGCTGGTTCGCCGAGAACCAGCCGGTGACCTCGATCGTCAACACGATTCGGGACCTCCTGGCCGGGCAGCCGATCGGTGCCGACATCTGGACAGCCCTCGCCTGGTGTGTCGGGATTCTTGCCGTGGCCTACTTCCTCGCCATGGCGAGCTACCGGCGCAAGCTCAGCTAGCCGCACCGATCCGGATCGCGCGGGAACACAGGGAGGGCCGGGCCGCTCAAGGGCCCGGCCCTCCCTGTGTTCCCGATTTGCGCAACTGGCTCCGGACGACCCAATTGACCCTGCCGGCTGCGCTTTCGTGCGAGCTCCGGGCATTACCTGATACGCGTCTGAATTCATGACGCCCGTCCCCCAATGGGTGACCACCCCAGACGGTTGACAAGGGATGATGCGGCTGATGACCCGTGGACTATCGAACCGAAGAGCCATCGATTACTCGACCGGACGACCAATGCTGCGGTAGCCTTTGCGGAAAGTGAACGCAGTATTAGTGCAATAGCCGCAGTCACCCTGAGGGGTGACGATGAAATCGGTCCTGCAGTGTTTGGTGCGGTGCGGCGCGGCCACGGATGCCCTCCGAGGGGCCGGAGCAGGCCGCCCGGCCAGCCGAACGTCTTCCTTCCGGGAGGGGAGTAGGGGTATGGAGGTGACCGCCATCACTTCAGACCAGTCCGAGCGGGCAGCCCGTACCCGCTCGACCGGAGCCGGGCCGTTCGCGCGCCTGATCGGCCTGGTCGTCTTCGGGCTGGCCGCGATCGCAGCAGCCCTCCTGCTCGCCGCAGCGAGTCTCGTCGGTCCGCGGGTCGAGTTCGACCCGACGGAAGGGCTCGTTCTCGGGGTCTGGAGCGTCATCTACGCAACCGAGGCACCCTCTGCCCGCGTGGTCGTCGCGGCTGTGGCGCTGGCCGTCCTGCTCGCCTCCGGGGTGGCACTGGTCGAGCTTCGGATCTCCAACCGCTCCCGTCGCTCCGTCGACTCCAGGACCGACCCGCTGGCGCCGAAGCTCGTCATGGCCAGGACCGCGGGCGTCTTCGCCGGCCCCGTGACCGTCACGGTCCTGATCCCGGCGCACAACGAGGAGGCCACGCTTCCCCAGACCATCGCGTCCCTCCTTGCCCAGGGGCACCCGCCCGAGCGCATCATCGTGGTCGCGGACAACTGCACCGACTCGACGGTGGAGGTCGCCCGGCGTGCCGGCGTCGAGGTGTTCGAGTCGGTTGCGAACACCCACAAGAAGGCGGGTGCCCTCAACCAGGCCCTCCGGCGACTGCTCCCCACCCAGGGCGACAACGACACCGTGATGATCGTGGACGCGGACACGCTCCTCGACGACGGGTTCATCGAGGCAGCGGTCGCACGCTTCACCGCCGACCGAGCGCTGATGGCCATCGGGGGCCTGTTCTACGGCGAGGACGGCGCCGGGATGCTCGGCCAGTTCCAGCGCAACGAGTACCGCCGGTACAGCCGTGACATCAGGCGCAGGGACGGCCGGGTCTTCGTGCTGACCGGGACCTCTTCCATCTTCCGGCCGGAAGCGCTGCGGACGGTCGCGCAGAGCCGGGGCTCCTCGATCCCGGGGATCCCCGGCGACGTCTACGACACGGCAGCCCTGACCGAGGACAACGAGCTCACCATCGCCCTGAAGTCCCTCGGGGCCCTGATGATCTCCCCGAGCCAGTGCACCGTCGTCACCGAGCTGATGCCGACGTGGCGCGCCCTTTGGAACCAGCGCCTGCGCTGGCAGCGCGGTGCGCTGGAGAACCTCGGGGCCTATGGGTTGACCCCGAGGACGTTCCGTTACTGGGCGCAACAGCTGGGGATCGGCTACGGGGTGATCGCGCTGACCGGCTACGTCGTGCTGATCGTGTTGATGCTGGTCTCGGTGGACTCCTGGGTGTGGTTCCCGTTCTGGATCTGGCTCGGCATGGTGTTCACCGTCGAGCGCGTCGTCACCGTGTGGGCCGGTGGCTGGCGGGCGCGCCTGCTCGCGGCGACCCTGATCCCCGAACTGGTGTACGCAGCCTTCCTGAACCTGGTCTACCTCAAGGGCGTGGTTGACATCATGTTCGGGAAGCGGGCCGGCTGGAAGCACATCACCCGACTCCCGCCCGCAGCGGCGATCGGCGACAACCTCACGGCCGGGGGCCACCGATGATGCCATTCCCTGCGATCCTGCCAACGGGGGCGCTGCTTCCGGAGGCGATCCTCGACTCGGAGTTCTTCGGGATCCTCGCGACCTTCGTCGCCCTGAACAGCCTGATGTACGCGACCCTCGCCCTGCTCAAGGTGCTTCCCAGGGGCTACGGGCTCTCCCGGTTCAACGGCCGCAACCGCCGCGTCGAGAACCGGAGCATCTATCCCGACCCGCCGACGCCTGACGCCTGACAACGTGCAGGATCGTGTACCGAACTCGGTACACGATCCCGCGCGTTGGCGCGTTGGGGCCGGGTGGTGGCTGGTCACGCCCCGGAGCGTGACTTCGCCCGCTCGGCGCGGCCCACCACTACGGCGATGTCGAGCTCGTTGCCCTCGGGGTCGGCCACCGTCCACCAGTCCGGGGCGCTGGCGTCGAAGACCACCTGGCCGCCGGCTGCAACGGCTGCAGCCACCCGCGACTCGGCCGCGTCGTCGGGTACGAACAGGTCCAGGTGGATGCGATTGCGCTGCCGCCTGGGTTCGTCGAGCTGCTGGAAGAACACCGGCGGGTTGAGCCGACGCGGGTCGTACAGGTCGGTGACGCCCTCGCGAGGATCCGCCACGTAGCCGAGCGCCACCCGCCAGAACTCCCGGACCGCCGGCACGTCGAGGGCGTCGATCCCCACCTGGAAATCGCGGATCTGCGAAGTGTCGGCGGACAGCCCCAGGTCACGGGCCGCCGACTGGACGGCCCGGGCGAGCGCCGCGAACCCGTCCGCATCGTGCTGGTCCTTGCCGCTGTCGACGGTCACCCCCGAGTAGCGCAGGTCGATCAGCAGGGGCAGGCCCGCGTCGTCCGCCAACCCGGCCACCGCCTCGACGAACGTGACACCCTGGCCGAAACTCGAGGTCGGGTAGTGGGCGGCCGCGGTCAGCATGACTCGCCAGTCGCCGGTGCCCTCGCCTTCGATGACGCCATGGGCCTCGGCCAGCGGGAAGACGTCCACCTCGTTGCCCTCGGCGTCGGCCACCGTCTGCCACCACTGGTTCTGGTAGGTGACGTGCCCACCCGCGCCTCCGAGCGCGGCCAGTTTGGCCTCGACCAGTTCCCACGGCGTGCCGGCATCGACGTGGAGGCGGTTGCGCAGCGGACGCGGCTCAGCCAGCTCCTGGAACCACACCCGCGGCAGCCGCCGCAACCGGTCCGACAGCCGGTCGTCACCGGCCCGCTCCAGGCCCAGCGCTGCCTGCCAGAACGGCACCACCGCCGCACGGTCGACGGCGTCGATCGTCAACTGCATGCGTTGCGCTGCCGACGGGTTCGCGACCAGGCCGAGTCGTGCGGCGGCCGCGGAGATCCGTCCGGCCAGGATCACGTCCCTTGCGGTCAGCGAGTCGGTGTCATGGGTGTAGGTGCGCAGATGCACCCCGGACGCCCGCACATCCACATCGGGGTGGTGCCCCAACTCCTCGGCCACTTCGCCGGCCATCCGCACCAGGGCGGCCCCGGCCCGGTGGGAAGGTGCTTCGAACCAGGCGTCCGCGCCCGCGTTCAGCGCCCGCCACTGTCCGGTTCCGTCAGCCTCCTGGAACTGCTGAGGCGTCAACCTCCCGTCGGCCACGACGGTCTCCCTCCCGATCCGGCTCCTCGTAGTATCGCCACTGCCGGCGTCCGATCCTCCCGGGCACTTCTGCCCACGGGCTGGATGGTGTCCGAACCTCGGGTGGCGGTCCGGACGGCTCCGGCCACGCCGCTTGCAGCGGGTTCGGTTCCAGCAGCTGTCGGGGCGGCCCCAGGCGGGCCATGGCATGCAGTAACCGAGTCCAGGCTGCCCGCACCGGAGACCCGCACCTCTCCGGCGGCGTGATCGGAGTCGTCATGGTCGGGAAACCCTCCGGACCCGCGATGACCTTCCACGCTCAGGACCCAGCCCGCCGGGTCACCCGGACCGGCGCCGATGCGGGCTCGGCCATCCCTCGACTACGACTCCGGGAGTTCCGCCAGCCGGGAGAGGTCCTGCTCGTTGGCCCGCCTCATGGCTGCGACCATGACCGGCGCGGTCACGGAGGCGAACCCGTGCTGCGACGCGCAGAGAGAACCCGCAGCAGGTGTGCCGGATCGGCGGTCATGGTCTATTCTAGCGATCACGCGATTAGGAGATCAGATGGACGGCCGCGAGTTCAAGGACGGGGTGTTCGGGCACTTCGCGCGAGTCGGCGCAGCCCTGGGTAACGCCAGGCGCGTCGAGATCATCGACGTGCTGGCCCAGGGCGAGCGCAGCGTCGAGGACCTGGCCCGCGAAGTGAGCTCGACGCTCGGAAACACCTCCCGCAACCTCCAGATCCTGGCCGCGGCCGGTCTGGTCTCCCGCCGGGTTGAGGGCACGTCGCGGGTCTACC